>NZ_DASTBH010000024.1:0-59538 GCF_035712165.1 Actinophytocola sp. | reverse complement strand
GGTGCGGTTCGGGCGGTTCGCGCACGTCGGGTCACCGCACCCGCCGGCGTGCTGACGCTCGGTGATGATTGTCGCCGGGCGGAGAAAATCCGGAGCCGAACTGTAGCTGGCTGATAAAAAACGCTCCGGCGCCGGGGAAATGCGTGCGAAAACCGTACTTACCGGACGTCGTTATTGGTGCCGCGAATACCGGCCGAATCCCGCTCCGGTGTCCACATCAGACGCTGGGACCGCAGCGCGATCTCCAGCTCCAGCCGGGCGGCGGGGTCGTCCAGCCGGGTGCCGAACAGCCGGTCCACCTGGCGCATGCGGTAGCGCACGGTCTGCGGGTGGATGCCGAGCCGCCGGGCGATCTCCGGCGCGCTGCCCCGGGTGTCCAGCCAGGCGAGCATCGTCTCGCCGATCCGGGACCGCTGTTTGTCGGTCAGGCCGGTCAGCGGGGCCAGCGCCCGCCTGGTCAGCTCGCCCACCAGGAACTCGTCGGCCAGCAGCCACAGCGTGGCCAGATGGTCGCGGCACCAGACCGGTGTGGTCGCGGCGATGATCCCGCGCCGGACCAGGGCCATTGCCCGCCGGGCCCAGCGCAGCGACTGGGCGGCGTCGGCCAGGGCAACGGTGGGTCCGACGCACGCCGTGCGGTCCCGCAGCAGCGAGCCGAGCAGTTCCTCGTGCCGGCCGGGCTCCGCCATGATCAGGTAGGGCGACCGGCCGTCCAGGTCGGCCAGCACCTCTTCGGGCAGCGCGATGGCGGACAGCTCGTCCTGCTCGTCGCGCTGCTCGACCACGACCACCGCCACGGTCTCCGGGACCCGCCAGCGCGCCTGCGCGGCGAGTTCGGCCACGAGCGCAGGGGCGGCCGGCGGTTCGGTCAGGATCAGCTCGACCAGCCGGCGCCGGTGCCGGTCCACCAGCTCGGCCGACTCGGCCGCCGCCGCGGTGTAGCCCTTGATGGACAGCGTGGAGATCTCCTCGACGTAGGCGAAGATCGCCTCGGCGGCGATGCTGAACAGGCCGACCGGCAGGTCCTGCTTCTGCGCCCAGGTGGCCACATGCCGCCAGGCCACCCGGCCGCCGACCCGGTAGGCGGTCTGCAACGCGTCGAGGCTGCGGCCCTCGTAGAACTCGACCCGGCCGAGCCGGCGGAACACCGTGGCCCAGCTTTCGTCCAGCGGACGGCCGGTGCCGGCCGAGTCGAGGACCGAAAGCACGGCCTGCTCGACGCCGGTGGTCATGATCGCGCCGAACCGTCCGGTGAGGGGTTGGGCGTAGGCCGGGACCGCCCGCTGGATCTCGCTGATCATCTCCCGGGTGAGCTGCCCGACCATCGGCCGGAACCGGACCACCACGTCCCGGGGCAACGCGGCCCACAGGGCGCTCGCCCGGTCTTTCGTGCGGGCCGGTTTGACGGCCATGATTGTTTCCCCGTCATGGTTTGCGAATTCCTTCGCGGGAGCCATGAATGAATGTGTCTCGCGGCGGATCACGATAAGTTCGGCCCGGCCGGGTGTCAAAGCGCCGGTGGAGTGTTTTGACGGCTCCGGAGGAGGTACGGGCCATACTTTGTGGTTGTCACACAAATTCTGTGCCCCCGGCCGGGGTCGTGCTTGCCGCGTCCGGAGCGCGTTTGTAACGTCGCACAGCATGTCGCGTCGTCGCTCGCCCGCCCTGGTGTCGCTCATCGTCTCGGGCCTGGCCGTTGCCGGCTGTTCCGGCGCCGAGGACGACTCCGGGGGCCCGGCGGTCGCCTGGGCGGAGCGGGTGTGCGCGAGCGTCGAGCAGGGCGCGCAGGGCCTTGCGCTTCCGGCCGCGGACCTGACCGACCCGCAGGCGGCCAAGACCGCCTTCGACGCCTACCTGGGACAGGTCGCCCAGGCGCTGGACCGGGTTTCGGCCGAACTGCGCGCCGCCGGGGCACCGCCGGTGGCCGACGGGCAGCAGGCGGTGGACAGCGCGATGGGCACGATCACCGAGATCAAGACCGCGATCGAGGGCGCCCGGACCCGGGTGGCCGCGCTGCCGGTGACCGACGCGGGCAGTTTCCAGGCCGCGCTCAACGATGTCGGCACCGGGCTAGCGAAGATCGACAGTGTGGAGGGGCCGACGAAGGACCTGAAGGCCAACCCGGCGCTGAACGAGGCGTTCGGCAAGGCGCCGGCGTGTCGCCGGATCGACGGTTCGGCCGATTGAGTTCGGCGCCCCTAGGACGTTTTGGAAAACACCCCGAAATCGCCGTCCTGATCGGCGGAAATAGCGGATCGGCGGCCGGCTGAGAAAGGCGCCGCGGGGCCGGGCCGGCTCCGCGCGGTCTCCAGCCGTCCCGCGAATGCCCCATGTTTGCGCCCGGCAACGCCTCTGTACACGGCGTGTTAACCCGGTTACTATCCCGGTCTGGGAGCGCTCCCAGAAGGGGCAGGTTCACGGCTGCCCGGCAATGGCGTCGAGGAAGAGGACGATCCCCATGAGGCTCAACCCCAGACCACCTAACATCGCCGCGCGCCGAGGTCGCGCCTTCGTGGCCGCGGGCGCGACGGTTCTGCTGGCGGCCGCCACGATCACCATGATGAGCGCCGGACCAGCCGGCGCCGCCCCCGGCTGCCGGGTCGACTACACCGCGTCCAACTGGGGCGGAGGCGGCGGGTTCACCGCCGGCCTGCACATCACCAACGTCGGTGATCCGCTGGCCGGCTGGACGCTGACCTTCACCTGGCCCGGCAACCAGCGCGTGTCCCAGGGCTGGAACGCCAACTGGACCCAGGCGAACGGCAGCAACGTCGTGAGCGCGACGAACCTGGACTGGAACCGCAACCTCGGTACCGGTGGGACCACCGACATCGGGTTCAACGGCACCTTCACCGGCACCGCCAACACCGCGCCGACCAGCTTCGCGATCAACGGCACCACCTGCACCGGCGCGCCGGGCGGACCCACGACCACGACGACCACCACCACGACCACCACGACCACGACGACCACGACGACCAGCAACCCGCCCAACCCGGGCAACCGGGTGAACAACCCGTACGCGGGCGCGACGGGGTACGTGAACCCGGACTGGTCGGCCCGGGTGGCAGGCGTGTCGGGCGGCAACCGGATCGCCAACCAGCCGACCGGTGTGTGGATGGACCGGATCGCGGCGATCGCCGGGACGACCAGCGGCCGGGGTCTGGCCGCCCATCTCGACGAGGCGGTGCGGCAGGACGCGGCCAACGGCACGCAGGCCCTGGTGTTCCAGGTCGTGATCTACGACCTGCCAGGCCGGGACTGCTCGGCGCTGGCGTCCAACGGTGAGCTGGGCCCGACCGAAATCGGCCGGTACCGCACCGACTACATCGACGCGATCGCGGCGATCCTGGGTCGGGCGGCCTACGCCAACCTGCGGATCGTGACGATCATCGAGATCGACTCGCTGCCGAACCTGATCACCAACGTGGCGCCGCGGCCGACCGCGGTGGCGCAGTGCGACACGATGAAGGCCAACGGCAACTACGTCACCGGCGTCGGCTACGCGTTGAACCGGCTGGGCGACGTGCCCAACGTGTACAACTACATCGACGCCGGGCACCACGGCTGGCTCGGCTGGGACGACAACTTCAACCCGACCATCCAGCTGATGTGCCAGGCCGCCAACGCGTCCGGCGCCACGCCGGCCGACGTGTGGGGCTTCATCGCCAACACCGCCAACTACAGCGCGCTGCAGGAGCCGTTCTTCACCGCCAACACCGTGGTCGGCGGCCGGCCGGTGCGTGAGGTGTCGGGCGGTTGGGTCGACTTCAACCGCTACGTCGACGAACTCGGGTTCGCGCAGGCGTTCCGGACGCAGGCCGACGCGCAGTGCTTCGACGCCAACGTCGGCATGCTGATCGACACGTCGCGCAACGGCTGGGGCGGCCCGAACCGGCCCACCGCGGCGAGCACGTCGACCGACCCGATCACGTTCATGGACCAGTCCCGCATCGACCGCCGGATCCACCTCGGCAACTGGTGCAACCAGTCCGGTGCCGGTCTGGGCGAGCGTCCGCGGTCGGCTCCGGCCACCGGGATCGACGCCTACGTGTGGATCAAGCCGCCGGGTGAGTCGGACGGGTCGAGCACCGAGATCCCGAACAACGAGGGCAAGGGCTTCGACCGGATGTGCGACCCCACGTACACCGGCAACCCGCGCAACAACAACCACATGTCCGGCGCGCTGCCCAACGCGCCGCTGTCCGGGGCGTTCTTCCCGGCTCAGCTGACCCAGCTGATGCAGAACGCCTTCCCTCCGCTGTAACCAACACGCACACCGAGGCCGCCCGGCTCCCAGCCGGGCGGCCTCGGCCTACCCGCAAGACCCCACCCCGAGCGGCAACCCAGCGCCAGAGCCGGCGGTTCGTGTGCTGAAGTGGCAACTCGCCGGGCTGGAAGTGGCAACTCGCGGGGCTCGAAGTGGGGACTCGCCGATTGCCCAGAGTGCAGGCTCGGCGAGTCCCCGGCTCCAGCCCGGCGAGTTCCCCATTCGTGCGCGATCCGGTGGTTTGCCGGGTTGCCGTCCCCGACTCCGTCCGGAACGCCGGGTCGGTCGCCTGGCCAGAGCCGGGCCCGGCGTTCCGCGCCGAGCCACCCTCCCGCCAAAGCCCGCGAGTCCCCACTTCCAGCCCGGTGAGTCGCCCCTTCCAGCCCGGCGAGTTCCGCGTTGCGGTCCGGCGAGTGGCCCCGCGATGACTCGCGGGGAGGCCGAAGGCCGCCTTCTGGGGGAGGGGAAGGCGGCCTTCGGGGTTGGGGGTGGGGTGAGTTAGTGGTGGTGGTGGGGGGTGGTGTTGGCGAGGGTGGCCAGGAGGGCCGGGAGCTCGCGTAGGCGGTGGATGACGGGGGTGAAAAGGGTGGTATCGGCTGCTGCGGCGGCGGTCGCTGCCGCGGTCGGGACGCCGCAGGCGGTGATGTCCGTCGGTGCGTTGTTGGTCCCGGTATGGGATCCGGTGAAGCCGAAGGACACCGTCTGACCAGGGTTGATTCTGAGGTTCCACTGCATGTTGATCGCGGTGACCTCACCCTCGTTCTGCCGGATGTCGGCGTTCCAGCCCTGGTTGATCCGCTGACCGTTGGGGAAGGTCCAGCGAACGGTCCAGCCGAACACCGGCTGGGTGCCGTTGTTGGTCACCCGGACCTCGGCCTGGAAACCGTCGTTCCACGACGTTCCCGGGACGTAGGCCACCGAGCAGTCGGCCGGCGGGGGTGGCGGCGGTGGTGGCGGTGGCGGCGGCGCGCCCGCGCCGAACCACACGTCGGAGCAGTTGTAGAACGCCTCGGGGCTGTCCGACCGTTGCATGATCGAGTAGATGATGTGCCGCCCGCTCTTGTTCGCCGGCAGGGTGGCCGGCCAGGTGTACTCCGAGCCGTGCGGACCGCTGCCGTTCTGCGGCGGGTTGGTGACCGTGTTGAACGCGGTCGGCTCGAGATCCGACCACTTCAGCGGCTGGTCGGGGTTCCACCCGTCCCTGGTCACCCACGAGGTGAACGTGCCCGGATGCGGTGCCCAGGCGTTCCACCGGAAGGTGATGTTGGCTCCGGGCTGTAGTGCGGTGGTCGGCCAGTCCTGCCGGGCCATGCGGAACTTGACGAACGTGTCCGCCGGGCCGCACAGGTTGCCGTCCGGGATGATCTCGCGGTGCCGGCCGCCCGCGTTGCTGATCAGGTTGCCGAACCAGTTCCAGAACGGGAAGCTGTCCCCCTGCTGCCAGGCGTTGGCGCAGGCCGGGTTGGTGGGGTTCAGGTTCCCCCCGTTTCCGCCGGCGAGCCCGTCGACGAAGCACGAGTAGGTGCGCGACGGCGGGAAGGTCGACGCGCCGTGTGCCCACGCGGCCGGTGCTGTCGGCAGCACCACCAGAAGTGCGCTGGTGAGTACGGCGATCAGGCCGCCGGCCCCCACCCTGTGGAGTGCTCTCATGATGCCCCACTGTCTCCTTTCAGTTACCGAAAGCGATTGGGAGCGCTCCCAGGATCGATTGGGTAACCAGGACGTGTCAATCCCGAACCGCGGGCTCGATCGGTCAATGTGCCACGACAGGCGGTTTAGGTGTGGTGAAACATTGACACCTCAGGTGATCACCTGGTAACAACGTGTTTACAGTATTCTGGGAGCGCTCCCAGACTGTCGCTCGTCACCCATGCGGCCACCCGGACGCGGCCTGACCACCTGGAGCACTACATGAGACGGCACCAACGGCTGGGAGCGCTCCCAAGCGTAACCCTGGCCATGCTGCTCGCGGCAACCCCTATGGCAGCGGCATCGGACATCTCGCCGCAGGCCATCGCCTGCTCGGTCACCTACACCGCCAGCAACTGGGGTGGCGGTGGCGGGTTCACCGCCGGCGTGCGGATCACCAACCTCGGTGACCCGCTCAACGGCTGGACCCTCAGCTTCGCCTTCCCCAGCGGTCAGCGGCTGAGCCAGGGTTGGAACGCCAACTGGGCCCAGGCCGCCGGCAGCGCCAACGTGACCGCCACCAACCTGGACTGGAACCGCAACCTGTCCGCGAACCAGTCCACCGACATCGGCTTCAACGGCACGTTCACCGGCACCACCAACACCGCGCCGACCAGCTTCGCCATCAACGGCGTCACCTGCGGCGGCGCGAACCAGTCGCCGGCCGTGACGATGACCTCGCCGGCCACCGGCGCGAGCTTCCAGGCGGGTTCGAACATCGCGCTGGCCGCGACCGCGTCGGACACCGACGGGTCGGTCACGCAGGTGCAGTTCTTCGCCAACAACACCCCGCTCGGCACCGACACCACCAGCCCGTACACCTTCAACTGGCAGAACGTCGCCGCCGGCAACTACGTGCTGACCGCTCGGGCGACCGACAACGGCGGTGCGTTCACCACCTCCGCGCCGGTCGACGTGACGGTCACGCCGAACACCGGGCCGTCGATCGTGGTCTCCCCGGCGTCGATCAACGTGCCGGAGGGCGCCACCGCGCCGGTCGCCGTCCGGCTGTCCCAGCAGCCGACCGGCTCGGTCTCCGTGGCGACCAGCCGCACCTCCGGTGACACCGACCTGACGGTGTCCGCCGGCGCCACGTTGACGTTCAACCAGACGACCTGGAACACGCCGCAGAACGTGACCCTGGCCGCCGCCGAGGACGCCGACAACGCCAACGGCACCGCCGTGTTCACCGCGAGCGCCACCGGGCACACCGCGGCGACGATCGCGGTCACCGAGGCGGACAACGACCAGTCCGCCTACGTCCAGCGGTTCATGCAGCTGTACAACAAGATCAAGGACCCGGCGAACGGCTACTTCAGCAGCCACAACCCGCCGATTCCGTACCACTCGGTGGAAACCCTCATCGTCGAGGCGCCCGACTACGGGCACGTGACCACCTCCGAGGCGTACAGCTACTGGGTCTGGCTGGAGGCGCAGTACGGCCAGGCGACCCGGGACTGGACCCGGTTCAACACCTCCTGGCAGTCGATGGAGACGCACATCATCCCCACCGCCACCGACCAGCCGAGCAACGCCGCGTACAACCCGAACGACACGGCGACGTTCGCGCCCGAGTTCGACACGCCGAACCAGTACCCGTCGCCGCTGGACAACAACGTCGCCACCGGCCCGGACCCGCTGGCCAACGAACTGCAGAGCGCGTACGGCACCCGGGACATCTACGGCATGCACTGGTTGCTGGACGTGGACAACCGGTACGGCTACGGCCGGCGCGGCGACCGCACCGGCAGCCCGTCCTACATCAACACCTTCCAGCGCGGTCCGCAGGAGTCGGTGTGGGAGACCGTCCCGCAGCCGTCCTGGGAGCCGTTCAACAGCGGACAGGGTGGCGCCAACGGGTTCCTCCCGCTGTTCATCCAGGATTCCAGCTACGCGAGGCAATGGCGTTACACCAACGCGCCGGACGCCGACGCCCGGGCGGTCCAGGCGGCGTACTGGGCCAACGTCTGGGCCACCGAGCAGAACCAGGCGAGTGCGGTGGCGCCGACCATCGCCAAGGCCGCGAAGATGGGTGACTACCTGCGTTACGCCTTCTACGACAAGTACTTCAAGCAGGTCGGCAACTGCGTCGGACCGACAACCTGTCCGGCCGGCACCGGAAAGAACGCCTCGACCGGCCTGCTGACCTGGTACTACGCGTGGGGCGGCGCGCTGGACGGCGGCTGGGCCTGGCGCATCGGCTCCGGTCAGGCGCACTTCGGTTACCAGAACCCGCTCGCGGCCTTCGCTCTGTCCAATGTGGCCGCACTGCGCCCGTCCTCACCGTCCGCGGTGACCGACTGGACGCAGAGTCTGACCCGGCAGGTGGAGTTCTACCGGTGGCTGCAGTCCGCCGAGGGCGGCATCGCCGGCGGCGCGACCAACAGCTGGGCCGGTCGCTACGCCACCCCGCCGGCCGGACTGCCGACCTTCTACGGGATGTTCTACGACGTCGATCCCGTCTACCACGACCCGCCGAGCAACGAGTGGTTCGGCATGCAGGTCTGGTCGATGGAGCGGGTCGCGGAGTACTACAACGTGACCGGTAACGCGGCCGCGAAGACCATCCTGGACAAGTGGGTCGCGTGGGCCCGGGCGAACACCACGGTGAACGCCACCGCCGGAACCTGGGCGGTGCCGAGCAAGCTCGGCTGGTCCGGGGCGCCGGACACCTGGAACCCGACCACCCCGGGCGCCAACGCCGGCCTGCACGTCTCGGTCCTGGAACGGGGCCAGGACGTGGGTGTCACCGCGGCACTGGCAAAGACCCTGATGTACTACGCGGCCCGCTCCGGCGACACCGCGGCCCGTGACCTGGCGAAGAACCTGCTCGACGCGATGTGGGCGACGCCGAACCAGGACACCAGGGGCATCACCACGGTCGAGCCGCGAACCGACTACAACCGGTTCGACGACCCGGTCTTCATCCCGAGCGGTTTCACCGGGACGATGGCCAACGGCGACCCGATCAACGCCAGTTCGACGTTCCTCGGGTTGCGGTCCTGGTACCGCCAGGACCCGGCGTTCCCGCAGGTGCAGACGTACCTCAACGGCGGTGCGGCGCCAACCTTCCGGTACCACCGGTTCTGGGCCCAGGCGGACATCGCCATGGCGATGAACGACTTCGCCCGCTTGTTCCCGTCCTAGCCCGGGTGGCGGGGTCCGCACCTTCCCGCCGCGCGGACCCCGCCCCCTTCCCAATGACGCGAAGGGAACCTCGACATGCGACTGCGAGCGATTCTGGCGGCCCTCGGTCTCGCGCTCGGCGCCGTGCTCGTCGCGCCAAGCGCGCCGCCGGCCCAGGCCGCGGTGTTCAACTACGGCGAGGCGCTGCAGAAGTCGCTCTGGTTCTACGAAGCACAGCAGGCCGGTCCGAAACCGGCCTGGAACCGGGTCTCCTGGCGGGGTGACTCGGCCATGTCGGACGGCGCGGCCGCCGGCGTCGACCTCACCGGAGGGTGGTTCGACGCCGGCGACCACGTCAAGTTCGGCTTCCCGATGGCCTTCTCGGCCACCATGCTGGCCTGGGGCGCGGTGGAGTACCGCTCCGCGTACACCCAGTCCGGCCAGCTCACCCACCTGCTGAACAACCTGAAGTGGGCCACGGACTACTTCCTCAAGGCACACACCGCCCCCAACGTGCTGTACGGGCAGGTCGGCGCGGGCGGCCCGGACCACGGCTGGTGGGGGCCGGCCGAGGTGATGAACATGGCCCGGCCGGCGTTCCGGATCGACGCCAGCTGCGGCGGGTCGGACCTGGCCGGGGAGACCGCGGCCGCGCTCGCGGCCAGCTCCATGGTGTTCCGTCCGACCAACCCGTCCTATGCGGACACTCTGGTCAGCCATGCCCGGCAGCTCTACACCTTCGCCGACAACGTGCGGCGCAAGTACTCCGAGTGCATCACCGACGCGGCCGGCTTCTACCAGTCGTTCAGCGGTTTCCAGGACGAACTGGTCTGGGGCGCGGCCTGGCTGTACCGGGCCACCGGCGACGCGGCGTACCTGACCAAGGCGCAGGCCGAGTACGACCGGCTGCCCACCGAGCAGGGCACCGGGCTGCGGCCCTACAAGTGGGCGCTGGCCTGGGACGACAAGTCGTTCGGCACCTACATCCTGTTGGCCCGGATCACCGGCGACCAGAAGTACATCGACGACGCCAACCGCTGGCTGGACTACTGGACGGTCGGCGTCAACGGGCAGCGGGTCCGGTACTCGCCGGGCGGCCAGGCCTTCCTGGACGTCTGGGGATCATTGCGGTACGCGGCCAACACCGCGTTCGCCGCGTTCGTCTACAGCGACTGGACGACCGACACCACCCGCAAGGCGCGCTACCACGACTTCGCGGTGCGGCAGATCAACTACGCGCTGGGCGAGAACCCGCGCAACTCCTCGTACCTGGTCGGGTTCGGCGCCAACCCGCCGCGCAACCCGCATCACCGCACCGCGCACGGCTCCTGGTCGAACAACATCAACGAACCGGCGCAGAGCCGGCACATCCTCTACGGCGCGCTGGTCGGCGGCCCGGGCGCGGCGGACGACTCCTACGCCGACAGCCGGCAGGACTTCCAGCGCAACGAGGTCGCCACGGACTACAACGCCGGCTTCACCGGCGCCCTGGCCCGGATGTACGCCGAGTTCGGCGGCAGCCCGCTGGCCAACTTCCCGGTGGCCGAGACCCCGGACGGACCGGAGATGTTCCTGCAGGCCGGGGTGAACGCATCCGGCACCAACTTCACCGAGATCAAGACGTTGGTGTTCAACCACTCGGCCTGGCCGGCCCGGACGCTGTCCAACGGCTCGTTCCGCTACTACTTCACCCTGGACGGCAACACCACGCCGAGCCAGCTCACCCTGTCCACGGCGTTCAACCAGTGCTCCGCGCCGACCGGGCCGACCCAGTTCTCCGGCAACGTCTACTACGTGCAGGTGAGCTGCGCCGGGCAGAACATCTCCCCGCAGGGGCAGTCCGAATCCCGCCGGGAGATCCAGTTCCGGATCGCCAGTTCCTCGGGAAGCTGGGACCCGACCAACGACTGGTCCTACTCCGACGTCGCCAAGACGCCCGGCGCCACCCCGGTGACCGTGCAGAACATGACGCTGTTCGACGGCACCACGAAGATCTACGGCAACGCGCCGAGTGACGTGCCACCGGTGGACGACACGGTTCCGCCGACCACGCCGGGTACGCCGGTGATCGGCACGATCACCTGCACCACCGCGACGATCACCTGGCCGGCGGCGACCGACACCGGCGGCAGCGGCCTGGCCGGCTACAACGTCTACCGCGAACAGGGCGCGACGGACCCGTTGCTCGGGCAGACCACCACCAACTCCATCACCCTGACCGGGCTCACCCCGTCCACCGCCTACCAGGTGTACGTGCGAGCCCGGGACGGCGCGGGCAACCTGTCCACGCCGACCGCAACGATCGCCTTCAGCACCGCACCACCCTGCCCGACCACCACCTGCCGGGTGGCCTACACGGCCAACGACTGGGGACCGGGCAGCAACGGCTTCACCGCCAACTTCACCATCACCAACAGCACCGCCTCGACCGTCCCCAGTGGATGGACGCTGGCGTTCAGCTACGTCGCCGGGCAGCGGGTGACGGCCGGCTGGAACGCCAGCTTCGCACAACCGGCAGGCAGCGGAAACGTGACCGCCACGGGCAACCAACCGATACCGCCGAACGGCTCGGTGAACATCGGCTTCAACGGCACCCACACGGGCACCAACCCGGCACCGGCCGGCTTCACCCTCAACGGCCAACCGTGCACCGTCTGAGCGAGGAGACCATGAAACGACGGAACGTCCTGGCATCGCTGCTGCCCGCGCTGCTTCTCCTTGCGCTGGTGCCGTTCATCAACCTGGCCGCGCCCACCCCGGCCGCCGCCGCGGGCGCGGGTTACTGGCACACCAACGGCCGCCAGCTGCTCGACGCGAACAACCAGCCGGTGCGGATGACCGGGATCAACTGGTTCGGCCTGGAGACCGCGAACTACACGCCGCACGGGCTCTGGTCGCGCGGCTACCGGGACATGCTCGACCAGATGAAGAGCCTGAAGTACAACACCCTGCGGCTGCCGTTCTCCAACCAGCTCTTCGACGCCGGCAGCACCCCGAACAGCATCCGGTTCGACCTCAACCCGGACCTGCAGGGCCTGTCCGGCATCCAGATCATGGACCGGATCATCGACTACGCCGGCCAGATCGGCATGAAGGTGATCCTGGACCGGCACCGGCCGGACTCCGGCGCCCAGTCCGCGCTGTGGTACACCGCGCAGTACTCCGAGGCCCGGTGGATCAGCGACTGGCAGATGCTGGCCCGGCGCTACGTCGGCAACACCGCCGTGGTCGGCGCGGACCTGCACAACGAGCCGCACGGCATCCAGGGCGGCGGCGGCTCCACCTGGGGCACCGGCAGCATGACCACCGACTGGCGGCTGGCCGCCGAACGGGCCGGCAACGCCATCCTCGCGATCAACTCGAACTGGCTGATCATCGTCGAGGGCATCGACAACTTCAACAACGACGGCTACTGGTGGGGCGGCAACCTGCAGGGCGCCGCGCAGTTCCCGGTGCGGCTCAACGTGGCCAACCGGCTGGTGTACTCGGCGCACGACTACGCCACGTCGGTCTTCCCGCAGCCCTGGTTCTCCGATCCCAGCTTCCCCAACAACATGCCGGCCATCTGGGACCGGATGTGGGGTTACCTGCACAAGAACAACGTGGCTCCGGTGCTGCTCGGTGAGTTCGGCACCACACTCGCCGACCCGAGGGACCGGCTGTGGCTGCAGAACCTGATGGCCTACACCGGAACCGGCGTCGGTGGCATCAACTTCACCTTCTGGTCGTGGAACCCCAACTCCGGGGACACCGGCGGGATCCTCAACGACGACTGGACCACGGTCAACACCACCAAGCAGAACATCCTCAACCCGTACCTGCTCGGGGTGGACCAGCCAGGACCGGGGCCCACCACCACGACGACGACGAGAACGACCACGACCACCACGACCACCCAGCCGCCGCCGGTCTCCTGCCGCGTCACCTGGGGCGTCAACGACTGGGGCACCGGGTTCACCGCGTCGCTGGCCATCGCCAACACCGGGACGAGCTCGATCAACGGCTGGACGCTGGCCTTCACCTTCGCCGGCAACCAGCGGATCAGCAACGGCTGGGGCGCGACCTGGAACCAGGCGGCGAACAGCGCGTCGGTCACCGGGGCGAGCCTGGACCACAACCGCACGATCGCCGCGGGCCAGTCGGTGTCCGGGATCGGTTTCAACGCCAACTACACCGGCACGAACGCCCGGCCGGCGAGCATCACGCTCAACGGGCAGGCGTGCGCGGTCAACTAGAGGAGCAGCGATGAGAGCAGCGGCGAGGACCTGGATCGGCGCACTGGTCCTGACCACGGTGGCCGCCGCGCTGCCGGTCCTCGCCGCTTCGCCGGCCGCCGCCGGCCCGGTGTTCGTCACCCGCAACGGCGCCGGCTTCGACCTCGGCGGTCAGCCGTTCCGGTTCGGCGGCACCAACAACTACTACCTGCACTACAAGTCCCAGCTCATGGTCGACGACGTGTTCAGCGACGCGGTGGCCATGAACATCAAGGTGCTGCGGGCCTGGACCTTCCTGGAGTGCGGCGGGGACAAGCCGAACTCGGCCGGCGGCTGCTCGAACGGCGCCGACCTGTGGACGATCCGGTGGAGCAACGCGCGGAACGGGCCGGAGATCAACACCGGCCCGGCCGGGCTGCAGAAGCTGGACTACATGCTGGCCAGGGCGAACGCCCTGGGCATCAAGCTGATCCTGCCGTTCACCAACAACTGGCGCGACTTCGGCGGCATGGACCAGTACGTCACCTGGTACGGCCTGCAGTTCCACGACCAGTTCTACACCGACGCCAGGATCAGGCAGAACTTCAAGGACTGGATCGCCGCGGTGGTCAACCGCACCAACTCGATCACCGGCGTGCCGTACAAGGACGACCCGGCGGTGTTCTCCTGGGAGCTGGCCAACGAACCGAGGTGCATCAACGCCTCGCTTCCGACGTCGGGCACCTGCACCGCGGACACGTTGGTGGGCTGGGCGAGCGAGATGTCCACCTACATCAAGAGCCTGGACGCCAACCACATGGTGTCGGTCGGCGACGAGGGCTTCCACCCCGGCGTCGGCGGCACCCCGGGCAGTTGGCCGTACAACGTCACCGACGGCGTCGACCACGCCCGGCTGACCGCGCTGCCGACCATCGACTTCGGCACCTACCACCTGTACCCGCAGGGCTGGGGTCAGTCCCCGGCGCAGGACTGGGGCACCGGGTGGATCAACGACCACAACGCGGTCGGTGCCACGCTGGGCAAGCCGCAGGTGCTGGAGGAGTTCGGAACGAGTGACCAGTCCACCCGGGACGCCACCTACACCGCGTGGACCAACGCGGTGCGCACCGGCGGCGGGGACGGCTGGATGTTCTGGATCCTCACCGGAATCCAGGACGACGGTCAGCTCTACCCGGACTTCGACGGGTTCCGGATCGTCACCCCGTCGGCCTCGGCGACCGTGCTCGCCAATGCCGCCGCGCAGATGGGCGGCGGTGGCGGCGACAACACCGCGCCGACGCAGCCGGGTACCCCGACCGTCTCCGGGGTGACCGCCACGAGCGCGACCCTCACCTGGACGGCGTCCACGGACACCGGCGGCAGTGGGTTGGCCGGCTACACGGTCTTCCGCGAGCAGGGCGCCACCGACCCGGTGCTCGCCCAACCGACGACGAACTCGGTGGCGCTGACCGGATTGTCGCCGAATACCGCGTACCAGGTATATGTGCGGGCCCGGGACGGCGCTGGAAACCTTTCCACACCATCGGCGTCGGCGTCGTTCACGACATTGCCGGGCAGTGGCACCTGCCGGATCGGCTATCAGGCGTCGAATTGGGGCGGCAGCACCGGTTTCACCGCCAATGTGACCATCACGAATACCGCGAGCAGCACGCTCAACGGCTGGACCCTGGCCTTCGCCTTCCCGGCCGGGCAGCGGGTCAGCCAGGGCTGGAGCGCCACCTGGGCACAGGCCGCGGGCAGCGCGAACGTGACCGCGACCGCACTGGACTGGAACCGGGCCATCCCGCCGAACGGCTCGGTCGGAATCGGGTTCAACGGAACATTCACCACGACGAATCCGGCCCCGGCCGTGTTCACCATCAACGGAAACCCATGTGATCCCGCATAGGAGGCGCAGTCACCGAATCGTCTACACCCAGTGCGTCATTGTCCACAGATTCCTACCTAGTGTGAGTCTGCTGGAGGGGTCGACAACTTAATTGGGCCGCAGCACCACAATGGAGGGCCGACCTATGCGGAAAAAGCTTGCACATGTGCTGGCCGGGATGGTCGTCGCCGGCTCGGTCGTCGTGGTGGGCCAGGGGGCTGCCCAGACCGGGCCGGCGGCGGCCGATGTGACTGCGGTGGCGCAGCCGCACAACTGGCGCAACGTGCAGATCGCCGGGGGCGGGTACGTTCCCGGGCTCGTCTTCAACCAGACCGAGCGCAACCTGATCTACGCACGGACCGACATCGGCGGCGCGTACCGGTGGAACGAGACCACCCAGCGCTGGACGCCGCTGTTGGACTGGGTCGGCTGGGAGAACTGGGGCTTCAACGGGGTGCACAGCATGGCCACCGACCCGGTGCAGACCAACCGGGTCTACGCCGCCGTCGGCATGTACACCAACAGCTGGGATCCCAACAACGGCGCGATCCTGCGCTCCACCAACAAGGGCGACACCTGGCAGGTCAGCACGCTGCCGTTCAAGCTGGGCGGCAACATGCCCGGCCGCGGCATGGGTGAGCGGCTCGCGGTCGACCCGAACCGCAACAGCGTCGTCTACTTCGGCGCGCCCAACGGCAACGGCCTGTGGCGCAGCACCGACTTCGGCGCCACCTGGGCGCGGGTGGCGAGCTTCCCCAACGCCGGCAACTACGCCCAGGACCCGAACGACCCCAACGGCTACCTCAGCCACCAGCCGGGCGTGGTCTGGGTGACGTTCGACAAGTCCACCGGCACCTCCGGAAACACCACCCAGGGCATCTACGTCGGGGTGGCCGACAAGCAGAACACCGTGTACCGGTCCACCAACGGCGGGACCAGTTGGGAGCGGATCGCCGGCCAGCCCACCGGGTTCCTGGCCCACAAGGGCGTGCTCGACCCGGTCAACCACGTCCTGTACATCACCACCAGCGACACCGGCGGTCCGTACGACGGGGCCAAGGGCGACGTGTGGAAGTACAGCACGACGACCGGAGCCTGGACGCAGATCAGCCCGATCCCGTCCAGCAGCGCCGACGACTACTTCGGCTACAGCGGCCTGACCATCGACCGGCAGAACCCGAACACCATCATGGTGGCCACCCAGATCTCCTGGTGGCCGGACGCCATCTTCTTCCGCAGCACCGACGCCGGGGCGACCTGGACCCGGATCTGGGACTGGACCTCCTATCCCAACCGCAGCTTCCGGTACACGATGAACATCTCGGCGGCGCCGTGGCTGACCTTCGGCACCAACCCCCAGCCACCCGAGGTCACCCCGAAGCTCGGTTGGATGAACGCCTCGGTGGAGATCGACCCGTTCAACTCCAACCGGATGCTCTACGGCACCGGCGCCACCATCTACGGCACCACCAACCTGACCAACTGGGACACCAACACCCAGTTCCAGATCCGGCCGATGGTGGCCGGGCTGGAGGAGACCGCGGTGCTCGACCTGATCAGCCCGCCCAGCGGCGCGCCGCTGATCTCCGGGCTCGGCGACATCGCCGGCTTCCGGCACACCAACCTGGACGCGGTGCCGCCGGCGATGTTCACCCAGCCCACGTTCACCTCGACCACCAGCCTCGACTTCGCCGAGCGCACCCCGAGCATCATGGTGCGGGCCGGCAACTTCAACGACGCCGACCGGCCGAACGACAGCCACGTGGCGTTCTCCACCGACGGCGGCGCGAACTGGTTCCAGGGCACCGAGCCGGGCGGCATCAACGAGGGCGGCACGGTCGCCGCCGCGGCCGACGGCAGCCGGTTCGTCTGGGCGCCGAAGGCCCAGACGCCGGTCTTCTCGGTCGGCTTCGGCAACTCCTGGACCCAGATCCAGGGCCTGCCCACCGAGTCGGTCGTGGAGTCCGACCGGGTCAACGCCAGCAAGTTCTACGGCTTCAACGGCGGCCGGTTCTACGTCAGCACCAACGGCGGCTCGAGCTTCACCGCCACGGTGCAGACCGGGCTGCCCAGCATCGCCAAGTTCCACGCGGTGCCCGGCCGGGAGGGCGACATCTGGCTGGCCGGCGACACCGGCCTGTTCCACTCCACCAACTCCGGCACGAGCTTCACCAAGGTGTCCACCGTGACCGCCGCACGCAACATCGGTTTCGGACGGGCGGCGCCGAACCAGACCTATCCGGCGCTGTACACGGTGGCTACGGTGGACGGAGTGCAGGGCGTGTACCGCTCCGACAACGCCGGTGCGGCCTGGGTGCGGATCAACGACGATGCGCACCAGTACGGCAACATGGGCGAGGCGATCACCGGCGACCCACGGGTCTATGGCCGGGTCTATCTGGGCACCAACGGCCGCGGCATCCTCTACGCCGATCCCACCGGGACGCTGCCGACATCGACGACCACCACGACCAGCACCAGCACCACCACGACGACAACGACGACCACCACCACGACCACGACCACCACGACGACGCCGCCACCGGCGGGCGCCTGCCGGGTGACCTACCGGGCCAACCAGTGGGACACCGGGTTCACGGCGAACATCACGATCACCAACACGGGCAACGCGGCGGTCAACGGCTGGACGGTCGCGTTCACGTATCCCGGCACGCAGCGGGTCGTCCAGCCCGGGTGGGGCGCCACCTGGGTGCAGGCGACCGGCAGCGCCAACGTGACCGGGGCCAACGTTTCCTATAACGCGACGATTGGAGTGGGTGCCTCAGTAGACATCGGGTTCAACGGCACGTGGGCCGGCAGCAACCCACCGCCGAGCGGATTCACCTTGAACAGCAACCAGTGCACGACCGGATAGGGAGCGCTGGACGCCGAGTGGGTTCGCACACGACGCGGACCCGCTCGGGCAACGGGACGGGCTCCCTCTGAACTGAATACAGGTGGCCTTTGATGAGAAGGAAATTGCTTGCTGCGGCAATTTGCACGACGCTCACCGCGGTCGGGCTTGTCGCGCTCAGCACGACCGCGACGGCCGACCCGTTGCGGGCCCACGCCGGCAGCAGGTTCATCGGCTACGCGCTGAACCTCACCGCGCAGGGCAGTGACGCCAGCTACCGCACCATCGGCGCGCGCGAGTTCAACATCGTCACCGCCGAGAACGCCATGAAGTTCGAGTCCACCGAGCCGAACCAGAACCAGTTCACGTTCGGCCAGGCGGACCAGGTGGTGGCCGCGGCGCAGGCCAACAACCAGCAGATCCACGGGCACACCCTGGTCTGGCACAGCCAGACTCCGGGTTGGATCCAGGGCCTGCCCGCCGCGCAGATGCGCGCGGCCATGCAGAACCACATCAGCACGGTCGTCGGCCGCTACGCCAGCAGCGTGCGGTCGTGGGACGTGGTCAACGAGGCGTTCAACGAGGACGGCTCGTTCCGCCAGTCGTTCTGGTTCAACACGTTGGGGCAGAGCTACATCGCCGACGCGTTCCGGGCGGCGCGGGCCGCCGACGCGGACGCGGAGCTGTGCATCAACGACTTCAACACCGACGGGATGGGCGCCAAGAGCAACGGGCTGTTCAACCTGGTGCAGTCGCTGGTGCAGCAGGGCGTCCCGATCAACTGTGTCGGGTTCCAGGGCCACCTGGCGATCCAGTTCAGCTTCCCCAACCAGGTGCAGCAGAACTTCCAGCGGTTCGCCAACCTCGGCCTGAACGTCAAGATCACCGAGTTGGACGTCCGCATGCAGAACCCGCGCGATGCCAGCAAGGACGCCACGCAGGCCACCTACTACCGCAACATGGTCAACGCCTGCCTGGCCGTCACCCGGTGCAACCAGATCACCATCTGGGGCTTCACCGACAAGTTCTCGTGGGTGCCGGACACCTTCCCCAGCGAGTGCTGCGCCCTGCTCTACGACCAGAACTACACCGCCAAGCCGTCCTACACCGCGGTGCACGACGCGCTGGGCGGCCCGCCGACCAACGACACGACCCCGCCGACCACGCCGGGCACCCCGACCGTGTCCAACGTGACGTCGAACAGCGCCGCCCTGGCCTGGACGGCGTCGACCGACACCGGCGGCAGCGGTCTGGCCGGGTACAACATCTACCGCCGGCAGGGCACCACGGACACCCTGCTGAGCCAGTCCACGGCCAACTCCACGACGCTGTCCAACCTGACGCCGGCCACCGCGTACGTGGTGGTGGTGCGGGCCCGGGACGGCGCCGGGAACCTGTCGCCGACCTCGGCGGCGGCGTCGTTCACCACCCTGGACGGGCCGACGCTCGGCACCTGCCAGGTCGCCTACACCGCCAGCAACTGGGGCGGTGGCGGCGGGTTCACCGGCGGCGTGACGATCACCAACACCGGCACGTCGGCGATCAACGGCTGGACCCTGGCGTTCAGCTTCCCCGCCGGCCAGCGGGTCAGCCAGGGCTGGAGCGCCACCTGGACCCAGGCCGCGGGCAGCGCCAACGTGACGGCGACACCGCTGGACTGGAACCGCAACCTCGCACCCAACAACTCGGTCCAGATCGGGTTCAACGGCACCTTCACCGGCTCCAACCCCGAGCCGACCGCGTTCACCATCAACAACACCGCCTGCACGGTCGTCTGACGGCCGAATAGTTCTGCCGAATACCGCTCTTCGAATGCAAAATGAACGAAGAGCGGTATTTGGCATGCCCGCATTTGTTTGGGTTATGCCCACTAGTGGTTATCGGGACTGGGAAAAACCAGGCATCGTTGGTGAAATGGGCGGGTAATCCGCACCCTTTACTGGTTCCAATCTGGGATGCGGGAATGTCGACAGGAGGGTCGGCAGTAATGACCAAACCCAACAAGAGCAGAGCCACGTTGAGCCGGCGAGGTCTACTTGCCGGAATGGGCGCCGGTGCGGGAGTTCTCGCGCTGCGCCCGATGGAAGCCATCGCGCAGGTCGTGACGGACGCCGCCGGTGGCCTCGCAACCAGCCCGGACCGCTTCGGCCGGATCTTCAACCTGCCACCGTTCGCCGACTTCAACGCCGGCGGCCTGCGCAACGCGCTCATGGCCATGGGACAGCCGGGCGGCATCGTCGACGCCCGGGACCCGCTGGCGGAGGGCCCGGTGCGGCTGATCACCAACCCCGAGCTCAGCCCGAACAACCTGGACAACCCCAACAACACGGCCGGGATCACCTTCCTCGGCCAGTTCCTCGACCACGACATGACCTTCGACCAGACCTCGCGGCTGGGCGTGGTGGCCGCGCCGGAGAACTCGCCCAACACCCGCACGCCGGGGCTGGACCTGGACTCGGTGTACGGCCGCGGGCCGAACGGCGACCCGCAGCTCTACCAGACCGGGGACCGGGACAAGTTCCGGATCGAGAGCGGCGGGCTGTTCGAGGACCTGCCCCGGCAGTCCAACGGCACCGCGATCATCAGCGACCCGCGCAACGACGAGAACCTGATGATCTCCGGGCTGCACGCGGCGTTCCTGCTGTTCCACAACCAGGTGGTGGACCGGCTGCGGTCGCAGGGCCAGACCAACGTGTTCGCCGCCGCGCAGCAGCAGGTCCGCTGGCACTACCAGTGGATCATCCTGCGCGAGTTCCTGCCGGCGATCCTCGGCCAGGCGCTGGTGGACGACATCCTGCGCAACGGGCGGCGGGTCTACCGGCCGGCGGCCGGCCAGCAGTTCATCCCGGTGGAGTTCCAGGGCGCCTGCTACCGGTTCGGGCACAGCCAGGTCCGGCCGTCCTACCGGGCGAACCTGCGCGGCGACCCCAACGGCAACCCGGCGATCGGCGCCCCGGCGTTCTTCGGAATGGTCTTCGACCCGGCCGGCCAGGGCCAGGCCGACCCGGTGGACCTCCGCGGCGGTGCTCGGGCGCCCCGGCGGTTCATCGGCTGGCAGACGTTCTTCGACTTCGGCGGCAGCCAGACCGCGAACGTGCGGCCGAACAAGCGGATCGACACCAAGATCTCCACGCCGCTGCTGAACCTGCCGCTGGGCACGCTCCCGGACGGGGCGCCGCCGACCGCGCTGCCGCAGCGCAACCTGCTGCGGCACGTCACCTGGTCGATTCCGAGCGGCCAGGCGATCGCCCAGGCGCTGGGCATCCAGCCGCTGTGGGCCGACCGGTTCCCGGAGTTGCAGCAGTTCGGGCACGGCCTGCCGAGCAGCACGCCGCTCTGGTACTACATCCTCAAGGAGGCCGAGGTGGCCGGCGGGCTGCGGCTGGCCGGTGTCGGCGCCCGGATCGTCGGCGAGGTGTTCATCGGGCTGCTGCAGCTCGATCCGACGTCCTTCCTGGCCACCAACCCCAACTGGCGGCCCACGCTGCCGCGCCGGGGCGGGGCGCCCACCGGCGACTTCAGGATGGTCGACCTGCTCACGTTCGCCCGGGTCGACCCGGACAGCCGGGGACAGTAGCCGATCCGGGGAGTGACCCTCACCGTCCGTGACGGCGGTGGGGGTCAACCCCGGACCCGGGCCGGCGTGTCTAGTATCTGGCCCGTGGGGTCTCTTCGTTCGCGAATTGTCGCTTGGATCGGGCGGCGATATCTCGCGCGTACCCAAAAAGATGGCTTTGACCTGTCAAAGCTATCCCTGCTTCCGGAAGGCGCGCTGATGCCGCTGCGCCGGGACGGCCTCGATCCGGTCGGTGAGCTCGGACACAAGCGCCGGGAAGAACCGATCGGCAAGATCAAACTTCCACTCGGAGTAACCGTGTGGTTGGTCTCCGGTTACGACGAGGCGAAGGCCGTTCTCGGCAAAGTCGGCGGATTCAGCAACGATTTCGCCAATTTGATGGGGAATTTCGGGGCCTCGGCCGAGCAGAATCCGGGCGGGCTGGGCTTCGCCGACCCGCCGGTGCACACCCGGTTGCGCAAGCTGCTCACCCCGGAGTTCACCATGCGCCGGCTGTCCCGGCTCACGCCGCGGATCGAGTCCATCGTGGCCGGCCAGCTGGATGCGATGGCCGAGGTGGACGGGCCGGTGGACCTGTGGCAGATGTTCGCGCTGCCGATCCCCTCGCTGACCATCTGCGAGCTGCTCGGCGTGGCCTATGAGGACCGGGAGGACTTCCAGCGGCTGTCCACGGCCAGATTCGACCTGTTCGGCGGGGCCAACGCCTCGCTCGGGGCGATCAGCGAGTCGCTGAGCTACCTGCGCGAGGTGGTCAAGCACCAGCGCGAGTCGCCGGGCGACGGGCTGCTCGGCATGCTGATCAAGGAACACGGCCACCAGGTCGACGACGAGGAGTTGGCCGGGATGGCCGACGGCCTGCTCACCGGCGGGCTGGAGACCACCGCGAGCATGCTGGCGCTCGGCGCGCTGGTGCTGCTGCGCAACCCGGAGTCGGCCGAGCAGGTGGTCGGCGACCAGGAGCAGGTCAACAAGTTCGTCGAGGAGTTGCTGCGCTACCTGACCGTGGTGCAGGTGGCCTTCCCGCGGTTCGCCACCGAGGACATGGAGATCGCCGGGGCGCGGATCGCCAAGGGCGACATCGTTGTCGTGTCGCTGTCCGGCGCGGACCGCGACGAGAAGCTCGGCACCGACATGGAGCGGTTCGACCCGCGCCGCGACCCGACCTCACACCTGGCCTTCGGGTACGGCATCCACCGCTGCATCGGCGCGGAGCTGGCCAGGATGGAGCTGCGGGCCGCCTACCCGGCCCTGGTCCGCCGCTTCCCGAAGATGCGGCTGGCGATCGGCGACGACGCGGTGCCGTTCCGGTCGACCTCGATCGTCTACGGCGTCGACGCACTGCCGGTGTTGCTGGGTTGACGGGCGGATGGCCCGGCGCCGTTGCCGGGCCATCCACGTCGACCGTCAGTAGGACTTCTGGTTGGACACCGCGGCGGCCGTCCGGGCCGTCGCCGTGCCGGTGTCGCCGGACCGCTGCGCGGTGGCCGCGGTGCTGCCGCCGGTGATCTCCAGACCGCCGGTCGGCACGTTCATCGACACCCGGAACGAGCTTCCGGACGGCGCGGTGGCCACCGGGATCACCGGGAAGGCGTTGCCGCCCGGCATGATCGAGGTGGAGATGTAGTCACCGAACATCCGGCCCTGCGAGGTGTTCGGCAGCCACCCGAGCGACATCGGCCCGGCGATCTGGGTCGGGGCGCTCCAGGTCGAGCCGCCGTCGGTCGAGGAGATGAACCCGACATTGAGCTGGCAGCTCGCGGCCGTGCAGTTGCCGTTGGAGTAGTAGTAGTACGTGATGCCGATCCGGGCCGAGGCGCCACCGCTGGACAGGTCCACCGAGATGCCCGGAGCGAAGTGGTCGACGCCGCTGTTGACCGGGTCGATCGGCACCCGGACCGTCGGACCCCAGGTCGTGTCGCTGGTGGACTTGACCAGCACGATGTCGTTGGTGGCACAGCCGGACCGGAACCCGCAGTCGGCCCAGACCATGTAGATCGTGCCCGGCCCGTCCCGCTCGGCCGAGGGGAACGGGAACTCGCGCAGCCCGCCGGACGGGTCGTCGTGCGAGACCACGTCGATGCCGACCGTGGCCCGCCAGGAGGCGCCGCCGTCCACCGAGCGGAACGAGCGAAGCTGGTCGAGCACCAGGTCGTAGTAGGGCACCACGACCGTGCCGTTGTTCAGCACCACCGGCTGGCCGCCCCAGCCGACTCCGGCGTCACCGGGGGACATTCCCGCACCCCAGGTCACCCCGCCGTCGGTGGAGGTCTTCATCCGCAGGATGTTGCCCGCCACGATGTCGTAGGTGGCGTAGCAACGACCGTAGAACTGACTCGCGGCGTTGTTGTCGCAGGTGATCCACGGTTTGTCCAGGAAGTCACCGAAGGCGACCCGGACCGGGTTGCTCCAGGTCAACCCGCCGTTGGTGGAGCGGCTGGTGATGATGTCCCCGGTGTTGGACGTGATGCCGATCGAGGTGATCAGCCACACGTTGTGCCGGGCGTCGAAAGCCACGTTCGGGCCGGACACCTGGGCGTACGAGCCGCGCGGGCTGCTGTTCGCGGTGATCCCGGGCAGGAACCCGCGAGTGAAGGTCGCACCGCCGTCGGTCGACGTGGCGAACCCGATGTTCGACGCACCACCGCCGGACACCCGACCGGTCTGGAACGCGGACACGATCGTGCTGCCGAACTGGAACGTGTCCGGTTGGACCTGGGTCTGGTGCTGGGCCTGGGCATCGGTGTACGGGTCGGTGCTGACCTGGGTCAGCGGGACATTGGCGAAGGCAGGGGGCGACGCCAGAAGGACCGCGGTGGCGGCCGAAAGGGCGACGACTCCAATACGTGCGATCGGGCCGATGAGACGCATGAGCGCCCCTTCCCTTTTGTGGTGGGCGTTTTTGGGAGAGGCCGGCCTGGTCGTTGAGGTGTAGCACCGCGCGAGTCGCAACAGCAAGAGCCCCAGTGGAATGCCGCAGCCCGCGCGGCACCCGTCCGGCCGCGTCGCCGGTTGTCTTCCGCGCGCCCTGGCTACCGCGGGCCGGGACCCGGAGCCGAAACCGCCGGAGCCGGAACGGCGGGGGTCGCCCGGGTGCCCCGGCCGGTCGGGGGAATGCGTTCCTGGGTCGTCTTCGGGCTCTTTTTCGGTTCTTTTTCGTCGGCTTTTTCCGGTTGCCTTTCCTTGGCCTTTTCCGAGTCCTTGCCCTTTTCCGGAGCGGCCGGTTCCACGGTGCTTTTCGTCGGACGACCCGCCTCTCGGGGCGAGTTCACGAACGACACCCGCGCGCCTTCTCCGGATTCCGTTCCGGTGCTCGCGGCGCCCGCTCCGCCGGCCGGCCCGCTCGCCACCACGGTCACCGCCGTCACGGTGGTCACCGCGGCGATGGCGGCCGCCGCCCCGGCCTGGGCCGCGGTGGCGGCGACCGACGCCTTCACGCCGGCCAGCCAGGACACCGCGACGATCCCGGCCGGCGCCGCGACGCTCACCGTGGTCAGGTACGCGGCGGCGAACGGGGCGCCGAGCACGATCGGCGCGAGCACCGCGCGCAGTTCGCCGTTGACCCGCGCCAGCCCCTCGGCCAGGTCGCGGCAGCGCGGGCACTGGCGCAGATGGTCGTCGACCCGGCGCTGCTGCCGGTCGGTGATGCTGTGCCGCACCCAACCGGCGAGCTTGTCCCGGGTGGCGCGGCAGTCCCGGCGGTTGCCGGTCGGGAGGTGTTGGTGCAGGTAGGCCCGGCGCAGCCCCTCCCGGGCCCGGTAGGCCAGCGCTGCGACGCCGTTGGCGGTCAGCCCGAGCAGCGGTGCGATCTCGGCGGGCGACTCGCCCTCGATCTCGGTGTGCCAGAGCACGGTGCGCCACCGCTCGGGCAGCCCGGCGAACGCGTGCGCGGCCCGGTCGTGCGCGTGGTCGGCCGCCGGTTCGGCGTCCCGCGCCTGGAGAATCGCCTCCGGCACATCGGCGAACGGCGTGCAGCGCCGCCGGCCGACGTTGATCGCCAGGTGCCGCATGGTGACCAACAGGTAGGGCCGGAACTCCTCGCGCGGTCCGCTGCCCGCCAGCAGCGTGTGCAGTACCCGGGTGAACGCCTCGGCGACCAGGTCCTCCCGCTCCGCCTGGGAGCTCACCAGGCAGGCGGCCGCGCGCTTGGCCGCGGCGAGATGCCGCCGGTACAGCCCGGCGTAGGCGGCGGTGTCGCCGCGCCGAACCGCGGCGATCAGGGTCGCGTCATTGGCCTCTTCGGGATACATCGCCGAAACATTACGGCACTACTCATGAGTCTCCCAGCCATAAGTCGACACCGTATGTAGCAACGAGGGAAACCCGTTTGGCGGTGTCCGGCCGGGATGTCGTGCTGGAAAACTTCCGGCCGTTCCAAGATCGATGCAGGCGAAACGGGGACCGATGGACAACAGGATCGAGCGTGTCGTAATCGTCGGTGGCGGCACGGCCGGCTGGATGGCGGCGTCCTACCTGGGCAAAGCCCTCGGGCCGGGCGTCACGATCACGGTGCTGGAAGCCCCCGCGATCCCTCGGATCGGTGTCGGTGAGGCCACCGTGCCGAATCTGCACAAGACGTTCTTCGACTTCCTCGGCTTAGCCGAGGAAGAGTGGATGCGCGAGGTCAACGCCAGTTTCAAGATCGGAATAAAGTTCATCAACTGGCGAACGGGAGGTGTCGGCGAGTCGGCGCCCCGGCCGCATGGCGGCGGCACCGACCACTACTACCACCTGTTCGGACTGCTGCCCAACGTCGCCAACGTGCCGTTGTCCCACTACTGGGTCCACAAGCGACTGAACGGCGCCACCGACGAGCCGTTCGACTACGCCTGCTACGCCGGCGCTCCGGCACTGGACGCCAAACTCTCCCCGCGCCACCTCGACGGCCGGAAGTGGACCAACTACGCCTGGCACTTCGACGCCGCGAAGGTCGCCGACTTCCTGCGCCGGTTCGCGGTGACCAAGCAGGGTGCGATCCACATCGAGGACAAGATGACCGAGGCGCTGATCGACCAGCGCGGACACATCACCTCGCTGCGCACCGAGGGCGGCCGCACCATCGAGGGCGACCTGTTCATCGACTGTTCCGGGTTCCGCGGCCTGCTGATCAACCAGGTCATGAAGGAGCCGTTCCTGGACATGAGCGACCACCTGCTCAACGACAGCGCGGTGGCGACCCAGGTGCCGCACGACGACGAGGCGCACGGCGTCGAGCCCTACACCTCCTCGATCGCGATGTCCTCCGGCTGGACCTGGCGGATCCCGATGCTCGGCCGGTTCGGCACCGGCTACGTGTTCTCCAGCCGGTTCCAGTCCCGCGACGACGCGACCCTGGAGTTCTGCCGGATGTGGGGCCTGGACCCGGAATCCCAGCCGCTCAACCAGATCAAGTTCCGGGTCGGCCGCAACCGCCGGGCCTGGGTGAAGAACTGCGTGAGCATCGGCCTGGCCTCCTGCTTCCTGGAGCCGCTGGAGTCCACCGGCATCTACTTCATCTACGCGGCGCTCTACCAACTGGCCAAGCACTTCCCGGACAAGAACTTCGACCCGATCATGTCCCGCCGGTTCAACGCCGAGATCGAGACGATGTTCGACGACTCGCGCGACTTCATCCAGGCGCACTTCAGCTTCGCCCCGCGCAACGACACCGCGTTCTGGCGCGCCTGCAAGGAACTGGAGCTCTCGGACAACATCAGCGAGAAGATCGCCATGTACCGGGCCGGGCTGGCGGTGAACATGCCGATCGTCGACGAGACCAACTACTACGGCAACTTCGACGCCGAGTTCCGCAACTTCTGGAACAACAGCAACTACTACTGCATCTACGCCGGACTGGACTTCCTGCCGGACCATCCGCTGCCGACCCTGGCCGCCCGCCCGGAGGTCGTGGGCCTGGCCGAGCCGGTGTTCGCCGACATCAAGCGGGCGCAGCGTGAGCTGGTGGAAACGCTGCCGACCACATACGAGTACCTCCGTCTGCTGCACGGCGAGTAGCCGCCGTGAGCACGCATCAGGCCACGGTTCTGCTGTTCGACCTCGCTCTGATCGTTGTGGTCACCAGGATTTTCGGCGCCCTGGCGACCCGGCTCGGGCAACCGGCGGTGATCGGTGAGGTGTTCGGCGGTGTCCTGCTCGGACCGACCCTGCTGTCCAGCCAGGTCTCGCAGGGCCTGTTCCCGATGGACGTTCGGCCCTACCTGACCGCACTGGCCAACATCGGCGTGGCGCTGTTCATGTTCGTGGTGGGCCTGGAACTGGACCGGGCCCTGGTCAGCGGGAAGCTGCGGGTCGCGCTGAGCGTGTCGGCCGGTTCGATCCTGCTGCCGCTCGGACTGGGCATGCTGCTGGCCGGCTACCTGTTCCAGTACCACCCGACCAGCGACCGGCTCGGCTTCGTGCTGTTCATGGGCGCCGCCATGGCTGTCACCGCGTTTCCCGTGCTGGCAAGGATCCTGACCGACCGAGGGATGCACCGCACCGAGCTCGGCGGGCTGGCGCTGGCCAGCGCGGCGGTCGGGGACGTGCTGGCCTGGACGCTGCTGGCGGTCGTGGTGGCGATGGTGAGCGGCGCGGTGCAGTGGCAGCTGGTGCTGACCATTCCCTACCTGGTGGCGATGTTGGTGTTGGTGCGGCCGCTGCTGCGCCGGCTGATCGCCGGCGAGAGCGCGCAACCCCGGTTCCGGTTCGCCGTGGTGCTCGTCGGCCTGCTGGTCTCCGCCGGCCTCACCGAATGGTTCGGCCTGCACTTCATCTTCGGCGCGTTCCTGTTCGGCGTGGTGATGCCGCGCGACACCATGCTGCGCGAGGACATTCTCGGTCCGGTGGAACAGGTCAGCCTGACCCTGCTGCTGCCGGTGTACTTCGTGGTGGCCGGCCTCAAGGTGGACCTGTCCGGCATCGACGCGAGCGGGTTCGTCGAGCTCGCGCTGATCCTGCTGGTGGCCGTGTCCAGCAAGTTCCTCGGCACCTTCGCCGGCGCCCGGGTGCAGCGCGTCCCGGCCAGGGAGTCGGCCGTCCTCGGCACTTTGATGAACACCCGCGGCCTGACCGAGTTGGTCATCCTCACCGTCGGCCTGCAACTCGGCGTCCTGGACACCCGGCTCTACTCGCTCATGGTGGTCATGGCCCTGGTGACCACCGCGATGGCCGGGCCGCTGCTGGGGTTGCTACGGCCGGCCGGTGGCGAGGTCGCGCAGGGCGGGGAGGTTGATCACGGTGATCCGGCGCCGGGCGGTCCGCAGGATGCGCAGGCCGCGCAGCTCGTCCAGACCGCGGACCAGGGTGCTGCGGGACACCCGGGCGAAGGCGGCCAGCTCGTCCTGGGTGAACGGTAGGTCGATGTGCGCGTTCTCGGCGGCGTCCGGGGAGTACTGGTGGGTCAGCTCGAGCAGCGTGGCGGCCAGGCGCTGGGGGAAGGCGGGCCCGCCGGCTTCGAGGCGTAACCGGTCGGACTGTTCGAGCCGCAGCGCGACGACGCTGAGCAACTCCTGTGCTATCCGAGGGCAGTTCTGGAGTACTGTACGCAGTCGTTCCTGCGGGATGACGAGAGCGTGCACCGTGCTGATCGCCTGGATGGTCGAGTTGCGTGGCCGGCCGCTGATCGCCGCGAGCTCACCGATGATCTCACCGGGTCCCCGGGCCGCGATCGGGGCGTTGTCGCCGCGCTGGTTGGTCATGGAGAGTTTCACCCAGCCGCTGAGGATGACGTACATGCAGCCGGGCGGTTCGCCCTGCCGGATGATGATCTCGCCGGGCTCCCAGTCCCGGGTCGTGCCCGCTTCCCACAGCGCGGCCTGCTCCGGCCTGGTGAGGCGGTGCCAGGCCCGACTTTCGCCATCCGGGACGGTCACGGCGAGCATCCTTTGCTCCACGCGGCAGGGTTTCGAGACAGGGTTCCATCTGACATATCCCCTAATCCCGTGGGGCGTCAGTATCGTCTGGCGTGCTACCCGAATCCTCAGGGATAACGATGACAAACCCCACCCCGGATCGCCAGAGGCCGTCCGGCCTCATGGCCGAGTCGTCGGGTTCCGTGCCGCCGGCCTCGCCGCCGCACCCCCCGCTGCTGTCCGGCGGGTGGTATCACGGAATGTCGCCGGACGAGGTGCTCGGTCCGGGTCGTTATCCGCTGCACGTTCCGGGGGACAAGTCGGTCCGAAAGGCGCTGCTGCTCACGCTCGGGTTCGGACCGGCCGGACTGTGTTACGTCTCGCGTAGCGGCGGGCTGATCTGCTCGGCATTGACCATGCTCGCCGTGATCATGTTCGGGTTCCCGCCGCTGTTGATCGCCTGGCCGCTGAGCATGGTCTGCGCCGCCATTATGGCAAGCGGAATGCACGCGGAATACCAGGGTAGATAGCAGCCGCAAGTAGAGTCGCCGCATGGGTGTACCAGGTGCCGGTGAGCAGCCGCGAGTCCGTTCGCGGCACCAGTCGCGACTGCTGGAACTGTTGCGGGACGAGGGACCACTGTCCCGGGTGGCGCTGGGCGAACGGCTGGACCTGCCCCGGGCGAAGCTGGCCGGTGAGCTGTCCCGGCTGATCGACACCGGACTGGTCCAGGTGGGTGGCCCGGCGGCGAGCCGGGGCGGGCGGCGCTCGACGCTGGTGCATCTGGCCGAGGACCTGCGGTTCATCGCGGTCGACGTGGGCGCGACGTCGGTGGCCGTCGCGGTCACCGACGGCCGGTGCGAGGTGCTGGCCAACGAGCGCGCCGAGTGCGACGTGCGGCTCGGTCCGACCCAGGTGCTCGGCCGCGTGGTGGACATGGCCGGCCGGGTGCTGGACAAGGCTCCCGGCCGGCTGATGGGCGCCGGGATCGGGCTGCCCGGGCCGGTGAGCTTCCGCGACGGTATGCCGGTCGCGCCGCCGATCATGCCCGGCTGGGACCGCTACCCGGTGCGCGAGGAACTGGCCGGCAAGTGGGGCCGGCCGGTCACCGTGGACAACGACGTGAACGTGATGGCGCTGGGGGAGCGGCACGCCGGGGTGGCCCGCTCGCTGGACGACCTGATCTTCGTCAAGATCGGGACCGGGATCGGCTGCGGGATCGTGGTCGGTGGCCGGGTGTACCGCGGGGTGGCCGGCACCGCGGGCGACATCGGGCACATCAAGCTGGACGACTACGGGCCGGCCTGCGCCTGCGGGGAGGTCGGCTGCCTGGAGGCCTACTTCGGCGGCGCGGCGCTGGCCCGCGACGCGCTGACCCTGGCCCGCAGCGGCCGGTCCAACATGCTGGCCGCGACCCTGGAGGACCGCGGCCGGCTGACCGCCTCCGACGTCGGCACCGCCGCCGCGGCCGGCGACTTCGCCGCGGCCAACCTGGTGCGTGAGGGCGGCCGCCGGCTCGGGCACGTGATCGCCTCGCTGGTCAGCTTCCTCAACCCCGGCATGGTGGTGATCGGCGGCGGTGTCTCCCGGCTCGGGCACCCGCTGCTGGCCGAGGTGCGCAGTTCGGTCTACCGGCGCTCGCTGCCGCTGGCGACCGGCAACCTGCCGATCGTGCTGTCCGAATTGGGCGACCTTGCCGGAGTGACCGGTGCCGCCTGGTCGGCGACGGACCACACCTTCAACTGACCTATCTCGACACACTTTCGTTATCTATCGACGAAAGTAAACCCTCACGTTAGGCCAAACGGCGTATTGCCAGGGGTCCAGGCCGTAAGACACGCTCACACGCAACGTCATTTAGGTCAGGCCCTCAACGAAGTGGTAGAGCGTGGGACAGAGCCGTCCGGCCGATCAGGCCGACTTGCGCCGCGGAAACCTCGCCCTGCTCGTGCGCACCCTGCGCGAGCACGGCGCGCTGTCCCGCGCGCAGCTCGCGGTGCGCTCCGGCCTGTCCAAGGCGACCGTGTCCAGCCTGGTCACCGACCTCGAACAGCGCGGCCTGGTGCACTCCGCCGGGGTGTCGGCCGGCGGTCAGGGCCGGCCCGGCCAACTGGTCGGCCTGCGCCCGACCAGCGTCTGCGGCATCGGCCTGGACCTGCACATCGGCCACGTCGCCGCGCTGGTCACCGACCTGTCCGGCGCGGTGCTGCTGCGCCGCCGGGTGGCCTGTGACGTCCCCGGCCTCGGCCCGGACCGGGCGCTCGACGCGCTGGCCGGCCTCGCCCGCGAGGCGCTGGACGCGGTGGCCGCGGCCGGCGGATACGCCGCCGGCCTCACCGTCAGCGCGCCCGGCCTGGTCGACATCGGCGCCGGCGTGGTGCGCTTCGCCCCCCGGCTGCGCTGGCGCGAGGTCTCGGTCGCCGACGGGATGGCCGCCCGCACCGGGCTGGCGCTGTCGGCGGTCGGCGTGGACAACGACGCGAACCTGGGCGCGATGGCCGAGCACGCCGCGCTGCCGGTCTCCGACCTGGTGTACGTGACCGGCGACTTCGGCATCGGCAGCGGGGTGGTCTGCGGCGGCCGGCTGGTCCGCGGCGCCATCGGCTTCGCCGGGGAGATCGGGCACATGGCCATGGACCCGATGGGCCCGACCTGCTCGTGCGGCCGGCGCGGCTGCTGGGAGACCCAGGTCGGACTGCAGGCCATGCTGCACGCCTGCGCCGACCCGGACGACCCGGTGCACGACCCGACGCTGGACCGCGACGAGCGGATGACGATCATCCGGGCCCGGGCCGAGCGCGGCGACCAGCGCACGCTGCACGCCCTGCACCAGATCGGCACCGCGCTGGGCGCCGGCGTGTCCATCGTGGTCAACCTGCTCAACCCGGCCGTGGTGGTGCTCGGCGGCTACTTCGCCGCGCTGCCCGAATGGCTGGTCGAGCCGGTGCGCCAGGAGGTGGCCGCCCGGGTGCTCGCACCGGGTGCGGGCGGCGTCCGGGTGGTCGGCTCCACGCTCGGTTTCACCGCGCCGGCCCTCGGCGGCGCGCTCGCCTCGCTGCGCCGGGTGCTGGACGACCCGGCCAGCGTGCCAACAGCGTCCAGCGCGGAGGTGGTGCGCACATGACCCAGCCGCTGCTCACGATGACCAGCATCGTCAAGACGTTCCCCGGGGTGCGCGCCCTGGACGGGGTGGACCTGGACGTGCTGCCGGGCGAGGTGCACTGCCTGCTCGGGCAGAACGGCGCCGGCAAGTCCACGCTGATCAAGGTGCTGTCCGGGGCGCACCAGCCGGACGCGGGCGAGATCGTGTGGCGGGACGCGCCGGCCCGGTTCGGCGCCCCCATCGACGCGCTGCGCGCCGGAATCGCCACCATGTACCAGGAGCTCGACCTGGTTCCGGCGCTGTCGGTGGCGGACAACATCTTCCTCGGCCACGAGCGGTCCTCCTTCGGCTTCACCCGGCGCCGGGCCAACCGGGCCGCGGCCAGCGCCCTGATGCGCCGGCTCGGGCACCCGGAGATCTCGCCGGGCCGGGAGGTCGGGCTGCTGTCCGCGGCCGGGCAGCAACTGGTGTCGATGGCCCGGGCGCTGGCCCACGACGCCCGGCTGATCGTGATGGACGAGCCGACCGCGGCGCTGGCCGCCGACGAGGTGGACAACCTGTTCCGCATCGTCGGCGAGCTGACCGCCGAAGGGGTCGCGGTCGTCTACATCTCGCACCGCCTGGAGGAGATCCGCCGGATCGGGCACCGGGTGACCGTGCTCAAGGACGGCGCGACCGTGGCCACCGGGCTCGACGCGGCGCAGACCCCGACCTCGGAGCTGGTGAACCTGATGTCCGGACGCATGGTGGAAACCGTGTTCCCGGTCCGCCAGGCGTCCACCGCGGACGAGTCCCACGACGTGCTCGAGGTGCACGGGCTGAGCCGGACCGGCGAGTTCAGCGACATCACGTTCACCGTGCGGGCCGGGGAGATCCTGGGCATCGCCGGGCTGGTCGGCGCCGGCCGAAGCGAACTGCTGGAGACGATTTTCGGGGCCAGGAAACCGGATTCCGGGTCGGTTCGGGTGAACGGGCGTCGGCTGCGGCCGAACAGCGTGACCGCCGCCGTGGCGGCCGGCGTGGGCCTGGCCCCCGAGGAGCGCAAGAGCCAGGCACTGCTGCTGGACGCGACCGTGGCCGGCAACGTGACGCTGGCCAGCCTGCCCGAGTACAGCCGGGCCGGGTTCACCGACCGGCGCCGCGAACTGCGCGACTCGCGAGCCACCCTGCAGCGGCTGGACCTGCGTCCGGCCGACCCGCGCCGGATCATGCGCACGCTCTCCGGCGGCAACCAGCAGAAGGCGGTGGTGGCCCGGTGGCTGGTCCGCGACTGCCGGGTGCTGCTGCTGGACGAGCCGACCCGGGGCGTGGACGTGGGCGCGCGGGCCGAGCTTTACAAGCTGATCCACGAGCTGGCCGCCGACGGGGTGGCGGTGCTGCTGGTGTCCAGCGAGGTGCCCGAGGTGCTCGGGCTCTCCGACCGGGTGCTGGTGCTGCGCGAGGGACAGGTGGTCATGGAGGCGCCGGCCGGCGAGCTCACCGAGGCCGCGGTCCTCGATCTGGTGATGAAGGAAGGACAGGAGGTGTTGGCCTGATGAGCGAGCCGGGACCGGGCGGGCCGGCGGTGTCTGGACTGCGGAGCAGCGCGGACAGCGAGGTAGAAACGACCGAGCAGCGCACGACGGAGGACACCGCGTCGAGGCCCGACCCCGCGAGCCGCAACGGCGCAGCCTTCCACCTCGACACGCGGCTGCTCGCCCTGGTGGGCGTTCTGGGAGTGCTGCTCGTGGTCGGGCTCATCACCACCCAGGGCAACTTCCTCAGCGAGAGCAACCTGTCCATCATGCTGCGGCAGGCCGCGGCCATCGGGGTGGTCAGCGTCGGCATGACGTTCGTGATCATCAGCGGCGGCATCGACCTGTCGGTGGGCTCGATACTGGCGCTGTCCAGCGTGTGGATGACCACGCTGGCCACCCAGTCCTACGGCCCGTGGGTGATGGTGCTGTGCGCGCTGTTGGTCGGCCTGGGCTGCGGCCTGGTCAACGGCGTGCTGATCGCCTACGGCAACGTCGTGCCGTTCATCGCCACGCTGGCCATGTTCGTGGCGGCCCGGGGCCTGGCCGAGCGGCTGTCCGGGCGGCGCACCCAGGTGGTCGGCGACACCGGCTTCCTCACCTTCTTCCGCGGCGACCTGCTCGGCATCCCGGTGCTGATCATCATGCTGGCGGTGGTGTTCGCGATCGGCTGGGTGGTGCTCAACCGCACCACGTTCGGCCGGCGCACGTTCGCGGTCGGCGGCAACGCCGAGGCGGCCCGGCTGGCCGGCATCAACATCAAGTGGCACACCGCGCTGGTGTACGGCATCGCCGGGCTGTGCTGCGGAATCGCCGCGATCATGGTGGTGGCCCGGACCACGTCCGGCGCGTCCACCAACGGCACGCTCTACGAGTTGGACGCCATCGCCGCCGTGGTGATCGGCGGCACCCTGCTCACCGGCGGCCGCGGCACGATGATCGGCACCCTGATCGGAGTGCTGATCTTCAGCGTGCTGAACAGCATCTTCACCCAGAACCATCTCGAGACCGACATCCAGCAGATCGCCAAAGGCGTGATCATCGTCGCCGCGGTGCTGCTGCAGCAGTTCGGCGGCACCCGCCGCCGCAAGACCTGAAGTGCCAACGCCCACAACAATCGCAGGAGTTCGCCATGTCTGACCCATCCCTGGCCCGTCGTCGGTTCCTGCTCGGCACCACAGCGATCGGTGCCGGCTCGCTTCTGGTCGCCTGCACCTCCAACCAGCCGGCCGAGACCTCGGGCGGCAACGTGGCCGCCGGCCAGGGTGACAACGCCCAGCCCGGCAAGCAGGTCACGGTCGGGTTCTCCGCGCCGGCCGCCGACCACGGCTGGATCGCGGCCATCACGAAGAACGCGCGCGCCCAGGCCGCCCGGTTCTCCGACGTCAAGCTCAACGCCACCGAGGGCACCAACGACGTCAACCAGCAGATCGCCCAGGTGGAGACGCTGCTGAACAACAAGGTCGACGTGCTGGTGCTGCTGCCGTTCGACGGCAAGGCGCTGACCGCGGTGGCCCAGCAGGCGATGGACGCCGGCACCCCGGTGATCAACCTGGACCGGATCTTCGACTCGGCGCTGGCCTACCGCACCTGGATCGGCGGCGACAACTACCGCATGGGCGTCAACGCCGGCAACTACATCGCCCAGGAGATGAAGAAGAAGAACGTGTCCAGCCCCGTCATCGGGGAGATCGCCGGCATCGACTCCCTGCCGCTGACCCAGGACCGCAGCCGGGGCTTCAAGGATGCCTTGAGCCGCAACGGTTTCGCGGTCGGCCCCCGGGTCGCCGCGGCGTTCACGGCGGAGTCCGGCGAGCAGGTGACGGCCAACCTGCTGCAGTCGGTGCCGAAGTTCGACGCGCTGTGGAACCACGACGACGACCAGGGAATCGGCGTGATGAGCGCGATCGAGGCGGCCAACCGCAAGGAGTTCATCATGGTCGGCGGCGCCGGCTCGAAGAACATGATGGACCGGATCAAGGCGGACAACTCGGTGATCAAGGCCACGGTGCTCTACAGTCCGTCGATGTCGTCCTCGGCCATTTCGCTGGCCAGGCTGCTTGGCCAGAACAAGGGGATGAGCGACCTCGCCGAGCACGAGATCCCGGCGCAGATCACCACGTACTCCGCCGTGGTGACCAAGGAGAACGTCGACTCCTACATGGATGTCGCCTTTGAGTCGTAAGGGGTAGGGATGAACGCATACGAGCCGCGCCCGGAGCACCGGTTCAGCTTCGGGCTGTGGACGGTCGGCTGGCAGGGTGTCGACCCGTTCGGGTTGGCCACCCGGGAACCGCTCGACCCGGTGCACACGGTCGAGAAGCTGGCCGAGCTCGGCGCGTGGGGGGTCAGCTTCCACGACGACGACCTGATCCCGTTCGGCGCCGAGGATGCCGAGCGCACCAGCCGGATCGACGCGTTCCGCAAGGCGTTGGACGCGAACGGGTTGGTGGTGCCGATGGCCACCACCAACCTGTTCACCCATCCGGTGTTCAAGGAGGGCGCGCTCACCGCGAACGACCGGGACATCCGGCGGTTCGCGCTGCGCAAGGTGCTGCGCAACCTCGACCTCGCCGCCGAGCTCGGCGCTCGCACCTACGTGCTGTGGGGCGGCCGGGAAGGCTCGGAGTCGCCGGTGGCCAAGGATGTCCGGGCCGCGCTGGACCGCTACGCCGAGGCGCTCAACGTGTTGTGCGCCTACGTGCGGGAACGCGGCTACGACATCCGGTTCGCCCTCGAGCCCAAGCCGAACGAGCCGAGGGGCGACATCCTGCTGCCCACCATCGGCCACGCGCTGGCGTTCATCAACGAGCTGGACGACTCGGAGATCGTCGGGCTCAACCCCGAGGTGGGCCACGAGCAGATGGCGGGCCTGTCGGTCGTGCACGGCTACGCCCAGGCGCTGTGGCACGGCAAGCTGTTCCACCTGGACCTCAACGGCCAGACCGGTCCGCGCTACGACCAGGACTTCCGGTTCGGCAACGGGGACGTGAAGAGCGCGTTCCTGTTGGTGGACCTGCTGGAGGGCGCGGGCTACGACGGCGCCCGGCACTTCGACTTCAAGCCGGCCCGGACCGAGAGCGCCGACGGCGTGTGGGCCTCGGCCGCCGCCTGCATGCGCAACTACCTGATCTTCGCCGAGCGGGCCAAGGCGTTCCGGGCCGACCCGGAGGTCGCGCAGGCGTTGCGGGACAGCCGGGTCGACCAACTCGCCGTACCCACGCTGGCCGAAGGCGAGAGCCTGACCGCGTTGCGGGACGAGGAGTTCGACGTCGCGGCGGCCGCCAAGCGCGGTGCCGGCGCGGAACGGCTGGACCAGCTGGCGCTCGAGCACCTCTTCGGGGTGCGCTGACCCACGGAGGGGAGGAGCCGTGCCGCGTGTCCTGGTGTTCTCCCGGACCACGGGATACCGGCACGACTCCATCCCCGCCGGCATCGCGGCGATCACCGAACTCGGTGCAGAACAAGGGTTTTCGGTGCAGGCGACCGAGGATGCCGGCGCCTTCACCGACTCCCGGCTGACCGGGTTCGCCGCCGTGGTCTGGTTGTCCACCAGCGGCGACGTGCTCGACGACGGGCAGCGGGCGGCCTTCGCCCGGTACCTCGCGGCCGGCGGCGGGTTCGCCGGGGTGCACGGCGCCGCGGACACCGAGTACCACTGGCCCGCCTACGGCGAGCTCGTCGGCGCGTACTTCCGGTCGCACCCGCCGATCCAGCCGGCGACCGTGCGGGTCACCGACCAGGACCACCCGTCGACCGCGGCGCTGCCGGCGGTGTGGCCACGCACCGACGAGTGGTACTGCTTTCACGCCAACCCGCGCCCCCGGGTGCGGGTGCTGGCCACCGTGGACGAGTCCAGCTACGACCCCGGCCCGGACGCGATGGGCGCCGACCACCCCATCGCCTGGTGCCACGAGCGCGGCGCCGGCCGGTCCTGGTACACCGCCCTCGGCCACACCACCGAGTCCTACGCCGAGCCGCTGTTCCGGGCACACCTGGCCGGCGGCATCCGGTACGCCGCACGGATACCCGAATCGACCCCCGTGGAAGGGAACGTTTAGATGAGCCGACCGATCACCCTGTTCACCGGCCAGTGGGCGGATCTGCCGTTCGAGGAGATGTGCAAGCTGGCCGCCCAGTGGGGTTACGACGGGCTGGAGATCGCCTGCGCCGGCGACCACTTCGAGGTGGACCGCGCGCTGGCCGACGAGGACTACGTGCCGGCCAAGCTCGCCTTGCTGGAGTCGCACGGGCTGCGGGTCTGGGCCATCTCCAACCACCTGGTCGGTCAGGCCGTCTGCGACGACCCGATCGACGAGCGGCACCGCAACATCCTGCCGGAGCGGGTCTGGGGCGACGGGGAGCCGGAAGGCGTGCGGACCCGGGCGGCCAAGGAGATGGCCGACACCGCGCGGGCGGCCGCGAAGCTCGGGGTCAAGACGGTGATCGGGTTCACCGGGTCGTCGATCTGGCACTACGTCGCGATGTTCCCGCCGGTCTCGGCCGACGTGATCGCCGAGGGGTACGCCGACTTCGCCCGCCGGTGGAACCCGATCCTGGACGTGTTCGACGAGGTCGGCGTCCGGTTCGCGCACGAGGTGCATCCCTCCGAGATCGCCTACGACTACTGGTCGACGGTGCGCACCCTGGAGGCGATCGACCACCGGCCGGCGTTCGGGCTGAACTGGGACCCGTCGCACATGGTGTGGCAGGACATCGACCCGGTGGGCTTCATCCTCGACTTCGCCGACCGGATCTACCACGTGGACTGCAAGGACACCAAGAAGCGGTTCGACGGCCGCAACGGCCGGCTCGGCTCGCACCTGCCGTGGGCGGATCCCCGGCGCGGCTGGGACTTCGTGTCCACCGGCCACGGCGACGTGCCGTGGGAGTCGGCGTTCCGCGCGCTCAACGCGATCGGCTACCAGGGGCCGATCTCGGTGGAGTGGGAGGACGCCGGGATGGACCGGCTGCGCGGGGCCGAGGAGGCCGTCGGCTTCATCCGCAGCCTCGCCTTCGACCCGCCCGCCGCCGCCTTCGACGCCGCGTTCTCCAGCAAGAAGTCCTAGCGCGGCGATCTTGTGCGACGATCCAATCCGACACGGAGAGGAGACGCACATGCCCGTGCTGCGTGACCTGCTCGATGCCGTTGGCAACAGCACAGTCGAGATCGTCGATCTGACCGCGCCGCTGTCCGCGAGCACCCCGGTGCTGCGGCTGCCGGAGCCGTTCGCCAACACGATCTCCTTCCAGCTGGAGGAGATCAGCCGGTACAACGAGCCCGGTCCGTTCTGGTACTGGAACAACATCCACACCGGGGAGCACACGGGCACGCACGTCGACGCGCCCGCGCACTGGGCGTCCGGCCGGGACTCCCACGATGTGTCGCAACTGCCGCTGCGCACACTCGTGGCGCCGGCCGCGGTGCTGGACGCCGCCGACCGGGTGGCCCAGGATCCGGACTTCCTGTTGCAGGTCGACGATGTGCGGGCCTGGGAGGCGGACAACGGACCGCTGCCGGACGGAGGCTGGCTGCTGTACCGCACCGGATGGGACGAGCGGTCCACCGACGAGGAGCGGTTCCTCAACGTCGACGAGTCCGGCTCGCACACCCCGGGCGTGTCCGCCGAGTGCGCCCGGTGGCTCGCCGAGGAGACCGGCCTGGTCGGCCTCGGCGTGGAGACGGTCGGCACCGACGCCGGCGGCGCCGGTGGCTTCGACCCGCCGTTTCCTTGCCACCACTACCTTCTCGGTGCGGGCAAGTGCGGCCTGACCCAGCTGCGCAACCTGGCCGAGCTGCCGCCGACCGGCGCGGTGCTGGTCATCTCCCCGCTGCCGATCGTGGGCGGCTCGGGCAGCCCGGCCCGGGTGCTGGCCCTGGTCGAGAAGTAACCCGATGAATACCGCCGAGCTGGTCGGCCGCACCCTGGCCGATCTCGGGGTGTCCCAGGCGTTCGGGGTGGTCGGCAGCGGCAACTTCGAGGCCACCAACGCATTGCGGGCGCGCGGTGTGCCGTTCGTGGCCTGCCGGCACGAATGCGGCGCGGCCACCATGGCCGACGCCTACGCCCGGATGAGCGACCGGCTCGCGCTGGTCAGCGTGCACCAGGGACCGGGCCTGACCAACGCGCTGACCGGGATCGCCGAGGCGGCCAAGAGCCGGACCCCGCTGATCGTGCTGTCCGGGGACACCGGGGCGGCCGCGGTCCGGTCCAACTTCCGCATCGACCAGACCGCCGCCGTGGCCGCGGTCGGCGCCGTGCCGGAGCGGGTGCACTCGGCCGACTCCGCGGTGGCCGACACGATCCGCGCCTACCGGACCGCGGTGCACGAGCGGCGCACCGTGGTGCTGAACCTGCCGCTGGACGTCCAGCACGCGCCGGCCGTCGAGGTCGAGGTGGGCGCGCATCCGGCGCCGCTGCCGGCCCGGCCGGACCCGGCCGCCGTCGCCGAACTGGCCGCGGCGATCGGTAGGGCGAAGCGGCCGGTGTTCATCGCCGGCCGGGGCGCCCGGGGTGCCGGCCCGGAGCTGCGCGCGCTGGCCGAGGCGGCCGGGGCGCTGCTGGCCACCTCGGCCGTCGCCAACGGGTTGTTCGCCGGCGACCCGTGGTCGCTGGGGATCTCCGGCGGGTTCGCCTCCCCGCTGACCGTGGAGCTGATCTCCGCCGCCGACCTGGTGGTCGGCTGGGGTTGCGCGCTGAACATGTGGACCACCCGGCACGGCCGCATTTTCGGCGCCGGCACCACGCTCGCGCAGGTCGACATCGAGCCGTCCGCCCTGGGCGCGCACCGGCCGGTGCACCTCGGCGTGCTCGGCGACGTCGCCCAAACCGCCCGCGACACGCTGACCGAACTCGCCTCGGCGCGCGGCTTTCGCACCGAGGAGGTGCGCGAGCGGATCGCCGCCGGCGTGCGGATCCGGGACGTGCCGTTCGAGGACATCTCGACGGCGGACCGGATCGACCCGCGCCGGTTGTCGGTGCGGCTGGACGACCTGCTGCCGGCGGAGCGGATCGTGGCGGTGGACTCGGGCAACTTCATGGGCTACCCGAGCGCCTACCTGTCCGTGCCCGACCAGCACGGCTACTGCCTGACCCAGGGCTTCCAGGCGATCGGCCTCGGCCTGGCCACGGCGGTCGGCGCGGCGCTGGCCCGGCCGGAGCGGCTGCCGGTGGCCGCGCTGGGCGACGGCGGCTGCCTGATGGGCATCGCCGACCTGGACACCGTGGTGCGCCTCGGTCTGCCGATGGTGATCGTGGTCTACAACGACGAGGGCTACGGGGCCGAGGTGCACCACTTCGGCGGCGACGGCGTCGACCTGTCCACCGTCGTGTTCCCCGAGACCGACATCGCCGCGATCGCCCGCGGCTTCGGTTGCGCCGCCGCCACCGTGCGCACCGAGTCGGACCTCTCCGCCCTCACCGACTGGCTGGCCGGCCCCCGGGACCGCCCCCTACTCCTGGATGCCAAGATCGCCAGCGACGGCGGCTCCTGGTGGCTCGCCGAAGCCTTCCAGACCCACTAAACGCCAGCCCGGGCGGCGATGCGCAGCACTGTCGCGCCGAGGACGCCGGCGAGGAGGGACGCGGCGAGGACGCCGATTTTGGCCTGGTTGACCAGGTCCGGGGCGTCGAGGCTGAGGTCGGCGATGAACAGGGACACGGTGAAGCCGATGCCGGCCAGGATCGCCATGCCCCAGACGTGGGACATGGCGACGCCGGCGGGCAGGGTCAGCCGGCCGGTCGCCGTGGCCGCCGCGGTCGCCCCGGCCACCCCCAGGGTCTTGCCGACCAGCAGGCCGAGCACCACGCCGAGGGTCAGCGACGAGCCCAGCCGCGCGCCGGTCAGGTCGACGCCGGCGTTGGCCAGGGCGAACAGCGGCACGATGCCGAACGCCACGAACGGATGCAGCCGGTGCTCCAGCAGCGGCAGCACGTCGCGGCCGCGCACCGGGCGGGCCGGGCACAGCAGCGCCAGCACCACGCCGGTGATCGTGGCGTGCACCCCGGACTCGTGCACGGCGAACCACATCGCCACGCCCACCAGCACGTACGGCCAGATCAGCGCCACCCGCAGCCGGCGCAGGACGAGCACCGCCGGCACCGCCAGCGCGGCCGCGGCCAGCCAGGCGGGCGCCAGGTCGTGGGTGTAGAAAACCGCGATCACCGTGATGGCGATGATGTCGTCCACGATCGCCACGCTCAGCAGGAACAGCCGCACCCCGTCCGGTACCCGGGGGCCGAGCAGCGCCAGCACCCCCACGGCGAACGCGACGTCGGTGGCGATCGGGATGCCCCAGCCGGACGCGCCGGGCCCGCCGCGCACGACCAGGCTGAACACCAGGATCGGCAGCAGCACCCCGCCCAGCGCGGCGATCACCGGCAGGGCCGCCGCGCGCGGCCGGTTCAGCTCGCCCACCACCAGCTCACGCTTGATCTCCAGCCCGACCAGGAAGAAGAACAGCGTCATCAGCCCGTCGTTGACCCAGTGCAGCAGGTCCAGCCCGCCGATCGTGACCTGCCAGAGCGCGTCGTAGGAGTCACCCGCCGGGCTGTTGGCCCATCCGATCGCGGCCACGGCCGCGACCAGGAGCACGATGCCGCCCGCGCTTTCGGTGCGCAGGAACTCCCGCAGCGGTGTCAACGGCATGCCGCCCAGAATGCTGCAGGACGATCACCAGCGCGAATCGGGTCAGGGGAGGGCGTTGAGGAACGGCTCGTGGCTGTTCTGGAACTCGTAGCCGAAGAACCGGTCCCAGTTGATCGACCAGGTCATCAGGCCCCGGATGGCCGGTGAGGTTCCGCCGCGCAGGGTGTACCCGCCGCAGCTTTGCCCGCGCGCCAGGCAGTTCAGCGCGGTCTGCACGGCGGCCGGTGCGGTGTGGCCGTTGCCCGCGCTGGTCGCCGCCGGCAGGCCGAAGGCGATCTGTTCCGGGCGCAGTCCCGGGAACCGCAGCCCGGTGCTGGCGACCGTGAAGCCCGCCTTCACCATGTCGGTCATCGCGATGTGGAAGTCCGCGCCGCCCATGAAGTGGAACTGGTTGTCCAGCCCCATCACCGGCCCGGAGTTGTAGTCCTGCACGTGCAGCACGGTCAGGTCGTCGCGCATCGCGTGGATCACCGGCAGGTAGGAGCCGGTGCGGTTGTCGCCGCCGCCCGCGCCGCCGTAGAACTGGTAACCGACCTGCACGAAGAACGTCTCCGGCGCCATGGTGAGCACGAACCGGGCGCCGTAGCGGGCTTTGAGGCTGCGCAGCGCCGCGATCAGGTTCACGATCACCGGGGTGGTCGGGTTGCGGAAGTCGGTGTCCCCGGGGTTGAGGAACAGCGAGTGGCCCTCGAAGTCGATGTCCAGCCCGTCCAGGCCCCACCGGTCGATGATCGCGGCGACCGAGCTGACGAACCGGTCCCGGGCCGCGGTGGTGGTGAGCTGGACCTGGCCGTTCTGGCCGCCGATCGAGATCAGCACCTTCTTGCCCTGCGCCTGTTTCGCCCGGATCGCGGCCAGGAACTCCGCGTCGGACTCGACGTTCGGGCACTCGGCCGCCGGGCAGCGGTTGAACCGGATGTCGCCCGAGGTCACCGAGGTCGGTTCGCCGAAGGCCAGGTTGATGATGTCCCAGGCCGGTGGGATGTCGGCCATCCGCAGGTAGCCGGACCCGTTGGCGAAGCTGGCGTGCAGGTAGCCGATCAGCGCGTGCCGGGGCAGTCCCGAGTTGACGCAACCCGTCGTGGTGGCGCTCACCTCGGCGCTCCGCGCCGACTCACCGGCCGCGTTGAACGCCGCCACGGCGAAGGTGTGGGTGCTGCACGCGGCCAGGCCGCTCACCGTGGCCGAGGTCGCGGTCCCCGTGGCGCGCACCGTGTTCCCCTCGTACACCCGGTACCCGCCGACCGTTCCGGCCGCGGCCGGCCAGGACAGCGCGATCGAAGTGTCGGTGACCGCGCCGACCGTAGGTGTGCCGGGGGTTCCGGGCGCACCGGGCGTGCCGCCGCCCGGCCCGTCCCAACTCACGTCATCGGCGTTGTAGGTGCCCTGCCCGTACCAGCCGTGCAGGAACAGCTGGGCGCTGGTCTGCCCGGCCGCGGTGGTGAACGACAGGCTGAGCTGGGTGTACCCCGTGGCCGACGGAGTCCAGGTCTGCGGCCCGCCGGTGATGCCGAGGTAGACGTAGTTTCCCCGCACCCAGGCCGAAACCGAGTAGGTGGTGCTGGGCAGCACCGACACCGTCTGGCTGCACTGCGCGGTGTCCGACGAGCTCGCCGCGCCGGCCAGCGCGAACGACCCGGACCGCACCGGGCTGCTCACCACCGACCCACCCGAGCACGTCCAGCCGGACAACGACCCGGCCTCGAACCCCGGGTTGGCCAACAGGTTCGCCGCGGCCGCCGGGGTGACCCCGAAGGTCAGGAGCAGCGCGACGACCAGCAGCGCGGTGCGTTTCATGGTGGCTCTCCCGTCAGGGCAGGGTGTTCAGGAACGGCCGGACGGTGCGGGCGAAGTTGTTGCCGTTGCTGACATCCCAGTTGACCGACCAGGTCATGGCACCGCGGATGCCGGGGTAGGTGCGCGGCGGGCGGAAGCTGCCACAGTTGGTTCCCCGCGCCAGGCAGTCCAGCGCGTTGTTCACCAAGGACGGCGCGACGATGCCGCCGCCCGCCGCTCCGGGCCCGGCCGGTAGCCCCAGTGCCACCTGGTCGGGCCGCAGTCCGTTCTCCAACTGGATGCAGGCCAATGCGGTCATGAAGTTGACCGTGCCCTGGGTGTAGGCCTGGGCCTGGTCGCAGCCCAGCATCGAGCCGGAGTTGTAGTACTGGGTGTGCACGACGGTGAGGATGTCGCGGATGTTCAGTGCCAACTGGAAGTACGAGCCGCCGGTGGACTGCATGTCGATGGTCTGCGGCGCCATCGTGATGATCAGGCTGGCGCCGACGGCGTTGCGCAGCGAGCGCAGCGCCTGACCCATGAACGTCGGGTTCAGCCCGTTCTCCAGATCGATGTCCACGCCGTCGAAACCGAAGTCGGTGATCAGCGCGCGCATGCTGCTGGCGAAGTTGTTGGCCGCGGTGGCGTCGCCGACCGAGACCCGGCCGGCCTCACCGCCGACCGAGAGGATCACCTTCTTGCCGCGGGCATGCAACGTCGCCACGTCGGCCCGGAAGTCGGCGTTGGTGTAGCCGCCGAGCGCGGTGGACAGGCCCGGGTCCACGCCGAAGGTGACCGCGCCGGGCGTGCCGCTCGCCTCGGCGAACGCGACGGCGATCAGGTCGTACTCGGCGGGCACGTCGCGCAGCCGCAGTTCCACCGCCGGGTTGGTGAAGTTGTGCCAGTAGCCGGTCAGGAAGTGCCGGGGCAGCGGGCTCTGCGGGCAGCCGGTGGTGGTGCCGGTGACCGGCGCGCTGCGGGCCGACTCACCGCCCGCGCCGACCGCGCTGACCGTGTAGGTACGCGAGGTGCAGGCCGGCACGCCGGTGATCGTGGCGGTGGTGCCGGTCGGGGTGGCCCGCACGGTGTTGCCCTCGTAGACCCGGTATCCGCTGACGGTTCCGCCGGATGCGTTCCACGCCACCGAGATGCTCGAGTCGGTGGTGCCGGTGACCCGCACGTTGCCCGGTGTGCCGGGCACTCCGGTGCCGCCGCTCGTGGTGGCGGTGACGGCCGCGCTGCGGGCCGACTCACCCGCGGCGTTGACGGCCGCGACCGTGTAGGTGTGGGTGCTGCCGGCGGCAAGACCGGTGATGGTGGCCGTGGTGCCGGCCGGGTTGGCCCGCACGGTGCTGCCCTCGTAGACCCGGTAGCCGGTGACCGTGCCGCTTGCCGCCGGCCAGGACAAGGAGATCGACGTGTCGGTGACCCCGGTGACGGTCGGCGTGCCCGGCGCGCCGGGCACGCCCGGCGTGCCGCCGCCACCGCACGCGGAGCCGTTGACCGTGCAGTTCGCCGGCGTGCCCGGGCCGCTGCCGTTGAACCCGAAGCTCACCGCCGCGCCCGGCGCCAGCGTGCCGTTCCAGCCCGCGTTGCTGAACACGTAATGGTTTCCGGTGCCGCCCCGGACGGCGTCCCAGTGCGTGTTGATCGCGGTGCCGGCCGGCAGGTCGAACTCCACCCGCCAACTCGTGATCGTCGCCGAACCGCCGTTGGTGACCGTGTACCGGCCCTCCCACCCGGAGCCCCAGTCGGACACCTTGGTGAAGGCCGCCGTCTCCCCGGCCGCCGCGGCGGTTGGAGTCCAGACCAGCATGAAAAGGGCGCAGAGCAGCGCGACACGACGCATGACAGGCTCCCGGAGTGCAGGGGAGGGGATACCGCTCCCTATTGTCTAGACCAATATTCCGGAGATGTCTAGTCCAGCCCTGCTCTCGGGGGAGGGAGCTCAGCGCACGGTCACTGCCCGGGACACCTGGCCGGCCGACCCCGCGTTGTCCAGCACCACCAGTGTCACCGCATAGGTGCCGGGAGACGGGAAGCGGTGCGACACCCGCGCCCGGTTCTGGAAGTTGTCGTCCGAGCCGTCACCGAAGCCCCAGGCGTAGTAGACGATCGAGCCGTCCGGATCGGACGAGCCGGTGCCGTCGAAGGTGCACGACCGGCCGGAACAACTGACCGTGAACCGGGCGAGCGGGTTCTGCTGCCCGGGCGGCGGTGTCGGCTGCGGCGGCAACGCGGCCTGGGTGGTGCTCGGCTTGGGTTTCGGCGAGGGCTTCGGTTGCGTCTTGGTGATCGTCTGCGAGGCGGTGGTGGGCTGCACGGCCGCGATGCTCGACGGCGGCGCGGCGCGCTCGGGAGACGTGTCGTCGGCGATCACCGGGCCGGGCATGTCCGGCAGCGGCTGCACATGGTTGACCGGTCGGTTGGTCAGCGAGGCGACCACGGCGAACACCGTGGCGATCACGACACCGGCCAGACCGAGAAAGACATACGAGACCTGCCACGAACGCGGGCCCTGCTCGGTCGGCATCACAGCGGCGTAACCTATCAGCTCCGCTCCGTGTTCACGACGTCCGGTCGGGTGAGGCTAATCTACGGACTCATGTGCCACAGTGACGATTCGCGACCGCCCGCACCCCCGGTCTCCGGCGGCATCGGTGAACGTGCCGACATCCGGCTGACCTCCTCGGACGGCACCGGGTTCCAGGCACACACCGCCCGGCCGGAGACCCCCAACGGGCGCGGCGTGGTGATCCTGCCGGACGTGCGCGGGCTGCACGCCTTCTACCGCGAGTTGGCCGCCCAGTTCGCCGACGCCGGGTTCGAGGCGGTGGCGATCGACTACTTCGGACGCACCGCCGAGACCGACGACCGCGACGAGTCGTTCGACTTCATGCCGCACGTCCACAAGACCACCCCCGAGGGTGTGGCCGCCGACGTCCGGGCCGGCGTGGACCACCTGCGCGGCCTCGCCGAGCCGCCCGCCGCGATCTTCACCGTCGGGTTCTGCTTCGGCGGATCGGCGTCCTGGCGCCAGGCCGCGCACGGCCACGGCATCGCCGGCGCCATCGGCTTCTACGGCGGCGCCCCGCTGGAGCGGGTCGGCCCGTGGATCCCGGACCTGGCCGCCCCGCTGCTCATGCTGCTGGCCGGCGTGGACAACACCACTCCGGAGGAGTTCGCCGAGTTCGCCGGCCGGGCCCGCGCCACCGGCATCGAGGTCGAGTCGCACACCTACCCGGACGCCCCGCACAGCTTCTTCGACCGCTCCTTCGACGACCACCAGGCGGCCTGCGCCGACGCCTGGCAGCGCATCCTGGAGTTCACCGAACGGCACTCGGCCTCTCCTAAACTGGGTTTCAGCACGCGCGCATAGCCGGTCGCCTCGGTCGGGCCACTCTCGGCACCCTCCTAAACCGTTGTAGATCGTCCGGCGGTGGTACGGCACGGAGTTGCGCAGTAACGTCCGGTGCCGTGACCCGCACCCTGAAGCTGGCGTCCGCGCTGGCGGCCGCGGCTCTCGCGGCCGGACTCGCGGTGACCCCCGCCGCCGCCGCACCCCCGCCGGACAACCCCTGGCAGTACGACCATTGGCCGCAGCAGCAGCCCTGGCAGGAGGGCCGGCCGCTGACCCTGCAGGGCCGCGCCGGCTTCCCGCCGCCGATCGACCCGCAGAACTGGGTGAACCCGGACCACATGACGTGGGCGGACTACAAGCAGGTGCCGGGCACCAACTGGTCCGACCCGAACCGGCGCGGCTCGGTGCGCACCTTCCGGGGTGCGCTGGTGCTGTTGGACTACCCGAACCAGTCGTTCGTGGTCACCCGTCCGCAGAACTCGACCGTGTTCGGCAACCCGAGCGCCGAGGCGCACGACATCCCCCGCGACCAGGTCGCCCAGTTCTACAAGAACTTCCTCAACACCCCGGGCCAGCTCAACCACGGGCACACGATCCACGAGTACTGGATGGAGGACTCGGCCGGCCGCTACGGCGTCGACCTGACCGCCTTCGGGCCCTACCAGATGCCGGGCAAGGCGCACGAGTACGCGATGGAGTTCCAGGCCGGCACCGGCTGCCCGGCCGGGGACACCTGCAACCGCAACATCCGCACCGACGGCCGGGCCGCGTGGGTGGCCGACGTCGGCGCGGAGATCCCGGCCGGCTTCGACTTCGTGTTCTTCCTCTCCGCCGGCCAGGACGAGTCCTCGACCTGGCAGGAGTTCGGGATGATGAAGTTCCCGACGAAGGAGCAGGTGACCGACGCGTTCGGCCCGCCGGACGAGAACCTGCCGAACTGGAGCCGCACCCGGTACGTGGAGTGGACCTCCTGGGCCTCCGGCGCGTCGATCTGGCCCAACGCCGGCGGCGGATCGTCCACCCAGGCGGAAAGCTCGGGCATGTCGGTCTATGCCCACGAGCTCAGCCACATCCTCGGCATCGGCGACAACTACAACAACCCGTACGGCGTCCCGCTACGCCGGGCCTACAGCGGCATCTGGGAGATGCTCTCCCGCGGCACCTTCAACGGGCCGGGCGGCCCGCACAGCCGGTGGATCATCCCGCCGACCGGCGGCGCGTCCATGGGCGCCCAGCACATGCTGCGCAACAAGATCAAGCTGGCGATGGTGGACGAGCGCAACGTGCTGCGCCTGTCCCGGGAAGCCCTGGCCCAGTCCGGCATGGTGGTCGCCACGGTGACCGCACGCGCGTTCCAGCCCGGCGGCGACGCCCTGTCCGGCATCAACATCGCACTCGGTGCCGGTGACCTGGCCCCGCCGTGCGACGTCAACACCGACGTGTTCTGCGACGGCCGCGGCTACCAGAACTACACGCTGGAAGTGGTCGACCGGATGGGCACCGACTCGTTCACGCCCGACTCCGGGGTGCTGATCGCCAAGACGAAGAACCAGGACGCCGCGCCGTTCGAGTGGGTGATCGACGCCAACCCGCAGGACATCGGCATGACCGACTACGTGCTGCCGGACGGGACCCGGGTGCCGATCACCCTCGGCGACTACCGCCAGCTCTCCGACGCGCTGTTCCACGCCGGGGTGAACTCCGGCAGCGAGTACGAGTACGTGGACTCGGCCAACCGGCTGCACTTCTACATCCTGGACGTGCACCGCGACCAGCAGGGCCTGCTGTCCTACACGGTGGCGATCCGGTCGCTGGACGGCGCCGGGTCCGCGCCGCGCGGGGTCCGGCTGGCGACCGCGACTGCGACCGCCGACGGCGAGGGCCTGGCCCGGTGCTCCGTCCCGCTGACCAACACCGGCCAGACGTACCCGGCGCAGGGCGAGCATCCCGAGGACGTCACCGCCTACCTCGGCAGCGACGTCTACCGGCTTTCGGCCACTGTGGACGGTCAGGGCTGGACCACCTACGTGCCCAACCAACTGGCCACCGCGCGGTTCAGCCGGACCGTGCAGGTGCCGGTGTACGCCAAGCAGGACTCGCCGGGCAGCAAGCTGGTCCGGGTGCGGGTGACCGCGACCTCGGAGAGCGACCCGACCAAGACGTCCTCGACGACCTGCTACGTGTTCGGTCGCTGAGCCATGCGCCGGTTGCTCCTGGCCGTTGCGGTCACCCTCGGTGCCGCGGTGGTGGTCCCGGCCGTCGCGCACGCGGCGCCGGGGGACGCCACCGTGGTGCCGGTGCAGGTCACCGGCGATCCGGCCAAGCGGTTCAACATGGTGGTGCTGGGCGACGGCTACACCCAGGCCGAGCAGGCGAGGTTCCGGGAGCACCTGGACAAGCACCTCAACGTGCTGTGGACCATCGAGCCGTTCAAGACCTACCGCAGCTACATCAACGTCTACGCGGTGGAGATCACTTCGGCGGAGTCCGGAGTGGACTGTGACCCGAACCTGGACTCGCCGCGCCGGGACACCCCGCTGAACATGGGTTTCTGGGGCGGCTGCAACCCGGCCAGCGTGCAGCGCCTGCTGACCGTGGACGGCGCGGCGGCCAACCGGTATGCCAACCTGGTGCCCGGCACCACGCCGGGCAACCGGCAACTGCTCGCGCTGGGCAATAGCGACACCTACGGCGGCGCGGGCGGAGCCAACGCCACCGCCTCCGGCGGCAACGCGCTGTCCGCGCTGATCTCGCCGCACGAGCTTGGCCACTCGCTCGGCGGGTTGCAGGACGAGTACGACTACCTCGCCCGCGGCGTGCGCGGCGGCGCCTACACCGGACCGGAACCGGCCTCGGCCCACCACACCCTGCTCACCGAGCAGCAGCTGCGGGACCAGCGGCAGAAGTGGTGGCGCTGGCTCGGTGAGCGCAGCGAGTCCGGCGGCGTGATCGGCCGGTACGAGAGCGGCATGTACACCAGCACCGGGATCTGGCGGCCCAGCCCGCACTCGATCATGAAGACCCTGGGCTACTACTATGACCAGCCCGGCCGCGAGGTGATGACCCAGCGGATCTCGACCAAGACCAGCATCCTGCAGGACGCCACCCCGAACGGCGCTCCGGTCGGAGCGGACCGCGTGGTGTGGGTGGAGACGCTGCACCCGGTCGGCCATACGCTCGACGTGACCTGGACCCTGGACGGCGCCACCCTGCCCACGAACGGCGCCACCAGCATCAACCTGTCCACTGTGGACATCGCGGCCGGGGTGCACACGCTCACCGCGACCGTCACCGACCCCACCGAGTTCGTGCGCGACCCGGCCATCCGCGGTTCGGCCGCCCTGACCCGCAGCCGCACCTGGACGGTCGACACCGCGGTGACCACCCCGCCGGCCCCGGTCCAGGTGGAGATCACGGCCAGTACCCCGACCGACCGCCCGGTCGGCGGCACCGACGTGGTCCACGTCGAGACCAGCCATCCGCTGGACGCGATCCCACCGGTGACCTGGACCCTCGACGGCCGCCCGGTCGGCACTGCGGGCAACGACCGCACACTGGCCCTGGCCGCGCTGAACCTGTCCGGCCGCCACACCCTCACCGCCACCGCCGGCTCATCAAGTCGCGCATGGACGGTAGACGCCGTCGCGCCGACGGCCACGCCAGCGCTGTCCGCGCCGCTGCTCACCGTGCCCAAGCCGGGCCGAACCGAGTACATCTACAACGGCCCGTTCACCATGCGGCTGAACGGCGCCGACGACACCCCGGGCTACGTGGTCCGCGAGTTCCAGACCGACGGCGACGGCTGGTTCAACTACTTCGGCTGGCCCACCGACCCGAACCTGCCGTTCCTGTTCACCCCCAGCGGGACCAACATCGACAACCTGGTCTACGGCAAGCTCGGCGTGCCGAGGCTTTCGCCGTGGGACGACCCGACCCCCAGCTACGGCCGGCACACCATCGCCTACCGCGCCATCGACCCGGCCGGCAACTACGGCACGCCCCGCGAGTTCGTGGTGACCCTGCTGCCCGAACCGCCGGCCTGCACCGACACGATCACCGGCCGGCACACCGGCCCGCTGATCGTGTCAACCGGGGTGACCTGCCTGGACCGCGCCCAGGTGACCGGCCCGGTCCTCATCCGCCAGGGCGCGTCCCTGGTCGCCTCCAACGCCACGGTCTCCGGGCCGGTCATGGCCACCGGCGCCGCGACCGTCGAACTGCTCAACAGCACCGTGCGCGGACCGGTCACCGTCAGCGGCAGCACGGCGAACGTGACCGTGGTCGGTGGCCGGATCGACGGCCCGGTGATCCTGTCCGCCAACAACACCCCGATCCTGGCCGGCGCCACGGTCAACGGACCCGTCCTGTGCGCGGGCAACACCCCGGCCCCCAACAACCTCCAGGCCCCCAACACCATCCGCGGCCCGGCCACCGGCCAGTGCGCTCAACTCTGACCCAGCGAGCGCAACCTCCAGCCAGCGTCGTCACCGGACAACACCGCGTGGGACAGCGGCGCGACGTCGATCCGCCAGAACGACTCCGGGGTGGCCCGAATGGCGTGCACGAGACCGGCCTTGATCACCGACGGGTGCGTCACCGCGACCACCCGGGCACGAGGCAGGTCACCCAGCCAGCCGGCCACCCGCCGGATCAGGTCCACAATGGACTCGCCGCCGTGCGGCGCGGCCGCCGGGTCGGTCAGCCAGCGCCGCACCGCCTCCGGCTCGGCCTCGCTCAGTTCGCTCAGCGTGCGGCCCCGCCAGCGACCGTAGTCGCACTCGTCCAGCCGGTCCTCGACCGCCGGGTCCAGCCCGAGCGCGGCCGCGGTCTGCCGGCAGCGCGTCGCCGGTGCGGTGAGCGCGAGGTCCACCGGCCCGTCCCACGGTCCCGGCGTCCGGTCGACCGGCTCATCGTGAGGGAACGCCGCGCGCCGGGTGGCCGCCGTCGGGCCGTGGCACACCAACACAAGACGGGTGGTCACCGGGCTCCCCTGGGTGGTACGTTCCGAAGACCCTGATGGTACGAGGAAGCCGGTGCAACTCCGGCACGGCCGCGCCACTGTGAGTGCGTCAGCACGAGTCAGACCCGCGCACCATCCATGTTCCACCGACCGGGCCGCGCGCAGCCCGAGGAGGTCGCGCCATGACGCATGCTGCCGCCATTCCCACCGTCGCCATCCCCACCGCCGAACCGGTGCGGATCCCGGTCCGCGAGATCGCGCCGTACGCGATCTTCGCCGGGGTGCTGTTCCTGGTGGTGATGTACTTCATCAGCACGGAGCAGGGCGCACTGGCCCTGTTCTCGGGAATGAACCTGCACGAGTTCGTGCACGACGGCCGGCACCTGCTCGGCTTCCCCTGCCACTGAGCGCTCGGCATGACCCTCACGATGCGCACCCTGCTGGTGTGGGGCCTGCTCGCGGGCCTGCTCGGCGGAATCCTCGCGTTCACCTTCGCCGCCACGGTGGGCGAACCACCGGTCGAGGCGTCGATCGCCATCGAGGAACAGGCGCCCGGGCATGACCATGAGCCAGCCGAACCGGCTCCGGTCAGCCGGGGCGTGCAGCGCACCGCCGGCCTGGCCATCGCCACGGTGGCGTTCGGCCTGGCCCTGGGCGGACTGTTCGCGCTCGCCTTCGCCTTCGGCTACGGCCGGATCGGCCGGCTCACCCCCCAGGTGACCGCCCTGGTGCTGGCCGGGATCGGGTTCATCGCCGTGCAACTGGCGCCGTTCCTGGTCTACCCGCCCAACCCGCCGGCCGTCGGCCAACCGAACACCATCGGCGACCGAACCGCGCTCTACTTCACCATGATGGCGATCTCGGTCGCCATAGCCGTTGCCGCGTGCTACGCCCGGCGGCTGATCGCCGGCTGGCGCGGCGTCGTGGCCGCAGCCACCGGCTACGTGGTCCTGGTGTCGGCGGCCGGCGTGCTGCTGCCGGGCTTCGACGAGGTGCCACCGGGTTTCCCGGCTCAGGTGCTGTGGGAGTTCCGGCTCGCCTCGCTCGGCACCCAGGCGGTGCTGTGGGCCGCCATCGGCATCGGGTTCGCGTTCCTGCTCGACCGGGCCGAGCACCGGGCGACGAACCGGGCCACCGCCGACGGGCTCGCCGCCGGGTGAGTGTGCACATAGGACGCGTGGACCTCTGAGGTCAGGAACCCTTCCGCGTGAGGGGTTCCGTCCTCGGCCCGCCACCGCCAGGCCGGCCGCGCACCGTGCCGCGGGGTGATCCGGGTGCGGTGGAACTCGTGCCCGGTCAGCCGGGTGCCGGCCGGGAACGGCACGGACTCCTCCGGTGCCACGACATCCCGGTAGCCCAGCGTGAGCCGGCCGGTCATGGTCGCCTCGGCGTCGAGCACCCCGCACATCGGGTGGCCGTCCAGCGTGCGGGCCAGGTAGAGCAGCCCGGCGCACTCGGCGTGCACCGGAACCCCCGCCGTCGCCACCGCCCGGCGTAACGACTCGTTGCCGGACAACTCGGCCGCGTACTGTTCGGGAAACCCGCCGGGCAGCACGATTCCGGCGGTGCCGTCCGGCAACGCCTCGTCCCGCAACGGATCCACGACGGCGACGGTGGCCCCGGCGGCCCGCAACAACTCCGCATGCTCGGCGTAGCCGAAGGTGAACGCCGCCCCGCCGGCCAGCGCCACCACCGGCGCCCCGGACACCGGCTCGATCCCCGGCTCCCACGGGGGCGCCTGCGACCCGGACGCTGACCCGGCCAACCGGACGATCCGGTCCAGGGCAACCGATCGGGCCACCACCTCGCCCATCGCGTCGATCGCCTGGGTCGCGGCGCCGTGCTCGGCCGCGGTCACCAACCCCAGGTGCCGCGACGGCACCTCCACCCCGGCGTCGCGGCGCAGCGCCCCGAACACTTCCAGCCCCACCTCGGCGCAGGCCTCCCGCAGCACCCGCTCGTGCCGGTCCGAGCCGACCTGGTTGAGGATCACGCCGGACAGCCGCACGTCCGGCCGGTAGCTGCGAAATCCGTGCAGCAGCGCGGCAACGCTGGCGCCGTTCCCCCGGGCGTCCACCACCAGCAGCACCGGCGCGTCGAGCAGCCGCGCCACGTGCGCGGTCGAGCCGAACCCGTCGGTGCCGATCCGCCCGTCGAACAGCCCCATCACGCCTTCGATCACGGCCAGGTCCGCCCCGCGCGCCCCGTGCGCGAAGAGCGGCCCCACCAGATCCTCGCCGACCAGCACCGGATCGAGGTTGCGCCCCGGCCGCCCGCTGGCCAGCGTGTGATAGCCGGGATCGATGTAGTCCGGCCCCACCTTCCCCGCCGCCACCACATGCCCACGCTTGCGCAACGCCGCCAACAACCCGGTGGCAATCGTCGTCTTCCCGCTCCCGGAACAGGGCGCCGCGATCACCACCCGCCCTACCATGTCGACCCCGGGCCGGTCACCACTCGATTCCCTTCTGCCCCTTGGCCCCCGCGTCCATCGGGTGCTTCACCTTGGTCATCTCGGTGACCAGATCCGCCGCCTCGACCAGCGCTGCCGGCGCGTTCCGCCCGGTGATCACCACGTGCTGGTTGCCCGGCCGGTGCGCCAGCGTCTCCACCACCTCGGCCACGTCCACCCAACCCCAGTTGAGCGGATAGGTGAACTCGTCGAGCACGTAGAGCCGGTGCCGTTGCTCGCCGAGCCGCCGCCCGATCTCCCGCCACCCCTCCACGGCCGCCGTCGCGTGGTCGACCTCGTCGCCCTGCTTGCGCGCCCAGGACCAGCCCGCGCCCATCTTGTGCCACTCCACCGGTCCGCCCTGCCCGGTGCTGCGGTGCACCTCGTCCAGCGCCAGCAGCGCCGCCTCCTCGCCCACCTTCCACTTGGCGGACTTGACGAACTGGAACACGCCCACCGGCCAGCCCTGGTTCCAGGCGCGCAGGGCCAACCCGAACGCCGCCGTCGACTTGCCCTTCATCTCTCCCGTGTGGACGATCAGCAGCGGCCGGGCCCGGCGCTGCCGCGTGGTCAACCCGTCGTCCGGCACGACCTCCGGTTTCCCCTGCGGCATCAGGCACTCCTACGCATGGCGCGGACCACGCCGCTGACCCGGTCGGCGGACAGTTCGTCCAGCCGCACGCAGGCGCCGCCCAGAGCCTCGGCGATCCGGTGCGGCAGGCCGAGCCGGACCGGCCCGCGCTCGCAGTCCACCACCACGCTCGCCACCCCGTCGGCGGCCAGCAACCCGGCCGCCCGCATGGCATCCTCAACCGGATCGGCTTTTACCGCCACGGTCGCCCGCCCGTCGGTGACCAGCACCAGCAACGCCCGGCGGCGCGGATCCCGCAACCGCTCCACCGCCAACGCCTTGCGCGCCCGCAACAACCCGTCCGCCAGCGGCGTCGCCCCACCGGTACCCAACCGGCGCAACCGGGCCACCGCCGCCTCGACCGAAGAGGTGGGCGGCAGCACCAGTTCGGCGGTCCGGCCCCGGAAGGTCAGCAGCCCCACCTTGTCCCGGCGCTGGTAGGCGTCCAGGAGCAGGGACACCACCGCGCCGGTGACCGCGGACATCCGCCGCCGCGCGGCCATCGAACCGGACGCGTCCACGGCGAACAGCACCAGGTTGCTCTCCTTGCCCTCGCGCACCGCACGGCGCAGGTCGTCCGGCCGCAGCACCAACCCGGCGCCGCTGCGGCCCCGGGCCAACTGGTGCGGCGCCGCCGCGGTGATCGTGCCCACCACGTGCAAGCCGTGGCCCCCCGCCGGCGCGGCCCGCAACGTCCGGCCGAACGCCGACCTGGCCCGGGACCGCCGGCCCGGCGCCCCCGCACCCAACCCGTTCAACTCGAGCAACCGGGCCCGAAACGCCGGATCGGGCTGGGCGGCGGGCGCCGGCGCCGAATCACTATCGTCCACAGAGGACTGATCGGGGCTCGGTGCCCCGGACCCGCCGTCGTCCGGCGGTTCGGGCTCCTCCGCCTGCCCGGCCGCGTCCCGCAACGCCTGCTGCAGCTGCTGCTCGTCGATTCCCGGCTCGTCGAACGGATCCCGGCGCCTGCGGTGTGGCAGTGCCAACCGGGCGGCCACCTCGACGTCCGCCTCGGTCACCGCGTCGGACCCACGCCAGGCCGCGTGCGCCAGGGCCGTACGCGCCAGCACCAGGTCGGCCCGCATCCCGTCCACCTCGAAGGCGGCACACAGCGCGGCGATCCGGCGTAGCTCGACGTCCGGCAGCCGCACCGCCGGCAGGGCCGCCCGCGCCGCGACGATCTTCGCGGCCAGCTCGGCGTCCGAAGTGGACCATTCCCGGGCGAACCCGGCCGGGTCGGCCTCGAACGCCAGCCGTCTGCGGATCACCTCAGCGCGGGTGTCCACGTCCCGGGCGGCGGCCACCTCGACGGTGAGCCCGAACCGGTCCAGCAGTTGCGGGCGCAGCTCACCCTCTTCCGGGTTCATGGTGCCCACCAGCAGAAACGAGGCGGCATGGGAAACCGAGACCCCCTCCCGCTCCACGTAGGCGCGGCCCATCGCCGCCGCGTCCAGCAGCAGGTCGACCAGGTGGTCGTGCAGCAGGTTGACCTCGTCGACGTAGAGCACACCGCGGTGCGCGGCGCACAGCAGGCCCGGCTGGTAGCTGCGCACCCCACCGGTGAGCGCGCGTTCCAGGTCGAGCGAGCCGACCAGCCGGTCCTCGGTGGCGCCGACCGGAAGCTCGACCAGCAGGGCCGGCCGGCGCACGGTGTGCGATGGGGTGTTCGGCGGGGTGTGCGGCCCGTCCGGGCAGTCCGGGTCGGGCGCGGCCGGGTCGCAGCTGAACCGGCAGTGCTGCACCACGTCGACCGCGGGCAGCAGCGCGGCCAGCCCGCGCACGATCGTCGACTTCGCCGTGCCCTTCTCGCCCCGGACCAGAACCCCGCCGATGGCCGGGTGCACGGCGTTGAGCAGCAGGGCGAGCCGTAGGTCGGTGTGGCCGACGACAGCGGAGAACGGGTAGCTCATCGGCGTGGGCTGTCCTTCCCCGGGTCCGCGCCCGAGTCGTGGCATCAGCAGGGCCGAGTGTCTGACTCCCGGATCGCTCCGGTCACAGTGGCGGGACCGCACCAGATTCGCACTGGTTTCCTCGGGTTCCTGCGTTCCGTCGTCTCGCATGGTGTCAGATGTGGTCGGGCCTGTCGATTACCGTGCAGCCTCGTGGTCACGGTGGTGGGAATCGGTGCGGACGGATGGGCGGGCCTGTCCGCCGAGGCGCGGGCGGCGGTGGACGCCGCCGAGGTGCTGATCGGCAGCGCGCGCCAACTGGCGCTGCTGGAGCACCCGGCGACCAGGGTCACCTGGCCGTCCCCCATGCTGCCGGCGATTCCCGGGCTGCTGGCCGAACACGCCGGCCGCCGGATCTGCGTACTCGCCAGCGGCGACCCCATGTTGTTCGGCGTCGGGTCGGTGCTGGCACGGTTGCTCGGCGCCGCCGCGCTCCAGGTGATCCCACACGTGTCTTCGGTATCGCTGGCCTGCGCCCGCCTGGGCTGGCCGGTGGAGGAGGTCGAGGTGGTCAGCCTGGTCGGCCGCCCCCTGGACACCCTGCGGTTGGTGGTTCGCCCAGACCGCCGCCTGCTCGTGCTGTCCGCCACCGGCTCCACTCCCGCCGAAGTCGCAAACCTGTTACGCGACCAAGGTTTTGGCCCCAGCCCCATGACAGTGTTCGAAGATCTCGGCGCTCCCCATGAGCGGCGCCGCAGCGGCACAGCGACTTCGTGGCGCCCCCAACCCGCCGCCGCGCTGAACCTGGTCGCGGTCCACTGCCGCCCCGCGCCCGACGCTGTGGTTTTCGGCCACGCCCCTGGGCTCCCCGACCATGCCTTCGACAACGATGGCCAACTCACCAAACGCGAAGTCCGCGCCGTGACGTTGGCGGTCCTGGCCCCCATGCCCCGCGAGCTGCTGTGGGACGTGGGTGCCGGCTCCGGCAGCATCGGAATCGAATGGATGCGCACCGACCGCACCTGCCGCGCGATCGCGATCGAGCCGGTCCCCGAGCGCGCCGCCCGCATCACCCGCAACGCGGCAGCACTCGGCGTACCCGACCTCCGCGTAGTCACCGGCGCCGCGCCGGCCGCCCTGGCCGACCTACCAACGCCCCACGCCATCTTCATCGGCGGCGGCCTGACCAACGATGGCATGCTGGAAGCCTGCTGGTCCGCCCTTCCCCCGGGGGGCCGCCTTGTCGCCAACGCCGTGACCCTCGACTCCGAAGCAGTCCTCGCCGACTGGCACCGGAACCTGGGCGGCACCCTCACCCGCATCGAGATCAGCCGCGCGTCCCCGCTCGGTTCCTTTACCAGTTGGCGGCCGCAGCTGCCCATCACCCAGTGGACCATCACGCACCCGTAGTCCGGTTGCCGGTCCCTGGCGGGGTCGGGATGCTTGGGGTGGTCGCCTTTGGGTGGGTTGGGGCTGGCGTTGCGGTGCACGGCTATGGACAGCCCCTGAGGGTGCGTAGCTGGATGGTTGGGGGCCTGCCCACAGCCGTGCACCGGGCAGGTCTCCCGCTCCGGGCAGGGTCAGGCGCGGCTTCTTGAAAAACCAAAATCAATTTATAGAAAAGATGCGGGCGCGCGGCGGCGCCTGCGGCGCCGCCCGCGCGCCGCGCCGCAGGCGCGGCGCGGGGTGATCAGAAGGGCGGGGGATCCGGATCGGTGACCGGGTCCGGTTCGACCACATGCTCAAACCCCAGCGGGGTGGTCCACCGAAACACCCC
>NZ_DASTBH010000023.1:0-6586 GCF_035712165.1 Actinophytocola sp. | reverse complement strand
CTCGAGGTGGCGGTCGCGGATCTCGCGCGCGATGTCGACGGCCGCCCGAAGGTGCGTCGCGGCATCGGGAGCACCGGCGGCCGCCAGCCCGATCAGGGCGCTCGCCGCGCGGTCGCGGTCGCCGATCTTGACGGCGAGGTCGACGGCCCTGGCGTGGTACCGCGCGGCGTCGTCCGGCCGGCCAGCCAGCCGGTGCGCGGTGCCGAGCACGTCGAGCACCATCGCCTCGCCCTCGCGATCGCCGAACTCCCGGGTCACGGCGAGGGCCTTGGCCCCGGTGTCGATCGCCTCGGCGGGCCGGCCGAGGCGCGCCGTGACGCTGGCGATGCCGCCGAGGACCCGGCCCTCGAAGAGGTGGCTGCCGATGTCGCGAAACCCGGCCAGGCACCGGTGGTAGTGCTCGGCCGCCTCCGGGTACCGGCCGAGCCGCTCGTAGACCTCCGCCAGGTTGCCCAGGGTGCGCGCGGTGCCGACCCGGTCGCCGATCTCGATGAACGTGGCCAGCACCCGCTCCGACTGGGTGATCGCCTCGTCGTACCGGCCCTGCAGCATCAGCGTGCCGGCAAGGTTGCTCAGTGCCACCGCCGCCTGGGCCCACTCGCCCTGTCCGGCCAGGATCTCGTGCGCCTGGGTGAAGCATTCCTCGGCCCGGGCGCCGTCGCTGAGCTGCCACAGGAACGAACCGAGGCTGCTCTGTGCCGCCGCCTCGGCCACCCGGTCGCCCTCGGCCTGGAATACCGCGAGGGCCTGGTCGATCTCGCTGACCGCGTCCCGGCACTGCCCGAGCCGGCTCAGCGTGATCGCGAGATGCCGGCGGGCGTGGGCCACCCCCATCCGGTCACCGGCCGCGTCACCGGCCCGCACCGCGATCTCGTGCATCCGTATGGCTTCCGGGTGATAGCCACCGTTGTCGAAGTACCGCCAGGTCACCGCGGCCAGCGCGACGGCGACCTCGGGCCGGCCATGGTCCGCCGTGTACCCGGCGATGCCGACCAGGTTGGTCCGGTTCGCGTCCAGCCACGCCGTCGCGGCCGCCTGGTCCGCCAGCGCCGGGATCGGCCAGACCGGCAGGGCCACCCCCGGTCGGCGGTGTTTCTCATGGGGGACCATGACATCCATCGCGGCGGACGCCGCGGCCAGGTAGTGCTCGGCAAGCCGGCCGTGCGCGTCCCGGCCGGCGGCATCATCCAGATCGTCCGACTGCTCCGCGGCGTACCCGCGGAGCAGATCGTGCATGCCGTACCGGCCGGGAACCGGTTCGTGGAGCAGGTGCCCGCGACCGAGACGGTCGAGCAGCCGGGCAGCGGTCCGCGCGTCGGTGTCCAGCAGCGCGGCCGCCGCGTACCGGTCGACCTCGGCCGTGACCACGGTGCCCAACAGGCGGAACGCGCGGGCTACGTCGGCCGGCAGCGCCCGGTACGACCAGGACAGCACGTTGCGCACCGCGATGTGCCGATCCCCCTCTCCGTCAAGGAGATCGAGCCGCCGGTCCGCGTCGGCCAACTCCGCGGTCAGCGCGGCGACGCTCGCGGCGGGATGGATCACCAGGTACTCCGCCGCGATGCACAGGGCGAGCGGCAGGTACGCGCACCGCTCGGCGAGCGCCGCCGTCCCGGCCGGGTCCACCGTCACCCGATCACCGGCCCGCCGGGCGAGTAGGGCCACCGAATCGTTGGGGGATAGTAGATCCAGCTCGATCCGCACCGCCCCGTGCCGGACCCCGAGGGCCAGGATGCGTTCCCGGCTGGTCACCACCACCTGGCAGGCCGGACCGCCGGGCAGCAGCTGTCGGACATGGTCGTAGCCGTCGGCGTTGTCGAGCACGACGAGCACCCGGCGGTGCGCCAGCACGCTGCGGTACAGCGCGGCCCGCTCGTCGATGTCGGCCGGCACCGCCGAACCGTCCACACCCAGCGCCCGCAGGAAAACCGCGAGTACATCGGCCGGCGACAGCGGCCGATCCCGGTCGTAGCCGCGCAGATCCGCGAACAGTTGGCCGTCGGGAAACCGCTCGACGATCCGGTGGGACCAGTGGACGGCGAGCGCGGTCTTCCCCACCCCGGCGGTGCCGCCGATAACCACGACCCGCATCACCGTGCCGGGATCGTCCCGGTCGAGCAGGCCATCCAGCATCGCCAGCTCCGCCTGGCGCCCAACGAAACCCCGGACATCGGCGGGTAGCTCCCGGGGCACGGCCGCGCCCCGGCCGGCGGCCACGTCCACGTGCGGCGACTCGGGCCCGGCGGCACTCGTCCGCACCGGCCCGGCCTCATCCCGCAGCAGCGACCGGTCGTTGCGCAGCACCCGGTCGTGCAGGGCCATCAGCTCCGGGCCCGGATCCAACCCGAGCTCGTCGCGCAACCGGCCACGCACGTCCCACCAGGCCGCGAGCGCATCGGCCTGCCGCCCGGCGCGGTACAGCGCGAGCATCAGCTGCCCGCACAACCGTTCCCGCAGCGGATGTTCCGCGACCAGGGCGGTCAACTCCGGAACGAGCTCGGTGCCGGCGCCCCCGGCGAGCTCGGCCGCCATACAGTCCTCGGCCGCCACCAGCCGGCTCTCCTCCAGCCGCCGCGCCGCCGCGCTCAGCCCGCCGCCCGCGTTCGTCCCGCCGAGAGCCGGCCCCCGCCACAAGGCCAGGGCGGCACGAAACCCCGCGACAGCAGCCCGCCCGTCGCCCTCGGCCCCCGCCCGCCGCGCGGACCTGACCAGCTCGGCGAACCGCAGGTGATCCACCCGATCGGGCTCGACCCGGAGCACATAGCCCGGCGGCCGCGTGGTCAGGCAGCCGTCCCACTCCCGGCCACCCGACGACAACGTCCGTCGCAACGCGAAAACCTGATCGTGAACCCGGGCCCGAGCTGACGGCGGCGCCCCGTCCGGCCACATCACGGCGGTCAACTGCTCGACCGAGACCACCTGGTTGGCCTGCAGCGCAAGCGACGCCAGCAGCGTCCGGCGTAACCGTCCGCCCAGCGCGAGCGGTCCGTCGTCCGACCAGGCCTCGACCGGTCCCAGCACCCGAATCTCCACGGCACCCCCACAGCCCGGCCGTCCGCCGAGTCGGCGCGGCGTGGTCCCGAGGGTAGGCCGCCGCCCGGTTGAGGTTGTGCGGAAGTTGTTTGTACGACCGCCGGCCCGGAGCCCGCACAACCGCTGGGGCGTTGGAGTTGGCGCGTCGGCGGCTGTCGGAGGTCGACCCTGGTGTTGCCGGCGAGGCCGGCACCACCCTGCTGACCGGACGGGCCGCCGAGAACGTTCCAGCCGTTCTGCCCCGGCCACGAGAAGCCCTCCAGGCTCTGCCCGCCCTGGCCACCGTTGCCGCCGAAGCCACCATTGCCGCCCGGGCCGGCAGGCCCGGGGTTTCCGCCGTAACCGCCGGCGTTGTCGATGAAGAGCTGGTTCAGGCCGTAGCCGTTCGGATTGCCGTGCACCCGCACCGAGCCGATGGCCAGCACGACGTCCCGGGCGATGATGGTCGTCTCGCCGGTCAGTTCGATGGTGTCCGGCAGGGTGACCGTGGCCGCCAGCACGGTTCCGCTGACCGGTGTAGTCACGCCGCGTACGCCGCGCAACCGGGCCAACGAGGAGCCCAACTCCGCCCGCCAGTCCACTTTCTGGTGCCGCAGCGCGGTGATCCGCTCGGCCAGGTCGGTCGCCGCGGCAACGGAATACGTTGCGTGGCCGCACGGATACCGCGCAACCCGAGGTGGGCCGCCGCGTCCTGTGCACCAAACGAGAGCGGGAGTCCGCCATGCGAACGACGACCATGCCGGTCCTGGTAGGTGGCACCGTCCTCACGGCGGGCTGCGCACCGCCGCCGCCCGCGTCGCCGGCCGGCTCGACCGTGCCGACGGTGTCGGCCGCGCCGGTCTGCGCGCCCTGCGTGGGGCACCGGGGCGCGGGAGGCACCGGCCCAGACCACCGACGCGCTGGTCGAGGTCCGCGTGGGCCGGCATGACTGTTACGACCGGGTGGTCTTGGACATCGCCGGTGCGGCGGAGGTCGGCTATGTCGTGAGCTACGTGCCGGTCGTCACCGCGGACGGATCCGGACAGCCGGTCCCCGTAGCGGGTTCTGCGGCGCTGCAGGTCGTGGTGCGCGCTCCCGTCCAGGGTTTCGACGCCTCCGGCGACCCACCGGTCTTCGGGGACGATCTGTACGGCGAGAGCCAACTCGCCGGCTGGAAGAGCCTGCGCGCGATCCGGTTCGCCGGCTCCTTCGAGGGCCAGTCCACCATCGCGATCGGGGTCAGCGCGATGGTGCCGTTCCAGGTGTCCAGTCAACTCGACCCCACCAACCACACCCGGGAGATGGTTCTCGACATCGCCCACGTGGGCTGACCGCCGACCGCCGCACCCGCATTTCGTGCGCCATGAATACGCTTTTGTCGATGAGCGCACGATCGAATGGCTCTGAAAATCGTGGTTTTCGGGGTAAGCTGCTCTTCCGCGTCTGAGCAGATTTGGGATGAACGATGTCCACGCAACCGAAGGCCGGCAAAGCCTACTGGGCCGTGTTGTTGATCCTGATTCCACCACTGGCCATTGTCGCGGCATGGTTCCTGCTTCCCATCTGGGCATGGCTCGCCGTGCTGGCATTGTTGATGCTGTTCCTGGCGATCGTGGGTAAACAGGTGGTCGGCCTGAGTCGTGGGGCCGTCGTCGACCTGCGGAACAAGGTCAGCCTGTCCCGCTTTCAGACCGTGCTGTGGACCGTTCTCATCGTGTCCGCGTTCTTCGTGGCGGCCGTGCACAACGTCCGCGGTGGCCAGGCCGACCCGCTGGGGATCACGATCCCGCCGGAACTGTGGATCCTGCTCGGCGTCAGCGTCACCTCGCTCGTCGGCGCCGGCCTGATCAAGCAGGAAAAGGCGCGGAGCACACCGAATCGGGAGAGCGCCGAGTTGGCGTTGACCAAGGCACACCTGACGGAAGAGTCCGACACGCTCGTCAAGGTGGGCGACTATTCGGTGGCCGCGGCGGACGAGGCGGAAGCGAAATCCACCGGCGGCCGCATCATGGCCAAGGGCGTCCTCGCCGTCAACGACTCACCGCAACAGTCGAGTTGGCTGGACCTGTTCCGCAGTGAGGAGGTGGGCGGGATCGGACGGCTCGATCTCGGCAAGATCCAGATGTTCTACTTCACCCTGATCATCGTCGGCTCCTACGCGGTGGCGGTCGGCTCGGCCCTGGCCGCGGTCTCGGCCAAGATCACCGCGCTGCCCGGCATCAGCGAGGGTGCCATCGCCCTCCTCGGCATCAGCCACGCCACCTACCTCACGACCAAAACGGTGTCCAGCACATCCACGAGCCCAGCGGGTCGCGGGTCCTGACCTCAGCCCGCGGGACCGGCGAGCAGGGTGGACTTGGCGCTTCCGAGGATCACCTGGGCGGATAGACAGGGATCCACCGCGGCGATGCGACATCGCCGTCTCGAGTAGACAGTCTTGTGGCATGGATCGTGACATGAATACCACCTGTCTAACTCTCGACGATGGGCCGGTGCGGCGCGGGCCGCGCGGGTCGATCAGCCGGTTGCCCAGTGGGTCGTTGCGGGTGCGGGTCTACGCCGGGATCAACCCGGTCACCGGCCGCGCGCACTACCTCCGCAAGACCGTCCCGGCCGGGCCGACGTCCACCCGTTCTTCCGTTCCAGCCCGGCAACCAGACCAGACACATACTCCCGAACCCGGGCCCGGGGCTCGGACGGATGAACCGGTCAGCGATCCGCTCATGCACCCGTTCCAGCTCCGCGAACACGAGATCAACTACCGACCAACCAAGTGCCGTTGCAGTACTAATACTCCAGCGGCACTTTGTGATCTTGGCTGTGTCGGCGCTGGTAGTGGGCTTGTCGTGCTCGGTATTGGTGTTGTCGGCGCCAGTGGGACCAGGCCCAGGTCAGGGTGCGGCTGGGGAAGGTGGTGATCAGGTGTGCCAGAAGACGTTTGACCTCGCCCAACGTGACTGCGATGAGGCCGCCGCCAGGGCTTTTGGGGCGATAGCGGCGGTCACGGCCAGGTAGGTGTGGGCGAGCATGGCTAGGGTGATGTGGCGGTACCAGGCGTCGTAGCGGCGGACTTGGTAGTGGTCCAGGCCGACCTCGGTTTTCGCCGTCTGGAAACAGTCTTCGATCGCCCAGCGTGCCCCGGCGACCCGGATTAGGTCGTCATCGGCGGTTCCTGTTGGGGCGCAACACAAGTAGTAGGCCAGTTCGTGCTCGCCCTTGCTGTTGCGGGTCAGGGAGCGACGCGCCAGCAACCACCGTTGCCAACCTGCGGGGGTGGTGTCGGAGTAGGTCGGCAACTCGGCGACGGCCCAGTCGAACATGCGTGGCCCTTTGGCGCCCTCGCCACAGCTACGGCGCTTCCACGCCTGGCCGGGCGCGTGGGCCACCAGCACATCAGCGCGGGAGGTGCCAGCCGCCGCCGGGATGGTCTGGTTGGCCGGCACGGCCACGACGTAGCCGATCCGCCGATCTTCCAGCCAAGACCGGAACTTCGAGTCCCCGCCGTAGGCCTCGTCGGCAGTGACCCATCCAGCGGGCACACCGGCATCCAGCGCTCGGGCGAGCATGCGCCGAG
>NZ_DASTBH010000022.1:0-6434 GCF_035712165.1 Actinophytocola sp. | reverse complement strand
GTGCCGCGCTGGTGAGCGCGAGCACGACGAAGCCGCCGGAGACCAGGGTGCGCACGGTGATCCGGGTGGCCAGGCGTTGGCCGAGCGCGGTGCCCAGGCCGGTGATCACGCCCTGCGGGAGCAGCGCGAGCCCGGTGGCGATGTACATGCCCGCGGGCAGGCAGGTGCAGGGGCTTGGCCTCGGGCACCTCGTCGATGTGCTCGACCAGCGCGTGCAGCGCGGCGACCAGCCGTCCGGCGGTGTGTTCGGTGTCGGCGATGGTCAGTGCGCGGCCATCCGGCGATGATCGGACAGGCCCAGGTCGACCTGGCAGTGCGTGCGCGGCCATTCGCTGGCCTGGTAGCCCGCCCGGCCCAGCTCGCCGCGCACCTGGGCGGCCAGCCGCAGGGTGGCGGCGAGGGCGGCCCGGCCGTGTTCGACCATCTGCCGGCGCCAGCCGTCCAACCCGGCGAAAGTCAGCGCGCTGGGGCTGGTCGTCTTGAGCAGGTCCGAGCGGGCGGTCAGCACCGCCCTGCAGGTGATACACCGAGCCCTGCTCCAGCCCGCAGCCCATCTTGTGCACGCTGGTCACGCACAGGTCCGCGCCGGCGTCCATGGCCCAGGTCGGCAGGTCCGGGTGGAACAGCAGGTGGGCGCCCCTCGGCGACGTTGTCCGGCTCCGGCGGATAGGCGAAATGCTGCTCGGCGTCCCACCGCGGGTGCACCCACACCGGCGCCATCCCGCTGATGATCAGCCCTGCGGCTGCGCGGCCCAAACCACCCGGACCGGCGATGTGGGACCGGGTCAGCCGTACACGAGGCAGAAGGTGTGCCCGGCGGGGTCACGGAACACACGGAAGTTCTTGTCGTCGGTCGCGTCGGGGACCCGGGTCGCGCCGAGTTCGAGCACCTTGCGTTCGGCGGCGTCCACGTCGTCCACCAGCACGTCCACATGGGCCTGTTGCGAGCCGGCGGGGTCGGGGAAGGTCGGCGGTCGGTGTTGCGGGGAGGTCTGGAAGGACAGCCGGCGGCCGGCTCCATCCTCGATGGTGACCCAGTTCGGCTCTTCGACCACAGCCTTCGCGCCGATCAGCTCGGCATAGAACCTGGCCAACTCCTGGGGATCGCGGGCATCCAGCACCACGGTTTCCAAGCGTCCGATCATGATTTCGTATGCCCCCCGTGGCAGCTGACCAAACGTCAGGTACAGATCCTGCAGGTCCCGCAGCAGGCCGACGGCGCCGCTGCGGGTGTGGTCCAGACCGGTGGCGTGTAACCGCTCGGATTCGGCCTCGCGGTGCTCGCCGTAGCGCCGCACCACGGGACCCAGGTCCGCCAGTTACGTGTCGATCCGGGCGGCGAGCAGTTGGCAGGTGTGGGCGACGTCAGGCTCCGCACCGTGGCCTCGGCCGACCTGGCGGTAGGCGTCGGCGAGCGTGCGCAGTGAGCTGTCCAGCAGTCCGATGTAGGTTGCCAGGTGCATGGCCTCACCCCTTCGGCGCCGACGCCTGGCGGTCGGCGAGCCTGGTGACCCGCACGGCGGCGTCCACGTCGTCCACCAGCACGTCGACATGGGCCTGTTGCGGCCGGGTCAACCGGTCCCGGCCCTGCCACGGCCACGAGCCGTACAACCCTTTCGGGCCCAGCCGGCCATGGTTGACCACATCGCCCGCCCGGCCCCGAACCCCCACCATCCGGCCGTCCTTGACCGCGATGTCGCAGCCGCAACCATTGCTGCACAACATGCACGCCGATTGCACCCAGCGATCCACATCGGACTCGGCCACACCCTGCTCAAGATGCAGGTCGACCCGCACCGGCCACCGCGTGTCCCGGCCATGCGGCGTCCGCCCGACGTACCCGACCAGGCGCGCACCAAACCTCGCTCAGCTCGGCGCCCCATTCCCTGCCGCTGGTCTCAGAAGCCGATCGGCTCGCGCACCAGCACGACGGTGCCGCGGTCCGGGAACACCTCGCGCTCGATGATCAGGATCTTGCCGATGAACGACTGCCAGCCGGTGGCGGCCATACGTTCCTGCTCGCGCGGCAGGCTGTAGGTGCGCAGCCGGCGCAGCGCGGTCTCGAAGTCGGGCACCACCTTCTGCGCACCGACCACCCAGATCGCCCGCTCCGCGCCGGCGGCGTAGGAGGCGAACTGGCTGCCGCTGGCCGATGCGGCGAGCAGCACTCCGTCCTCGGTGATCGCGTGGACGCTGCCGACCACCACGTCCGGAGCCGCGCCCATCGTGATCTGTGCCCGGACGTCTCCGTCGAACTCGGCCAGCCGCGTGCGCACCGACCGGAACTCGCCAGACGTGTCGATGTCCTCGGTGATCCCGGACAACCGGAGGGTTTCGCTGAGGGAGGTGAAGATCTCCTTGTCTCTCGGCAACAACTCGCGCACCAACCGGCGAGCATCGGCCACGGTGTCCACCACATGCGCCGCGATGCCGCGCTCGGCCAGCGCGTCCGCGGCCCGGCGCAGCGCCTCGTCGCGCGCGGGCACGGCGAAGGTCTGGTCGGCGATCAGCTCCTGGGTTGTCATGCTCGCCCTTTCATGGTTCCGTTTGGATACTGACCTGATCATCGGGAACCGAGACGACGGGTGGAAGAAGGCACCTTTTCCCGCCTCGGTCACGTGGAGGGAACCATGCAGGTAGACCAGCCGGACCCGGCGACGTTGTGTCACGCGCGACAGGTCCTGGACCGGATCGGCGACAAGTGGTCGATCGCCGTCATCCATCAGCTCGGCACCGGCACGAAGCGGTTCACCGAACTGCGCCGCGGCATCACCGGTATCAGCCAGCGCATGCTCACCGCCACGTTGCGCGTGCTGGAACGCGACGGTCTGGTCAGCCGCACCGTTTACCCGGTGGTGCCGCCACGGGTCGACTACGCCCTGACCCCACTGGGCGAAACCCTGCTGGACAACGTGTGCCAGCTCATGGGCTGGGCGGTCGAGCACGGCGCGGAGATCGACAAGGCGCAGGCCGAGTACGACGGGCGCACGGCCTTGTGATCGTTCCCGTGCCCGCCAGAACACCGAGATGGCTGAAAGGCCGACGGGGCGCGCTCTGCCCGGGGTGAACGCCTTTCCGCTACACCACGGTGACCCGGTGCCGGACCACGGCACCGAACAGGTATCCGCCGGTGTTGAACGGGACCGAATCCGGTTGGCTGGCACCGGTTTCGTCGCTCGCCCTGGCCAGCAGCTCGTACTCGCCCGGCTGCCGCGGCAGCCAGTCCACCGACCAGGGCAGCCATCCGGACCCGGACAGCTGCACCCCTCGCGGACGGGCCTGCCGCCAGGTCGCGCCGCCGTCGGTACTCACCCGCACCGTTCGTATGCGGCCGTTGCCCGACCACGACCGGCCGTGCAGCACGTGCCGCTGACCGGCCGCGAACGTCGCGCCCTGCCACGGCAGCTCGAAGGCACTCTTGACGACCTGCCGCGTGACCAGCTCACCCTCGGCCGGGTAGCCGGAGCCGAACAGCCGGTAGAGCTGGGTGTTGAACGGGGAGAACAACGGCACGTCCGACACCTCGATCTCGCCCACCCACTTGACCGACGCGATGCCCGCCCAGGAGGGCACCACCAGCCTTACCGGAGCCCCATGGTCCGGCGGCAGCGGCTCGCCGTTCATCTCGTAGGCCAGCAGCGCGTCGTCCAGCGCCTTGGCCACCGGCAGCGGACGCCGCACATGCCCGAGGTTCACCCCGTTGCTGACCACCTCCGCGTCCAGACCCACCGGCAGCACATCCACCGCCGCGGCGGTGAGCCCGGCCCGGCGCAGCACCGTCGCCAGCCGAACTCCACGCCACCGCGCCACACCCACCGCGCCCAACCGCCACGGCGTGCCCGCCGCCGGCGTGCCCTGCTGGCTGCCGAAGAAGCTGCGTCCGTTGCCGGCACACTCCACGAACGCTGACACCGCAACCGACGGCAGCCGCCGCAGCTGCGCGTAGTCGAACTCCACCGCCGCGTCCCGGCCCGGCGCGCCACGCAGGCCGGCTCCGAAGAGCCGCAGCCGCCACGTCTGCACATCGATCAACGGCGTCGCGGTGTGGTTGCGGACGAAGAACCGGTCCACCGGCGTGTGATAACCCTGCCCGCGCATCGACTCCCAGCGCATCTCCGCGTTGCCGCCGAACACATCGAACCACTCCGCCGGCAGCGGCTTGACGATCGGGCCCGCCGCGGCCGCGCTGCCCGCACCGGACAGCACAGCCGCCGCACCCAACCCGACCCCGGCCAACGCGCGCAGCAGATCACGCCGCGACAACCCGTCCGCCCGCGTCCGACCCGACTGCCACTGGCTCAACCGCAACCCGTCATAGGCCGCTTCACCGGCATGACTCATGACCCCACCATTCGCATCGCACAAGGAATCCACACTGGACAGAGCGGAAAGGGTGAACAGAGATCAGCGGCCGGCCGGACACATCCCAGCCGCCACGCGGACGAAGTCCACATGCCGGCGGCGCGTCAACGGCACAGCGAAAGCCACACACAATCCGTACCCGGAACCGATCACCCAGTCAACGCCCATCCCCGTTCGTCCACAACGTGGAACCCCGGTCCGTGCTACCGGAACGCATCACCAGGAGCACGCGTCCAGTGCAGACCGAGGGTATTCCTCGCCGTGCTCCTCCACGCCGCGACCCGTAGGGTCAGGGCGTGGTCAATGGTGTGCGACTGTGGTTGCGGCACGAGGTTCGGGCGAGTGAGCGACGCACGGTGATCACGCCGGCGGACGCGGCGTGGCTGGTTCGGGCCGGCGCCGAGGTGGTGGTGGAGGACTCGCCCCACCGGGTCTTTGGGATCGGGGAGTACCGGGCCGCCGGGTGTGCCGTGGCCGAGCCGGGAAGCTGGGTTGACGCGCCGGCCGACGCCGTCGTGGTGGGACTGAAGGAGCTACCGGAGCAGCCGGCGGAGCTGCGCCACCGGCACGTGTTCTTCGGCCATGCCTACAAGGGCCAGCCCGGCGCCGCCGCGCTGCTGCGCCGGTTCGCCGCGGGCGGCGGGGTCTTGCTGGACCTGGAGTACCTGACCGACGACGCCGGACGCCGGCTCACCGCGTTCGGCTACTGGGCCGGCTACGTCGGCGCGGCGCTGGCGGTGCTGCACCGCACCGGCGACCTCGCCGTTCCACTGCGACCGTCGGCGAAGGCCGACCTGGACCGGGCGCTGGCCGGGTCCGGTGCGCGGGCCGGCACGGCGCTGGTGATCGGCGCGCTCGGGCGGTGCGGCCGGGGCGCGGTGGCGGCGCTGGCCGAGGCCGGGATCGAGGCGACCCGCTGGGACCTGGCCGAGACCCGCGAGCTGGACCGCCCGGCGCTGCTGGACCACGACCTGATGGTCAACGCCGTGCTCACCGAGCACCCGACCCCGCCGTTTCTCACCCCGGCCGACCTGACCGCCCCGCGCAGGCTGTCCGTGATCGCCGACGTCACCTGCGACGTCGGCTCCCCCAACCACCTGCTCCCGATCTACGACCGGACCACGACCTGGACCGAACCCGTGCTGGCGCTGGACGTCGCACCACCGCTGGAGATCATCGCCATCGACAACCTGCCCTCGCTGCTCCCGCTCGAGGCCAGCCTGGCGTTCTCCGCCGACCTGCGGCCGCTGCTGGCGGCGCTACCGGACGATCACCCGGCCTGGCGACGCTGCTACGAGCGGTTCCACGCGGCACTGCGCGAACTCGACCAAGCCGAGACGAAGCGCACCCATACCTGAGGGTGTGGGTGGGGTCAGTCGGTGACGCGGACCTTGCCGAGTCGGCTGACCATCGTCGGGTCGCGGTGGTCGAAGAACAGCGAGGCGCCGGTGTCCAGGGCGGCGATGCGGGTCATCTGCTCGTCGGTGAGGGCGAGTCGAACACGGCGATGTTCTGCGCCATCCGGTCGGCGCGGACGGACTTGGGGATCACCACGACCTCCCGCTGGACCAGCCAGCGCAGCACCACCTGCGCCACGGACTTGCCGTGCTCCTCGACGATCGCGCTGAGCACCGGGTGGGCGAACAGGTTGTTCTTGCCCTCCGCGAACGGGCCCCACGACTCGATCCGGACACCGTGCTCGCGCATGATCTGCTGGTCGGTGGTGCGCTGGTAGAACGGGTGGGTCTCGATCTGGTTCACCGCGGGCGTGACCTCGTTGTGCTCGATGAGGTCGACCAGCCGGTCGGGGTGGAAGTTGGACACGCCGATCGCCTTGGCGCGGCTGGCCGTGAACTCCAGGCGCGCGGTCTGGTCCGGATTGCCGAAGGTGTCGCAGGCGACCTCGGACAGCGAGCCGAGGCTGGCCCCGGTGTAGGCGACCACAATCGTGTTGAAGTTCGAACCGGCCGTGTCGACCACGACTTCCGGGAAGGAGCAGTACCCAACAATCGCTGACAAAATACGCTTCTCATTTCGGCGCCTCGTGCTCAAGGGGTCTGCGGAGAAGACAC
>NZ_DASTBH010000021.1:0-12079 GCF_035712165.1 Actinophytocola sp. | reverse complement strand
CGGCCTGCCGGCCCTCAAGGAGGCGGTGGCCGCGAAGACCGAGCGCGACTCCGGCTACGAGGTGACGGCCGCGCAGGTCCTCGTCACCAACGGCGGCAAGCAGGCGGTCTACGAGGCCTTCGCGACCCTCCTCGACCCGGGTGACGAGGTGATCCTGCCCGCGCCGTACTGGACGACCTACCCGGAGGCGATCCGCCTCGCCGGCGGCGTCCCGGTCGAGGTGCTCGCCGACGAGACCCAGGACTACCTGGTGACGGTCGAGCAGCTCGAGGCGGCACGCACGGACCGCACCAAGTTGCTGCTCATATGCTCGCCCTCCAACCCGACCGGGTCGGTCTACGACCGCGCGCAGGTCGAGGCGATCGGGCACTGGGCGGTCGAGCACGGCATCTGGGTGGTCACCGACGAGATCTACGAGCACCTGACCTACGACGGCGTGCGCGCGGTGTCCATGCCGGTGGCCGTGCCGGAACTGGCCGACACCTGTGTGGTGCTCAACGGCGTGGCCAAGACCTATGCGATGACCGGCTGGCGGGTCGGCTGGATGATCAGCCCGGCGGACGTGACCAAGGCGGCGGCCAACCTGCAGTCGCACCTGACCTCCAACGTGGCCAACGTGTCGCAGCGGGCGGCGCTGGCCGCGGTGTCCGGATCGCTGGACGCGGTCGCCGACATGCGCGCGGCGTTCGACCGGCGGCGGCAGGCCATCGTCAAGCTGCTCGGCGACATCCCGGGCATCGAGGTACCCGTGCCGCAGGGCGCGTTCTACGCCTACCCGTCGGTGAAGCCGTTGCTGGGCAAGGAGATTCGCGGCGCCCGGCCGGAGACCAGCGTGGATCTCGCCGCCCTGGTGCTCGAGCACGCCGAGGTCGCGGTGGTGCCCGGTGAGGCGTTCGGCACCCCGGGCTACTTCCGGATGTCCTACGCCCTGGGCGACGACGACCTGGCCACCGGCGTCACCAGGATGGGCGAACTGCTCCGCGAGGCCCGCTGAGCGGCGTCACCTCGGCCGGACGAGGGCGACGGCCTTGCCGAGCACGGTGCGGCCGTCGAACTTCGCGGTGATGTCGATCCGCAGCGTGCCGTCCTCGCGCCGCTCGCCGACCTTGCCGGACAGTTCGACCAGCGCACCGTCCGCGTCATCCGGCACCACGACCGGGCGGGTGAACCGCACGCCGTACTCGACGATCGCGGCCGGGTCGCCGGTCCACGCGGTGACCAGCCGGCCGGCCAGCGCCATGGTGAGCATGCCGTGCGCGATCACGTCGGGCAGCCCGACCTCGCGGGCGTATGCCTCGTTCCAGTGGATCGGGTTGAAGTCCAGCGAGGCGCCGGCGTAGCGCACCAGGTCGGCCCGGGACAGCCGGACCTGCAGCGGTGGCAGTTCGTCCCCGACGGCGGTGTTCATCGGCTCGCCCCGCTCATTCGGGTCTCCGCACGACCAGGGCGGCGCGCGCGACACACACCGGCTCGCCGTCCTCGGTGTCGATCTCGGCGCGCACCCCGAGGAAGTCGTTGCCCATCCGGGTCGCGACGTCCTCGATGCGCGCGGTCACCGTCAGCCGGTCGCCGGCCCGCACCGGGCGGCTGAAGCTGAAGCTCTGCTCGGCGTGCACCATCCGGCTGTAGTCCAGGCCCAGCTCGGGATCGCTGATGATCGCGTCGATGGCCCGGATGTTGACGATGGTCAGGAACGTGGGCGGAGCCAGCACATCGGCATGGCCGGCCGCGCGGGCGGCCTCGGCGTCGAAGTGGATCGGGTTCTGCTCACCGATCGCCTCGGCGAACTCCTTGATCTTCTCGCGACTGACCTCGTAGACCGGCGAGGGTGGGTACACCCGGCCGTTGAACGACGCGTCCAGGGGCATGGGTCAGGCGAGCGCGCTCAGCGGGTTTCCTTGTGCGCGGTGTGCTTGCCGCAGTTCGGGCAGAACTTCTTCAGCGCCATGCGGTCCGGGTCGTTGCGCCGGTTCTTCTTGGTGATGTAGTTGCGGTGCTTGCACTCCTCGCACGCCATCGTGATCTTCGGTCGCACGTCTGTGGCAGCCACGGTCTGGCCTCCTCTTTCACTAGGCTTGCGGTAGCGGTGGCCGGACTTGAACCGGCGACACAGCGATTATGAGCCGCTTGCTCTGCCAGCTGAGCTACACCGCCTCGACATGATTATGCCGCGGTGCCCGATCCGAGCACCGCGACAAAGATCATCGAGCCCCAATACGGAATCGAACCGTAGACCTTCTCCTTACCATGGAGACGCTCTGCCGACTGAGCTATTGGGGCGCGCTCGTGCACATCGTGAGCGTTGAAGACTGTACACAAGCCTGCCGGGGGTTGCGAAACCGGGTTTGTCACGAGATCAGCGTGAGCACCAGCTCGTCACGTACCCCCTGCGCCTGGACGGTGCGGGCCTGCAACCAGGCCTCCAGCCGGGACTCCGACAGCGGCCGCGAGATCAGGTAGCCCTGGGCCACGTCGCAGCCCATCGCCGCCAGCTGGTCCCGGGCGATGTCCTCCTCGACCCCCTCGGCCACCACGGTCAGGCCGAGCGAGTGGCCCAGCTCCACGATCGACCGCACCACGGCGTGGTCGCCCAGGTCGGAGCCCATGCCGAGGACGAAGCTCTTGTCGATCTTCACCTCGTCCACCGGAAGCTGACGCAGGTAGGCCAGCGAGGAGTACCCGGTGCCGAAGTCGTCGACGGCGAGCACCACGCCGAGCGCGTGCAGCCGGCGCAACACCGGAAGCGCCCGCTGCGGGTCGGCCATCACCCCGGACTCGGTCAGCTCCAGGGTCAGCAGCCCGGCGGGCACCTGGTGGCGCTCCAGCCGCTGCGCGACCCGGTCCGGGAACGTCTCGTCGGCCAGCGAACGGACCGAGATGTTCACCGCGGCCGAGATCCGCAGGCCGGCGTCCAGCCACTTGCGGGCCCGGCCAAGGGCCTGGTCCATCACGAAGTCGGTCAGCGCGTCGACCAGCCCGGCCGCCTCGACGGCCGGCACGAACTCGTCCGGGTCCAGCGGCCCGAACTCCGGATGCCGCCAGCGGACCAGCGCCTCCACCCCGACCACCTGCCGGGTGGGCAGCGCCACCTTGGGCTGGTAGTGCACCTTGACCTGGCCGGTCTCCAGGGCCGGGCGGAACTGGCTGACCAGCTGGAACCGGCGCAGGTAGATCTGGCCCATGCTCGGCAGGTAGGCCCGCACCCGCTCACCGGCGCTGCGCGCGGCCCGCAACGCCACGTCGGCCCGCTGCAGCAGGGTGTCCACGTCCAGCGCGGTGCTCAGGTTGGTGTCGATCTCGGCGCCGCCGTGGCCGCCGGCGATCGTGGACGGCGAGGAGTACCCGGCCACCGATCCGGCCTCCACGGTGAGCCGGTCGACCTGGTACGGCGCGGACAGCTCCACACAGAGCCGCTCCGCGGTCGCGTGCGCCTGCTCCAGCGAGGCGCCCGCCAGCAGCACGGCGAAGGTGCCGCTCTCCAGCCGGGCCAGCGGCACCTCGGCGCCCAGCGCGTCCCGCAGCCGGCGCCCGGCGGTGATCACCATCCGGTCGCTCCACGCGTAGCCGAGGGCGTCGCTGATCGTCGGGAGCACCTCGAGGTCCAGCCGCATCACGACGGACTTCGGGTTGTCCCGCAGCTGCGGGCCGGCCGCCTGGCGGAAACCCGGCCGGTTGAGCAACCCGGTCAACGGATCGTGGTAAGCGTCGTGACGCAGCGTGGCCAGCAGCCGGCGGTTGTCGATCGCGGTGGCCAGGTGGCTCGCGGTGGTGCCGATCATGCGCTGGTCCGCCTGGCCGAAGCCGCGCCAGCGGGACAGCTTGTCGTGCACCTCGACGATGCCGATCAGATGGCTGGCGCTGCGCAGCGGCACCACCAGCGCCTCGTGCACACCGCGCCGGACCAGCGCCTGGCGGATCTCCGGGACCGCGTCGGACCGGCGGAAGTGCCGCACGTGCGAACCGGGCAGCCGCAGCAGCGGATCCGCGCGCACGCCGGTGACCTCCAGCGCACCGGCCGGCTCCGGCAACGGGTCGCCCGCCTGGAACGTCATCATCGGCCCGTGGCTGGAGAACTGCAGGCGGAGCACCACCCGGGTGGCGCCGAGCTGGTCCCGGATCCGGTCGGCGATGCCGTGCCACTCGGCGTCGTCGACCACCTCGACGGTGTCGTCCAGACCGCTGGCCGGACGGGCCGCCGCCTGGTGGCCGGACCTGGCCACGACCAGGCTGACCTCGGAGAGCGTCTCCAGGTCGCGCTGCTCGCGGACCAGCCCGGAGTAGGCCATGTAGAGCACCGCCAGCCCGGCCAGTGCGACCACCGCCAGCGGCGTGCCGCCCTCGACCTGCGTGGCCACCTCGTAGCCGACCACGCCGACCGAGGCGTTGACCACGGCGAGGGCCAGGGTGCGCAGCACCAGGCGCACGGCGGCGCCGGCCCGGATCGGACGGGCCAGGACCTGCATGGCGGCCAGACCCAGAAGCGTGCTGGACAGCGTCGCGGCCAGCGCGCCGGCCAGCACCGAGGGCCACGCGGGGCCGTCGAGCAACGAGTCCAGCAGCACCATCACCGAGAAGGCGGTGGCGATCTCGATGATGAAGACACCGGTGTTGTAGACGATCCGGTCCTGCACCCGGCGGGCCAGGTAGGTGCCCACGCCCGCGACCAGATGGGCCGCCAGCACCACCTGGAACGGCGCCACGAACAAGCCGATCACCAGCGGGATCTCGGTGAAGGAGATGGTCCAGGACACCCCGCCGCGGACGTCCACGTTCACCGCGAGCAGTTCGGCGATCAGGAAACCGACGACCAGCAGGGCCCCGATCCAGATCCACCTGACCTCGAAGGTCATCGGTTGCCACCAGGACACCAGCACCGCCGAGACCAACCCGAAGGTCAGCACCGCCGCGGAGAAGTAGACGAACCGCCGCCGGGGGCTCGCCTCGTCGGCGGCCGGCAATGGCATCTGCTTCGACGGTTCGGCGACATTGCCCGTGCCAGGGTGGTCCGGCATGCACACCTCCTCGGCCCGTTGGCGGTCCGAGCGAACTAGACGCAGTGGGGCGCCACGGATGACGCAGCGTTGCGGGCACACGTCATGGTCGCGCTACTGTACCCCGATCGGTCCAAGAAGCCGACTGTGCTAACTGGGCGTAAACCTGCGCCCGATCGGTCCACTACCGGCGGTTCACCTGCGAAGATCGAGTTCTACCGGTACGTCGAGAAACCGGCCGAGGTCGGCGACCTCGGCCCGCAGCGCGGGCAGCACCCGGCGCGGGATCGTGGTGAACGGTTCGACCGCGACCACCAGCCGGTTGCGCGCCCTGGTCTGCCGCCAGGTGCCGACCGCGCGGCCGTCCACCAGGACCGCCGGCATGACGAACCCGCCTCCGGTCTGGATCCGCCGGTCGTAGCGCGCGGGCACGGCCAGGTCCCGGCTGCGGTAGCCGAGCAGGTAGCCGTCGAAGTGGCCGAGCAGCCGCACCTGGGGGCCGGCCGTTTCCTCGTCCTGGCCGGCTCCGGCCAGGACGAACAGGGGCTTGCCCCCGGGTGCGTCCCGGCACTCCACCTCGTCGGCGATCGCCGCGAACGCGGCCCGGGACTCGCCGAGCGGCAGGCCGGACCAGGCGGCGAAGTCCTCGGCGCCGGCCGGGCCGCTGCCGCCCAGGTAGCGGCGGGCCAACCGGGCGCGGGCCGTCTCGGCGGGCACCGCCGGCGGAGTGTCGACCCACTCCTCCACCAGCACGTAGGTCGGCTCATCGGCGCCGGTCTCCGGTCCGCGGCAGACCAGCCCGCACATGGCGGCGTAGCCGATCAGGTGAGCGGGGGCCTGGGTCGCCGGGTCGAGCGGCATGCCGTGGTCGGCCAGCCGGGTCACCAGCTCGGGCCGTTCCAGCGGCTCGGACCCGGTCAGCACGGCCTTGATCGCCGCGAGGCCGCGCTCGCAGGTCGCCTCGTCCAGCCCCAGCGACCGGCGCCGGCCGGCCAGCCCCTTGGCGAACCGCGGGCCGAGCAGACCCACGATCCAGCCGAGGTCCTCGGCGGCGAGCATGTGCAGCGTGCCGCGCATGGCCCAGGTGCGCACCACCCGGCGCGCGGTGACCGCACTGTCCACATCGGACCGGGTGAGGCCCATGGAGCGGGCCCGCACGGCGAGCCGGCTGGCCCGGACGTCCTGCGCCTGCAGGCCGACCACCCGGCGCACCGCGCCGGCCACCGACGTCGCCGGCTCGCCGGCCAGGCCCTGCGCGTGCGTCCGGGCGACTCGGATCCGCGCCGCCGTGAGTGCCGTCATGCGCCCGCAGGTTAGCCGCGGGGTCGGACACCGCGCCCCTTCCCGCCGGCGGTCTCACTCGGCACCATTAGGTCCCATGCGCGGCAAGTTGCTGATCGGCCTCGGGGCACTGGCTTTCCTACTCGGCGGCGTCTGGACCCTTCAGGGCGCCGGCGTCATCGGCGGCAGCTTCATGACCAACTCCCAGACCTGGCTGGTGATCGGCCTGATCCTGGCCATCATCGGCATCGTCCTGCTCGTGGAGGGCGCCCGCGTCCTCCGCCGCCGCACCTGACCAGCACAAAGATCAACCCCGGACCTGTCAACGCTGGTCACGGGGCTGTTTTAACTGGTGGTGGCGGGTGGAGGATTCGAACCTCCGAAGCTTTCGCGGCTGATTTACAGTCAGCTCCCTTTGGCCACTCGGGCAACCCGCCGGGGACCGGCGGTGGTGGGCCGGTCGGGCGAAACCATACCCAACGGGGCGGTGAGGGGTGCAACCGGTGTGGGGGTCGGGATGGGGGCTGAGCGGGTAGCATCCGGGCCGAATCCGCAGTCCTCATCGTGGAGGTGCAAGGCACGTGGCGGACCCGTCGTTCGACGTGGTGAGCAAGGTCGACCGGCAGGAGGTGGACAACGCGCTGAACCAGGCGAGCAAGGAACTGTCCACGCGGTTCGACTTCCGTGGCACCGGAGCGCAGGTCAACTGGTCCGGTGAGGAGGCCGTGACCATCCAGGCGGAGACCGAGGAGCGCTGCCGCGCCGCGATCGACGTGTTCAAAGAGAAGCTGATCAAGCGGAACATCTCGCTGAAGGCGTTCGACGTCGGCGACCCGGCGGTGTCCGGCAAGGTCTACAAGGTGACCGGCACGCTCGTGCAGGGCATCGCCTCGGACAAGGCCAAGCAGATCGCCAAGAAGATCCGGGACGAGGGCCCCAAGGGCGTTCAGGCCCAGATCCAGGGCGACCAGCTGCGCGTCTCCGGCAAGAAGAAGGACCAGCTGCAGGAGGTCATCGCGCTGCTCAAGGGCGCCGATTTCGGCATCGCCCTGCAGTTCACCAACTACCGCTGACCGTCCCGGGTGATCTCGTCCAGCTGACGGACCAGCTCGGTCAGATCGGGGTTGCGGGTGTGGCCGGCGCGGGCGCCGTAGAAGCCGACCAGGTACGCCACGCGGCACAGCTGCTCGTGATACCGGTCGGCGCGCCCGCGCTCCCGGATGCCGGCGGTTGTTGCGTCTGTCGCCGCCTCGGGCATCGCGACCCCTCACACTTGTGCCTCACCTACTACTCGGGAAGTTATCGCCCCGTGGGAGCCCAATGAAAGGCATCGTCCTCGCCGGCGGCAGCGGCACCCGGCTGCACCCGATCACCCAGGCCGTGTCCAAACAGCTGCTGCCGGTCTACGACAAGCCGATGATCTACTACCCGCTGTCGGTGCTGATGCTGGCCGGCATCCGCGAGATCCTGATCATCTCGACCCCGGTGGACCTGCCCAACTTCCGGCGGCTGCTGGGCGACGGCTCCCGGATCGGCCTCCAGCTGAGCTACGCCGAGCAGCCGGCCCCGAACGGGCTCGCCGAGGCGTTCCTGATCGGCGACGAGTTCATCGGCGACGAGGACGTGGCGCTGGTGCTCGGGGACAACATCTTCTTCGGCACCGGCTTCACCGGCATGCTGCAGAACGCGGTGGCCAACCTGGACGGCGCGGTGCTGTTCGGCTACGCGGTGAAGGACCCCAACCGGTACGGCGTCGGCGAGGTGGACCACACCGGGCGGCTGATCTCGATCGAGGAGAAGCCGGCCCGACCCAAATCCAACCTCGCGATCACCGGCCTGTACTTCTACGACAACGAGGTCGTCAAGATCGCCAGGGCGCTCACCCCGTCGCCCCGGGGCGAGCTGGAGATCACCGACGTGAACACCGCGTACCTGCGCCAGGGCCGGGCCCGCCTGATCGACCTCCGCCGCGGGTTCGCCTGGCTGGACACCGGCACGCACGACTCGCTGCTGCAGGCCAGCCAGTTCGTGCAGGTGCTCGAGCACCGCACCGGGGTCCGGGTCGCCTGCCTGGAGGAGATCGCGCTGGAGCGCGGCTTCATCGACGCCCAGGCGTGCTACGCGCTGGGCCAGGAGCTGGCCAAGTCGGGCTACGGCGAGTACGTGATGGCGGTGGCGCTGGCCGCCGGGGCCCGGAGCTAGAAGCTCATCTCCTCGAGCCGGCGGATGCGGTCGGCCATCGGGGGGTGGGTGGAGAACATCCGGGCGGCCCGCTCGCCCGGGCGGAACGGGTTGGCGATCATCAGGTGCGACTGGGAGACCAGCGCCGGCTCGGGCGCGAGCGGCCGGGCCCGGGTGCCGGCCTCGAGCTTGCGCAGTGCCGAGGCGAGCGCCAGCGGGTCGCCGGTGAGCTCGGCGGCCGAGGCGTCGGCCTGGTACTCGCGGGACCGGCTGACGGCCATCTGCACGACCCCGGCCGCGACCGGGCCGAGCACTGCGAGCACCAGCATGGCCAGCGGGTTGGGCCGGTTGTCGTCGGAACCGCCGAACAGCCCGGCGAACATCGCCAGGTTGGCCAGCACCGCGATCACGCTGGCCAGCGCGCCGGCCACGGACGAGATCAGGATGTCCCGGTTGTAGACGTGCGACAGCTCGTGCGCCAGCACCGCGCGCAGCTCGCGTTCGTCGAGCAGCTCCAGCAGGCCGGTGGTGGCGCACACGGCGGCATGCCGCGGGTTGCGGCCGGTGGCGAACGCGTTGGGCGCCGCGGTCGGGCTGACGTAGAGCCGCGGCACCGGCGCGCGGGCCGAGACCGCCAACTCCCGCACGATCCGGTACATCAGCGGCTGCTCGGCCTGGGACACCGGGTACGCCCGCATGGCGCGCAGCGCCAGCTTGTCCGAGTTGAAGTAGGCGTAGCCGTTCATCAGCAGCGCGACACCGAAGCCGATGAGCAACGCGGTGCGTCCGAACAACGAGCTCACCAACAGGATGAGTGCCGTCATGCCGCCCAGCAGCAGGGCGGTTTTCACCCCGTTGTAGTGCTTGTGCACGTCCTGGCGCCTCCGTGGTGTCGTCCGGCCGGTTGTCCAGAAAACGCTCGCGGACGCGGTGAGGTTCCTGGTCAGTTGCCGCTCTGGCCGTGCCGCCAGTAGGTGGTCGGGCGCACCCGGTGCCGGGCGAACCCCCGCTCGTCGAGCAGGTGCCGCCGGACCGCGAGGACCGCGGTGCGCTCGCCGGCCACCCAGGCCTCGGTCTCGGCGGGCAGGTCCGCGCCGCGCACGGCCCGGTCCAGCAGGTCGTTTCCGCCGGCCGGCAGCCCGTCGCGGTGCAGCCAGGTGATCTCGGTCGCGGCCGGGCTGGGCAGCGGCTGCTCCTCGGCGGCGTCGGCCACCTCGACCAGCACCCGGGCGCGGGCCGAGGCCGGTAGCACGCGCAGGATCGCGGCGATGGCCGGCAGCGCGGTCTCGTCCCCGGCCAGCAGGTAGCTGTGCACCTCCGGGGCGGGCCGGTAGGCGGGCGAGGGCCCGACGAAGATCAGCGGATCGCCGGGCCGGACCCGCTGCGCCCAGGCGGAGGCCAGGCCGTGCGCCCCGTGCAGCACGAAGTCGAAGTCGACCTCGCCGGCCGCCGGGTCGTGCCGGCGGACCGTGTAGGTGCGGGTCTGCGGCCGGGCCCGGGACCACATCGCCCTGGCCGACTCCAGGGTCAGCGGGTCGGGCAGGGTCACGTCGTCGGGATAGAAGTAGAGCATCACGTTCTGGTCGGTACCGGCGCCCGGGAACCCGGCGAGCTCGGCGCCGGCCACGGTGACCCTGGTCATCCGGGGCGTGACCGGTTCGACCCTGGCTACCGGGACCCGCCACAGGGCGACCGGCGGGCGACGCACGGGCACGCGGGACTGCACATTCATCGCCATCATCATCACCTGTCCGGTCGGTGCGGCCCAACCGTGTTATCGTTCGTTCGAACGAACAGGGAGGCCGCCGTGGTCACACCGCACACCGAGGAGCTCCGGTTCGCCGGGCTGGAGACCCTGGCCGCGCGGCTCGCCGCCGGCACCCCGACCGCCACCGAACTGGTCACCGGGGTGCTCGCCCGGGTGGCCGCCACGCAGCCGACGCTCAACGCCTTCCGCCGGGTGCGCGAGTCCGCCGCGCTCGCCGAGGCCGCCGAGGCCGACCGCCGGATCGCGGCCGGCGAACGTGCCCCGCTGCTCGGCGTGCCCATCGCGATCAAGGACGACATCCACCTGGCGGGCGAGCCGACCGCGTTCGGCGCCCCCGGCGACTTCCCGGTCCAGTTGGCCGACTGCGAGCTCGTCCGGCTGCTCAAGGCGGCCGGCGCCGTGATCGTCGGCAAGACCAACACCCCGGAGTTCGGCCAGTGGCCGGTCACCGAGGGCGAGGCGTTCGGGGTCACCCGCAACCCCTGGCACACCGGGCACACTCCGGGCGGGTCGTCCGGCGGGTCGGCGGCGGCGGTGGCCGCCGGCCTGGTGCCGGCCGCGGTGGGCTCGGACGGGGCCGGCTCGATCCGCATCCCGGCGGCCTGGACCAACCTGGTCGGCATCAAGCCGCAGCGCGGCCGGCTGTCCTGCCTGCCCGACGCCGAACTGTTCAACGGCATCACCACCTGCGGCCCGCTGGCCCGCACGGTCGCCGACGCGGCGCTGCTGCTCGACGTGCTGTCCGGCCACCACGACCGGTCCGGGCCGGGCGGGGTGTTCCGCGCGGCGGCCGGACGGGAGCCGGGCCGGCTGCGGATCGCGCTGTCGCTGCGGCCGCCGTGGGGCGGACCGCGCGGCGTCCGGCCGGACCCGGAGGTGCTGGCCGGGGTGCGGCGGATCGCCGCCGCGCTCGGCGACCTCGGCCACGAGGTGGTCGCCGCCGAGCCGGCCTACGGCCTGATCGGGCTGAACTTCCTGCCGCGGTCGCTGGCCGGGGTCACCGACTGGTGCGGCCGGGTGCCCGACCAGGCCCTGCTCGACCCGCGGACCCGGGGCAACGGCAACGTGGGCCGGTGGCTGGGCGGCCCCGCGCTGCGGGTCTCGCGCGCCACGCTCGGCCTGTTCCAGCGCCGGGTGGGCCGGATCTTCGACGCGGTGGACGTGGTGCTGACCCCGACCACCGCGGCGCCACCGCTGCCGGTCGGCGCGATCGACGGGCTGCGCGGCTGGCAGACCGACCGGGTCATGATCAACGCCTGTCCGTACGCCTGGCCGTGGAACGTGCTGGGCTGGCCGGCGATGAACGTGCCGGCGGGGCTGACCCGGGCCGGGCTTCCGGTCGGCGCGCAGCTGCTCGGTCCGGCCGACGGCGAGGAGCTGCTGATCTCGCTCGCGGCCCAGCTGGAAGGAGTGCGGCAATGGCACGAGCTGACGCCGCCCTACGAGATTCCGTGACAAGCACCCGGACCAGGGTGCTGCGGGCGGTGCTGCGGGTGGTCGGCGCCGAGGGGATCGGCGGGGTGACCAACCGGCGCATCGCGCGGGAGGCCGGCGTGTCCCTCGGCACGCTGACCTACCACTTCGAGACGCAGGAGGAGCTGCTGCGGGAGAGCCTGCTGCTGTTCATCCGGGAAGAGACCGCACGGCTGCTCGGGGAGGCGCGGGCGCGCCGCGGCGCGGTGGTGTCGCTGGAGCAGGCGGCCGAGCTGGTGGCCCGGGTCGCCGAGAGCGTTCCGTTCGACCGCGAGCAGATCGCCTCGCTGGAGCTGTTCGTGCATGCCGGCCGGGATCCGGCGCTGCGGGACGCGGCCGCCGCGTGCTTCGCCGCCTACGACGAGATCGCGGTGACCGTGCTGAC
>NZ_DASTBH010000020.1:0-27162 GCF_035712165.1 Actinophytocola sp. | reverse complement strand
GGAGATCACCGCGACCGGCAGGGCGGTCGCGCCGGCATCGCTCAGTGACTCGGTCAGCCGCCGCAGCTCGGCCGCGCGGCCGGTGAACCCCCGTTACCTTCTTCGTGGCTCTTGATCAAGGGCTGTGGTCGCCAGGCTCGGCATGACTGATGCCCCCAGTCGTTTGCATGATCCGGGGGGTGGTGTCACCGGGCCTGGTGGCATCGAGGGACCGCTGATAGGGACACGGCCGCCCCGGCTGGGGGTAGGTCTCGTCGTAACGTGGGTGCCGGCCGTCGATGCCTGATCAGCGACCACACGCGACGATGAAAGACGTGGTGCGTTGAGAAGCGGTTACGGCGTGTTCCTCGGGTTGGACGTGGGTAAGGGCGCCCATCACGCTGTGGGGCTGGATACCTCGGGTAAGCGGCTGCATGACGCGCCATTGCCGAACACCGAGCCGAAGCTGCGAGCGGTGTTCGACAAGCTCGCCCAGCACGGCCCGCTGCTGGTCGTCGTCGACCAGCCCGCCACGATCGGTGCGTTGCCGGTCGCCGTGGCCCGGGCGTGCGGCCACCAGGTGGCCTACCTGCCGGGGCTGGCGATGCGCCGCATCGCCGACCTCTACCCCGGCCGCGCCAAGACCGACGCCCGCGACGCGTTCATCATCGCCGACGCCGCCCGCACCCTGCCGCACACGCTGCGCCAGGTCGCTGTCGGCGACGACGCGCTGGCCGAGCTGGACGTGCTGGTCGGCTTCGACGACGACCTGGCCGGCGAGGCCACCCGGATCAGCAACCGCATCCGCGGCCTGCTCACCGGCATCCACCCCGCCCTCGAACGCGTCATCGGTCCCAAGATCACCCACCCCGCTGTGCTGGCGATCCTGTCCCAGTGCGGCGGCCCCACCGGCATCCGGCAGGTCGGACGCGACACGCTCACCACGATCGCCACCCAACACGCCCCGCGCATCGGCACCAAGCTGGTCGAAGCCATCCTGGTCGCACTCGGCGAGCAGACCGTCGTCGTGCCCGGCACCGCCGCCGCCGACACCGTCCTGCCGAGACTGGCCGACAGCCTCACGACCGTGCTCCAGCAACGCAAAACCGTCGCCGGCGAGGTCGAAGGGATACTCGATGCGCACCCTCTTGCCCAGGTCCTGACCTCCATGCCCGGCATCGGGGTCAGGACCGCCGCCCGCATCCTGCTCGAGATCGGCGACGCCTCCGCGTTCAAGTCCTCCGCCCATCTGGCCGCCTACGCCGGCATCGCCCCCACCACCCACAGCTCCGGCAGCAGCATCAAGGGCGAGCACCCCGCCCGAACCGGCAACCGCAAACTCAAGCGCGCGTTCTTCCTCGCCGCGTTCGCCGCCCTGTCCGATCCGGTCAACCGCGCCTACTACGACCGCAAACGAGCCGAAGGCAAGAAACACAACGCCGCCCTCATCTGCCTCGCCCGACGCCGCTGCGACGTCCTGTTCGCCATGCTCCGCAACAAGACCTTCTACCGCCCACCCGCAGCACAACCCGCTTGACAAGATCCATAGGGACACCCCCCACCCCCCGCCGCCCCGGCGTACTGCCCCACCTCTCCGCTAGCCATGTCCCGCGTTCGCGTAGCCATGTTCCACGTTCGCGTAGTCATGTCGCGAGGATCGTGCCGCGGTTCGGGTCAGCCAGCCGGCGGCGGCGCCGAGTGGCCAGAGGTTGGCGAGGAGGTTGCGGGTGACGATTCCGGTGCGGGTGGCGGGGATGAGCAGGGTGGAGGCCCGTTCGATGCCGTGCAGCTTGGGGTCGACCCGGACCCGGTGCTCCGCCTCGAACCGCCGGAAGGCCTGCACGTGGTCGTCCGGGTGCGCCGCGAGGGCGTCGGCCAGGGTGGCCGCGCCGGTCATGGCCAGCGTGGAGCCGTCGCCGAACAGCGAGACGCAGGACGCGGCGTCGCCGAGCAGCGCCACCCGGCCGCGCGACCACGGCCGCAGGTTGACCCGGCTCACCGAGTCGAAGTACAGGTCCGCCGCGGCTTGCATCCGGTCCAGCAGTTCGGGCACCCGCCACCCGCCGCCGGCGAACGCGCCGGTCAGTATCCGTTTGTGCGACGCGGTGTCGTTCGGGTCGAAGCCGGCAAGTTCCGGACCACGGAAGGCGAAGAAGGCCAGCGCGCCGCCGGTGGACGGGTGCACGGCGACCAGCCGGCCCGGCACGTTGTGCAGGACCACCGCGTGCGGGTTCTCGGTACCGGGCAGCGGCGCCGTGGCGACGTAGATGCCGAGGTGCTCGACGAACTCGCGTTCCGGCCCGAAGGCCAGGGCCCGCACGGCCGAATGCAGCCCGTCGGCACCGACCACCAGGTCGAAGCGGCGCGGCGCGGCGTGCTCGAACGTGACGTCCACCCCGCGCTCGTCCTGGTGCAGCGCGGTGATGCGGTCGCCGTACACGAACTCGGCATGCTCACGGGCAACGCGCTGGAGAATGGTGGCCAGATCACCGCGCGGCAACTCCACCTCGCCACTGCCGGTGGCGCGCCGGAGGGCTCGGATGTTGATCCGGCCGGCCCGCCGGCCGGCGGCGTTGACGAAGGTCAGTTCGGTCACCTCGGTGCCGGCCCGCCGGATGTCCGGCAGCACTCCCATTCGCTGCGCCACCGCGACGGCCGGACCGCGCACGTCGACCGGGCTGCCACTGGAGCGCGGCGCGGCCGCCCGCTCGACGACGGTGGGCGCGAACCCGTGCCGCCCCAACCAGTAGGCCAGCGTCGGCCCGGCGATACCCGCCCCGGAGATCAGTACCGTTCGGCTCGTCATGTCGCACCCCTTCGATCAACTGACCAGTGGTCAGGAGCCCACTGTAGCTTCCTGTCCGAAGGTCAGGCAAGGGAGTAGGATCGGCCGGTGCCCGAAGACCCAGCGCCCGAAAACCCGGCGCCGCCCGACACCCGGGCCCGGATCCTTCAGGCCGCCCTGGCCGAGTTCGGCACCCGCGGCTTCCACGCGACCTCGGTACGGGAGATCGCCGAACGGGTGGGCGTGACCAAGACCGCCGTGCTCTACCACTTCCCCAGCAAGGCGGACATCCTCGCGGCGCTGACCGAGCCGATGCTGATCGACATGACCGCCGCGACGGACGCGGCCGCCGCGCGGCCCGATCCCGAGGCGGTCCGCTGGACCGCGCTGGAACGCCTGCTCGAGGTGTTCCTGGCGCACCGGCATCTCATCCGGATGAACCTGCAGGATCTGGCGATGGTCGGCAACAGCGCGGTGTTCCGGCGGTTCCGGGACGGCATGATGCTGGCCAACACGCTGGTGGCCGGGCCGGAACCGGACTTCGTCCGCCAGGTCCGGGCCGCCCAGGCGATCGCGATGCTGGGCGACCCCGTGGTGCTGTTCGCCGACGCACCCACCGAGGACCTGCGCCGCGCCGTACTGGACGGGGTCCGCCGGCTGCTCGGGACGACCGGCCCGGCGGCCAGCCGATCCCGGGGCCGCCCGAGCGTGGTCAGCCCCGAGATGGCCCGAGCCGCCCGACTACGCCACGCCGAGGGCGCCACCGCCGCCGAGATCGCCGCCGAGCTCGGCATCTCCCGCGCCACGGTCTACCGGCACCTCGGCGGCGATTAATGAGACGCTAATGCGACATTTGTGAGACGAAAGCCAGATCAGCTCCGTGGTGCGCCCACTGCGGGACACCGCGGCACAGAGCCCGGACCACCGGCCGCTGCTGCTGATGACCGACCAGGAGGGCGGCCAGGTGCGCCGGCTGCCCGGCGAGCCGGTGCTCTCCGCGAAGCAGATCGGGCAGTCCGCCGACCCGCCCGCCCAGGCGCGCGCCGCCGGCACCGGAGCCGGCGACAACCTGGCCGGCGTGGGCATGAACGTCAACCTGGCGCCGGTACTGGACGTCTACCGCCGAACCGGCGACCTCATGGACCAGTTCGGCCGGTCCTACAGCATGAACGCCGGCCTGGTGGGCACCCTGGGCGGGAACTTCGTCTCGGCCCAGTAGGCGCGCGTGGTGGCCGCCACCCTGGAACACATCCTCGGCCTCGGTTCCGCCTCGGCCAGTCAGAACACCGACGCCCGACCGGTCACCCTGCGGACGAGCCTGTCCACCCTGCGCACCGTCGACGAGGCGCCCTATCGCACCGCGATCCTGGCCGGCGCCAAGCTGGTCACGCTGTCCTGGGCGGTGTACCCGACCCTGGACGCGACCCGCCCGGCCGGCCTGTCCACCCGGTCATCCGGCAGGAACTCCGTCAGCGCAACGGTTTCACCGGCGTCACCATCACCGGCGTCCTGCTGCTGAGCGCCGCCCCCCAGTTCGGGCGAACCCGACCGAGGTCAGTGGGCTACCTGCACGGAATGTAGACAGGCGGCGAATACACCGTGCTCGCCTGCGCAAGCTCGACGTGCACCCTGCCCCGGGTGTAGACGTCCATGTCGCACTGCCACGTGGTGTCGTAGTTTCGGGTGGGACCCACGCACGCGCGCACCAGTCCCGAGTTGAGCGTGCTGTAGTAGCAGAACCGCTCGTAACGGCTGCGGGTGCTCGGCGTCCCGGTCGTTTCGGCCCACGGCGAGGTCGGCGCAGGCCTGTTGCCAGCGCGCCCGCCAGGCCTGCTCGTCGGCTCCGCACGCACGTAGGCGAGGGTGACCTCGAGGCCGGGCAGCGTCCGACAGGGTGGTCACCGAGAAACCTGCCGTGATCGACCTACCAGGGACCGAAACCAGTGCACTGCGACCAAAGTCGACGGGCCCGGTGAACCGGACAGCGCCGGCACCTGTTCGCTGGAGATCTTCTACGCCGAGCTGCGGCATTACCCGCTTGAGTCAACGGTGCCCGGGGAGGCGGTCGTTAGGGTGAAGCCATAGGAGGAGTGGGCGGAGTGCCGGGTGGGTATGGCGGTCTGTCGAGCCAGTGGCGATGCGGTTGCGTTCATCTCCAAGCCTCGGTGCATCGGCGCTGAGCTGCTGTGATGTGGTGCAGAGTGCATGTCGTGCTGTGTTTGCGCATCCAGGTCAGATTCTTGCGATCTTTCATCGAAGATTTGCCGTTGACCTCAGAACGCAAAGGTCCTATGTTTGAAGGGTCGAATTTGTTCTCCCGTCAAACAAATTCGGAGTGAAGCGCGCACCGCGTGTCCCCTGCCTTCGCTCGAGGAGTACCTGTGACGACGCTGTCCCGGACTCTGCGCATGGCCGCCGTGCTGGCCGCGGCGATGCTGGCGCTCGTACCTACGAATGTGGCGGCGGCCGGACCGGCCGCGGCCTTCCGGGTGCTGGTGTTTTCCAAGACCACCGGTTTCCGGCACGACTCCATTCCCGCCGGCATCGCGGCAATCCAGCAACTGGGCCGGCAGAACGACTTCACGGTGGATGCCACGGAGGACGACACCCGGTTCACCGACGCCAACCTGGCGCAGTATGGCGCGGTGATCTTCCTGTCCGCCACCGGCGACCCGCTCGGCAGCCAGGCCGAGAAGGACGCCTTCCAGCGCTACATCCAGCGCGGTGGTGGGTTCGTCGGGATCCACGCCGCGTCGGACAGCGGGTACAGCTGGCCCTGGTACGGCCAACTGGTCGGTACCTACTTCCGGCAGCATCCCGCGCAGCAGAACGCGCTGCTTCGGATCGCGGACCCCAATCATCCGTCCACGCAAGGACTTCCGGCGCAGTTCACCCGGTTCGACGAGTGGTACGACTTCCAGACCAACCCCCGGCCGAACGTGCACGTGCTGACCACCGTCGACGAGTCGTCCTACTCCGGCGGCACCATGGGGGCCGATCATCCGACCACCTGGTGCCACAACTTCGACGGTGGCCGGGCCTGGTATACCGCGCTGGGGCACACCGCGCAGAGCTTCACCGAGGCCAACTTCCTGCGCCTGCTGCTCGGCGGGATCCAGACCGTGGCGGGCGTCGTGCCGGCCGACTGTGCCGTCAGCACGCCGCCGCCGCCGACCGTGATCAGCCTGCGGGCGCACGCCAACGGCCGGTTCGTCTCGGCCGACAATGCCGGCGCCGGACCACTGATCGCCAAGGCGACCGCGATCGGACCCTGGGAGCAGTTCGACCGGCTCGACGCCGGCAACGGCAACATCGCGCTGCGGGCCCATGCCAACAACCGGATCGTCGCCGCGGAGAACGCCGGCAACAACCCGCTGATCGCCAACCGCACCGCGGTCGGGCTCTGGGAGACGTTCCAGCTGATCCGCAACCCCGACGGCAGCGTCTCGCTCCGGGCCCTGGTCAACGGCAGGCTGGTCACCGCCGAGAACGCCGGCAACAGCGCCCTGATCGCCAACCGCACCGCCGTCGGCGCCTGGGAAGAGTTCGATCTGGTCGGCTGAACTGGTCCGCCTCGCCGGGATTTTGCTGCGTCAGTTGGGTTCCAGCCGACAGTGCGGATGGCGAGTTGGTTGTGGCTGAGTTCCGTCACGGTCCCCTGAGGTTCCGTTGGCCGTCTCCGCAAGAAGGAGCTTCACCATGGCTCGATCTTCCACACCTCGGCGGACGCGACTGGGCGCCGCGGCGGCGTTGTTACTGCCCGCGTTGGTCATTCCGCTCGCCGACGCCCCGGTGGCGGGCGCCGCGGTGCCGCCGGACTCGAGGTTCCAGAAGGTGGCGCTGGACACCAACACCACCAACCCGATGGCGCTGGACGTCGCACCGGACGGCCGGGTGTTCTACGTCGACCGGCTCGGCGACGTGCGGATCATCCAGCCGGCCGGTGGAACCGTGCTCGCCGCACACCTGAACGTGTTCACCGCCAACGAGTCCGGCCTGCTCAACCTGGCGCTGGATCCCGCCTTCGCCAGCAACCACTTCATCTACCTGTACCACTCACCCGCGGCCACCAGCGTCGACCGGCTGAGCCGGTTCACCATCACCGGCAACACGCTCGACCTGGCCAGCGAGCGCGTCGTGCTCGACGTGCCGGTGCAGCGCGCCGAATGCTGCCACCACGGCGCGGGCCTGGTGTTCGACAAGACCTCCGGCAACCTGTGGCTGTCCACAGGCGACAACACCAACCCGTTCGACTCCAACGGCTACACGCCGATCGACGAGCGGGCCGGCCGCTCGTCGTGGGACGCGCAGCGCACCGCGGGCAACACGAACAGCCTGTCCGGCAAGATCCTGCGCATCCACCCGCAGCCGGACGGCAGCTACACGATCCCGGCCGGCAACCTGTTCGCCCCGGGCACGGCCAACGCCCGCCCGGAGATCTACCAGATGGGCGAGCGCAACCCGTTCCGGATGGGCATCGACCCCAGGACCGGGTTCCCGGTCGTGGCCAACTTCGGTCCGGACGCGGGATCCGCCAGTTCCACCCGCGGCCCGCAGAACACCGTGGAGTGGGACGTGATCAGCCGGCCGGGCAACGCCGGGTGGCCCCACTGCATCGGCCCCAACCTGGCCTACAACGACTTCGACTTCGCCACCGCCGCGTCCGGCCCGCCGTTCGACTGCACCGGCGGCCCGGCCAACAACTCGCCGAACAACACCGGCCAAACCCGGCTGCCGCCGGCGATCCCGGCGCAGGTGTACTACCACTATGCCGCCGATCCGGCGCACTTCCCGCAACTGTCGGGCGGCGGCCCGATCGCCGGACCCGTCTACCGCTTCGACGCGAGCCTGAGCTCCAGCCGCAAGTGGCCGGTGGAGCTGGACGGCCGGGCAGTCTTCGGCGAGTGGACGTCGAACCGGCTGTTCGCCTTCCAGCTCGACGCGGCGGGCACCGCGGTCACTGCGATCGACCAGATGTTGTCGTCGATGACCTTCCTCAAGCCGATGGACTTCAAGTTCGGCCCGGACGGCGCCCTTTACCTGATCGAATGGGGCTCCGGGTTCGGCGGCGACAACACCGACTCCCAGATCGACCGGATCGACTACCTCAACGGCGCAGCCGGCCCGACCGCCAAGGCAGGCGCCAACCGCACCAACGGCCCGGCGCCGCTGGCCGTCACCTTCTCCAGCGCCGGCTCCAGCGACCCGTCCGGCGGATCGCTGACCTTCTCCTGGAACTTCGGCGACGGCAGCACGTCCACCGCGGCCAACCCCAGTCACACGTTCGCCGCCGGCAACCACACGGTGGTGCTGACGGTGCGCAACGCCGCGGGTGCCACCGGCACCGCGAGCCTGCAGATCACGTCGGGCAACACCATCCCTACTGTGACCATCAGCGCGCCGCCCACCGGTGGGCTCTTCGACTTCGGCGAGAGCGTGACCGTGACGGTCTCGGCGAGCGACCCCGAAGACGGCGCGATCGACTGCTCGCGGGTGTCCATCCAGGCCATCCTCGGCCACGACTCGCACGGCCACCCGCTCAACCAGTACACCGGTTGCTCGGCTCGGGTGCAGACCACGCTGTCGGCCGGACACGGCGAGAACGACAACCTCTTCTATGTGATCGAGGCGTCTTACACCGACCGGGGCGGCACGGGCGGCTCGAACCCGCTGACCGGGCGCGGCCAGGTGACGCTGCAGCCCAAGCACAAGCAGGCGGAGTTCTTCACCGCCACCGGACGCACCGCCGATGGGCGCGGCAACGACACGCCGGGGGTCACGGTCGAGGCCGCCTCGGAGGGCGGCAGCAGCGCCGCGTTCATCCAGGACGGTGACTGGTTCAGCTTCGACCCGTTGGCACTCAACAACATCACCGGGTTGACGGTCCGGGCCTCGTCGGCTTCGGCCGGTGGAACGGTTGAGGTGCGGCGGAACTCGCCCACCGGGACGCTGGTCGCCTCGGTTGCGGTCACCGCGACCGGTGGCTGGCAGACCTGGCGGGACTTCTCCGTCGCCCTCAGCAACCCGCCGGCCGGCACCGGAACGCTCTACCTCGTCGCGCGCAACCCCGCAGGGGCGACCGGTCCCGGCTTCCTGTTCAACGTCAACTGGGTCATGTTCGCCGGCGCGGGCGTCGGGCTGCCGCCGGTCAACCGGGTGATCAGCCTGCGCGCGCGTGCCAACAACAACTTCGTCACGGCGGAGAACGCCGGGGCGGGCGCGTTGATCGCCAACCGGGCGGCGATCGGCAACTGGGAGCAGTTCGACCTGGTCAACAACACCGACGGCGGCGTCAGCCTCCGCGCCCACGCCAACAACATGTTCGTCACGGCGGAGAACGCCGGCACCAGCCCGCTGGTCGCCAACCGCGCCACGGTCGGGCCGTGGGAGGAGTTCGACCTGGTCAACAACGCCAACGGCAGCGTCAGCCTGCGCGCGCACGCCAACAACATGTTCGTCTGCGCGGACAACGCCGGCGCCAATCCACTGATCGCCAACCGCGCAGCGATCGGCGCATGGGAGCAGTTCGACTTGATTGGTTGACCGGCCCGCCTCTCAGAAGGAGGTTTGTCATGGCTCGACTGACCGCAATCGCTGTGGCCGTTGCACTGGCCGCCACCGGCGCCGCGGTACCGGCACCGACCGCATCCGCCGCGCCCGGCTTCACCGCCTGGCAGAACGGTTCGTTCGTGGTGGACACGCCGAACCTGGTGCGGCGCTCCAATGTCGTGCTCGGCCGGTCCAACCCGGCACCGGCCGACTCGATGGCCCTGGGCAACGGGACGCTGGGCGCGGCGGTGTGGGCGGCGGGCGGGTTCACCGCCCAGCTCAACCGCAACGACACCTTCCCGGACCGGAAATCTCCTGGCCAGCTTGTGATCCCAGGCCTCGCCCGGCTCACCGGCGCGGCCGACTTCACCGGCGGCCTGGATCTCTATGACGGGATGCTGCGGGAGTCCGGTGGCGGCATGACGCTGACCGCGTTCGTCCGCGCGGACACCGCGCAGCTCGTCGTGGACGTCACCGGCGCCGACCCGAACTCCACCCAGACCGCGGCGGTGCGGCTGTGGAGCGGCCGCTCACCTCAGGCCAGGGCGTCCGGGCCGGTCGCCGCGCTGGCCGAGACCTTCGTGGACAACAACGGAGCCGGCGCGTCCGGGCGCACGTTCGGCACCTTGGCCGGACTCTCCGCCGCCGGCCGCAACGTCACCGGATCCACGCCGGACAGCCGGACCGCGCAGGTGTCGTTCCAGCCCAACGCCGACGGTTCGTTCCGGGTGGTCGTGGCCGCGCCCACCTGGACCGGCGGCGACTCCATCGCCACCACGAACGCGGTGCTGGGCAACGCCACCCAGCCGGGGGCCGACGTGCGCAGCGGGCAGCTGCGGTTCTGGCACGACTTCTGGGCCTCCGCCGGACTGATCAAGATCACTTCGACGGACGGTGCCGGCGACTACGTCGAGAACCTCCGCACGATCTTCCTCTACCTGTCCGCCGCGCAGAGCCGGGACACCCTGCCCGGCTCGCAGGCGGGCGTGGCCGACCTGTTCAACTTCTCGCAGGACCATCAGGACTGGTTCCCGTCCGGGTACTGGTTCTGGAACCTGCGCATGCTCGTCGCGGCGAACCTCTCCGCGGGCCTGGCCGGCCTGAACGATCCGGTATTCCGGCTCTATGCGAACAACGTCAACAACATCGCGACCTGGACCACGCAGCGTTATCCAGGTCATCAGGGTCTGTGCGTTCCGGAGACCATGCGGTTCAACGGGAACGGCACCTACAACGGCGGCACCGACAACGCCTCCTGCGACTCCATCATCGCGCCGAGCTTCAACTCGCAGAACGTCACCACCGGAGCCGAGATCGGGCTGTGGATCTGGCAGCACTACCTGGCCACCGACAACCGGTCGTTCCTGTCCGCCAACTACCCGTTGATCCGCGGCGCCGCGCAGTTCCTGCTCTCGCACGCCACCACCGGTTCGGACGGCAGGCTGCACACCCGCTCCAACGCCCACGAAACCCAGTGGAGCGTCACCGATCCGACCACGGACATCGCCGCCATGCAGGCGTTCTTCCCGGTCGCCATCCAGGCCGCGCAGACCCTGGGCCAGGACCCCGGCCTGGTCGGCCAGCTCCAGGCGGCGATTCCGAAGATCCAACCGTGGCCGCGCACCGACACCGCGACCCAGACCCAGCTCCTCGCGCCGTCGTCGGACGCGGCCGGCACCACCATGATCGGCCTGTCCACCCAGCCGACCGCGCCCCGGCGCAACGGCGAGAACATCGGCCTGGAGGTGGTCTTCCCGTACAACCTGATCGGTGACAGCGGGCCCAACCTCGCGCTCGGACGGCGAACGTTCACCTCCCGCAGCTACGTCAACAGCAACAGCTGGAGCTTCGACGCGCTGCACGCCGCCCGGCTGGGGCTGCCGGCGCAGATGCGCACCGCCCTGCTGGCCGCGATCACCAGGTACCAGGTCTACCCGTCCGGTCTGGCCAGCTTCACCGCGCAGCCCGCCCAGGAGCCTTACATCGAGCACCTCGGCGTGCTGGCCGCGACCGTCGCCGACGGCCTGGTGCAGGCCTACGACGGCCTGGTCCGGATCGCCCCGTCCTGGCCGGGCGACTGGACGGGCGAGGGCACCGTGGCCATCGCGCACAACACCAGGGTGTCGGTGCAGGTGTTCAGCGGAGTGCCGGCCACGGTCGGAATCAACTCCGGCGCCACGCAACAGCTCCCGGTGCGCAGCCCGTGGCCGGGCCAGAGTGTGACCGTCGTCGACGGCCGGACCCGGGCCACGGTGGTCGCTCCCACCACCGCCGCGACGCTGACCATCCCCGCCCAGGCCGGCGGTTCCTACCTGGTCGAGCGCACCGCGTCGCCGACCAACGCCCAGCCGTTCGCCGCACTGACCGGGAGTCCGGCCAGCACGGCCAAACAGCTCGGCGCGGCCCGGATCGGTCTGGCCCGCACGGGCGGCAACGGCACGATCAGCCTGCGGGCGCACGCCAACAACCTGTTCGTTTCCGCGGAAAACGCCGGGGCCGGCCCGTTGATCGCCAACCGGACCGCCGTGGGGCCGTGGGAGCAGTTCGACCTCATCGACCGCGGCGGCGGCAACGTCGCCCTGCGGGCCCGGGCGAACAACATGTACGTCTGCGCCGAGCAGGCCGGTGCCCAGCCGCTGATCGCCAACCGCACCGCCATCGGCGGATGGGAGACGTTCCAGCTCATCCGCAACCCGGACGGCTCGGTCAGCCTCCGGGCGCAGGCCAACAACATGTTCGTCACCGCGGAAAACGCCGGGGCCGGCCCGTTGATCGCCAACCGGACCGCGGTCGGCCCCTGGGAAGAGTTCGATCTGATCAACAACTGAGCCGGAAGGAGCCCGCCATGCCGTTCTCCCGCGCTCTGCCGCGCCTGCTGGCGGCGGCCGGACTCGCCGCGGCCACGATGCTCGCGGTTCCCGGCCCACCGGCCGGATCCGCGCCGCCTGCGGTGCTGGCCCTGCCGTCCCCCAATGTGCACCTGTTCTACTACCCCTGGTACGGCAGCCCCACCGGGAGCGGCAGCTACCGGCACTGGCCGCAGGGCGGCCACACGCCACCCAACGACATCGGGGCGAACTTCTACCCGACCCTTGGTCCGTACGACTCCGGTGACGGCACCGCCATCGCGGCGCACCTGGCCTGGGTCCGGCAGTCCGGGGCCGGTGTGATCGTCTACAGCTGGTGGGGCCAAGGGTCCTATGAGGACGGTCTGGTCTCTCGCGTGCTGAACGCCGCGCAGCAGCAGGGCATCAAGGTGGCCTGGCATCTCGAACCGTACGGCGGGCGCACGGCCGGCTCGACCGTGTCGGACATCAACTACCTCAACAGCCGTTACGGCTCGCATCCGGCCTTCTTCCGGGATGCCCAGCACGGCAACCGACCGGCGTTCTACGTCTTCGAGAGCCTCACCGTCCCGGACGCCGACTGGGTGGCGCTGGACCAGGTCAACACCGCCAACATCGTTCTGGCGCAGACCACCAACACGGCCCGGATCGCCCATTTCAGCGGGATGTACACCTACGACGCGATCGCCGGCGCCACCGCGCCGGGGTGGGCGCAGGCCGGGCAGTTCGCCAGGGACCACGGGCTGATCTGGGCGCCGTCGGTCGGCCCCGGCTACGTCGACGACCGCGCCGTGCCCGGCAACACCACGCCAACTCTGGGCCGCGACAACGGAACCACCTACGACACCGAGTGGCGCAACGCCCTCGACCCGGCTACCGGCGGCCTGCCCACCTGGGTCTCGGTCACCTCGTTCAACGAGTGGCACGAAGGCTCGACCATCGAGCCGGCCCGCGCTACGCCGCCCGCCGGGTTCGGCTACCAGACCTACACCGGCGCCTACGGCCGCACCGGCGCCGCCGCCGAAACCGCCTACCTGGACCGGACCGCGTTCTGGGCCGCCGAGTTCGAGAACCGCCGGGCCGCGAGTCCCAACCTCGCGCTGAACAAGCCGGCCACCGCCGACAGCCAGTGCAGTGCCACCGAAGGCCCGGCCAAAGCCGTCAACGGCAGCGTCTCCGGCGGCACCGGCGACAAGTGGTGTTCGCTGGGCGCGACGCGGTTCCTCCGCATCGACCTCGGCGCAAGCCTGCCGGTGGGTCGCTTCGTCGTGCGCCACGCCGGTGCCGGTGGTGAACCGGTCCGCTGGAACACCCGCGACTTCGACATCCAGACCAGCCTCGACGGCACCGCCTGGACCACGGTCGCCGCCGTCCGGGCCAACACCGCCGACGTCACCACCACCGCCGTCCCCCGCGGCAACGCCCGCTTCCTCAGGCTGGCTATCAGCACTCCCACTCAGGACACCGACACCGCTGCCCGCATCTACGAGTTCGAGGCCTACACCAGTTGACCGGCGGTCGGTCGTAACCCTGACCACCTGCCGGCGGGTTTCTTGACAGTTCCCGAACATTGCCCGAATCGAAGCTGAAGCCGCGGCCGGCACCGTGGTGATCCACGGAACCGACCGACTTCGATTGCGAGGCAATGACATGACCATGACGTTGGCGCGCGCGGTGGCGGGCCTGGCGCTCGGCGGGTTGCTGGCCGGCTGCGCACCGGCCGTGGCGGCGCAGAACGATCCGGGTTCGGTCAGCGCACAACCGGCACGCCTGTCGGTCTCCGGCACGCAGATCCTCGACCCGCGCGGCCGCCAGATCATTTTACGCGGCTACAACTGGGGTCAGTGGGGTACCGCCCAGCCGCAGGACGCCGCTGACAACGTGGCCCAGGGCGCGAACTCGGTACGGATCCCGTTGCGGTGGTGGGGCGATTGGAAGGACGAGGTGGACAGCCGCGACCCCGGCGCGCCGGGCCACATCGACCGGGATCACCTGGCGCTGCTCGACCAGACCATCGCCTGGGCCACCGACCACCAGCTGTGGGTGACCCTGTTCGTGGACTCGAACTACGGGCAGGGCGCCGGCGGCCGTACCGACAACTTCTGGACCAATCCGGCGATGAAGCAGGAGTTCGTCGAGGTGTGGCAGTTCCTCGTCCACCGCTACCAGCGCACGCCGTACATCGGGGCATTCGAGATTCTGCCGGAACCGAATCCAGCCGGGGTCGACGACGCCGGGGTCCGGGCGTTCTATGACTCCATCATCCCGGTGATCCGCGGGATCGACCGCCGCACTCCGATCGTGGTGGGCCCCAATGACGGCTACAACCTCAACCATCTCGAGGGCGCGTACACCACGGTGGATCCGAACATCATCTACACCGGCAACTACTTCATCTTCGACAACCCGCTGTCCCGGATCGCGGATATCACGTCCTTCGAGCAACAGTTCAACGCGCCGGTCTGGATCAACCAGGTGGGCATTCTCAGCGGCAGGCCGGACAGCCTGGAGAAGGCGCACACCGTGCTGGATGCCTTCGACGACAACGGAATCGGCTGGGCCTGGTGGACCTACCGGGTGGCCAGCACCAACCCGGACAACCACGGCATCTACTACCAGGACCCTGCCGACCCAACCCGGTGGTTGGTCAAGCCGGAGTGGTTGGCGCTGGTGACCAGCTTCCTCCACCGAGGCTGATCGCGCGTAGTTCGTCCGCTCAAGGCGGTAGCGCGGGTTCACATCCCGTCAGGGCTACATATCGTCACCAGGCCGTTCCCGCAAGGGAGCGGCCTGGTCGCTGTTGTGCGGGGTGACCGTGGCGGGGCTTGCCGAACCGGTCGAGGGCAGGCTGTTCGTGGCCTGACTGTTCGGTGAAAGTTCATTGCGAGTCTTGCGGCTTCGTGGCTGCCGGGCGCTCGTCGGTTGCCGGCGGCTCGCAGGGACTTGTTGGCTGACAACGCACTTCGGTGACCTGGCGCTGACAGTGTCGGGTTCCATACTTGGGCAATGGGAACAGATGTGCACTTGGCACCACCAGGGCCGGAGCCGGTGGCTGGTAGGCAACCGCAGGTTTCACGCTTGCGTGCGGACCGGGCGGGCAGGCAGCCCACCGTCATCGAGTTCGTCCCGATCAAGCGGGAAGCGAGTCTTTGCCAACCCCATCAGGAAAGCTGACAAAGGTGGAGGTTTCCGTGCGACATCCGCGTATCAAGCGGGAGCATCAGCCGGTGTTGCTGGGCGGTGGTCGGATCCGGATCGGTGGACATGTCCCCGGGATCGCTCGGGATGTCCTTGACCCGGACGGCTGGGTGTGGGCCATGCTGGAAGCCCTTGACGGCTCACGGAGCGTGGAGCAGGTGATATCGCATGTGGTCAGCCTCTTTCCAACGAAACCGAAGCGTCAGGTCCGGGCAGCCATCGAGGATTTTGTCCAGGCCGGCTATGTCGAGGACGCCGGTGAGTCACCGCCGGCAGACTTGACCGTGGCGGAGGTGGAGCGGTACTCACGGGGCCGGGCGCTGTTCTCGTGGATGGACCTGGTTCCGCGCCGCTCGAGCTGGGACGCGCAGCTGCAGTTGCGACAGGCCCGGGTTGTGGTGGTTGGGCTGGGCGGGGTGGGTGGTGCCGCCGCGCTGGCCCTGACCTTGTCGGGTGTCGGTCACATCCATTGCGTCGAGCCGGACGTGGTGGAGTTGTCCAACCTCAACCGCCAGATCCTGTTTACTGACGAGGATATCGGCAAGTCCAAAGTGGACGCGGCGATGGGCCGGTTGCGAGCTTACAACTCCGGCGCGATGGTCACCGGGGAGCAGACGGTCGTCGACACGCCGGGCGTGCTGCGGGCGTTGGCGGTCACGTGCGATGTGCTGCTGCTCGCTGCGGACCAGCCGCTGGAAATTCGGTCCTGGACCAACCGGGTGTGTCATGCGACCGGGACAGCCTGGGTACACGGTGGGTATCACGGTCCGCAGGTCGTGGCGGGTCTGTACCGACCGGGGGCCGGCCCGTGCTACGAGTGCGCCCGGGTGACGGGGCGACCACCTCGGGCCGCGCAGCGTCCGAGGGCTGGGATGCATGCCGCCAACGCCGTCTCGGCAAACCTCGCCGGGCTGCTCGCTGCGCATGCGGCGATGAGCTTGATCACCGGGGTGCCGGCGCTGCGAGTTGGCAGTCAGTTCGGGTTCAATCTGGTTACTCTGCGGGAAAGCGTTGCCGGCAGCACCGGGGAGCCGAGGCCGGACTGCCCGACCTGCGGTCAGGGTGGCGCCTGACCGCGCCGGAACCCGTGGTGGGCCGAGGACTCGAGCTGGCGTAGGCGGGTGTGCACGACGTCGGCCTGCGGGTGACCGAGTTGGGTGAGGAGAGCGGAGGCCTCTCGCAGGCAACTCGCCGCCCGGCTGAGATCCCCGGTCTGTTCGAACGATGCCGCGGCGGCTTGCAGGGCGAGGGCGGCGTACAGCTCGGTCCCATCCAGGTGCCGGTACAGCTCGATCGCCGATTCGAGGAGGTCGATCGCCGCCTCGTGATCGTGAAGTCCCTGTTGTGCGGCCGCAAGGTCCTGCAGCGCATAGGCCTCGCCCACTCGATCTCCGGCCTGCCGACGCAGCACCAGTTCCTGCTGGGCATGCTCCAGTGCCGAATCGAACTGCCCGAGGTGGACGCTGATCCGACTGAGATTGCATCGCACGACTGCTTCCGCGCGTGCGTCTCCCGTGCTTCGGGCCAGGGTCAGTGCCTGCTGAAAGTGGCTGCGAGCAGCCAGGTACTCGTTGCTTCGCAGTCGGACCTGACCGAGCCCGATCAGCGCGGTGCGCTGCCGGGCCAGGTCGTTGAGGTCGCGGGCGAGCCCGAGCATGGTGTCGAACTCGGCCTCGGCCTCGCCGAGCCGGCCGAGGTCAGCCAGGGTGTCGCCGCGGAACCCCCGGAGGAAGGCCGCCATCGACAGGTTGCCGCTGGCCTGTGCGGCGGCTAGCCCGAGCGACTCGGCCTCGAGTCGGAGGTCCCAGAACGCGGGTCCGCCAAGCGTCAGGAACCGGGCGGTTCCGGCCAGGCAGATGGCCACCTGGTGCGCCTGATGATGTATGGCCACCCGCAGTGCTGCCATGAGGTTGTCGCGCTCGGCGTTCATCCAGGCGAGTGCCTGTGAACGGCTGGCGAGCGAGACGTCGCTGCCGGCCGGATCCAGTTCGGCGTCGACGTACCCGAGGCCGGGAAAGATCAGTCGATCGGCCGTCTGAGCGGTGCGCGCATACCAGGTGAGCAGGTTGACAACGGCCTGTCGGCGGGTAGCGCCGGCGTCGTCCAACTCGGCGCGGTGCCCGGCGTAGGCGAAGAGCAGCTCGTGCAGGCGATAGCGGTCGGGGCCGGCACGCGCGATCAGATGGATGTCCGCGAGCGCCTCGAGGTGCCTGCCGGCGGTGGCCGGGTCAACGCCGGCGAGCGCGGCCCCAGCGTGGACACTGAGTCCCGGACCTACGTGCAGGCCCAGGCGGCGGAACGTACGCGCGAACTCGGCCGGCAGCCGACTGTAGGACCAGTCGAAGACGGTGCGCACGGCGCTACGGTCATCTCCGGTGCTGCTCAGTGCGGCAAGCCGGCCCTGGGCATCGGAAAGCCCGGCAACCAGCTCGGCGATGCCGCTGGAACGGGACGAGATGCGGGTGCACGCCACCCGCAACGCGAGCGGCAGCCCTGCGCAGGCCGCAATGAGGTCGGCGACGGCATCGGGTTGCGCGGCAGCCAACTCGGCACCCACGACCTTCCGGATCAGGGTCTCCGCCTCGGCCTGGGTGAACAGGTCCACGACCATGCGATGGGCGGCCTCGGCCACGACCAACCCGGTCAGGTCGACCCGGCTGGTCACCACCACCATGCTGCCGGCCGCCGCGGGCAGCAGCGGCCGGACCTGCGCTGGCATTGCCGCGTTGTCCAACACGATCAGAACCCGCCGGCCGGCCAGCACCGAACGGTAGGTGCCGACCTGAGTGTCCAGATCCGCCGACGTGCGACTGTCGGGGACGCCAAGTGCGTGCAGAAACGATGCGAGGACCAGACCAGGGGCCAGTGGCGCGCTGGGGCCGTGGCCACGCAGGTCGGTGAACAGCGTTCCGTCCGGGAACCGGTGCTGAACCCGGTGCGCCCACTGCACGGCCAGGGTGGTCTTCCCCACCCCGGCGGCGCCATCCAGCGCCACGATCACGACGTCACCGGAGCCGTCGGCGGGTATCGCCGGCAACAGTGCGTCCAATGCGGCCAGTTGGTCTGCGCGACCGGTGAAGTCGCGCAACGTCGGTGGCAGCTGGCGGGGCACCGGCCCGGTGCGATCGAGCAGGAGATCGACGGGGCCGCGATCGGTCGCCGGCCCGTCCGGCAGATGAATCCACGCTCTGGTCGCGGTTTCCTTGACGTCGGCATAGACCGGGCGATATCGGGCCGGATCGACCACGACACTGTGTCGTACGACCTCATCGAAAAACCACGACGAGACGATCATGGCGAGCGTCCCCGGCGAGGACGTCAACGCTTCCCTGAGCGGCTGGGCATCCAGCAGCCGGAACGCCAGGTTGATCGAAGAGCCGGTTACGCCGTGCTCGTCGTAGACGACCTCGCCGGCGTGTACCGCGACGCGCAACCGAATCCGCTCAGCGGCTGGACGCCCGACGTTGTGCCGGCGCACGACCTCGGCCAACTCGTACGGCAACGTGTCCACAACCCGGCTCTTGGGCACCTGAGCCGGAACCAGAACGAACACGCCGTCGCCGCGATCCTCGCGATCGCAGTCCGACCAGGGAACGCCCGCGCGACCAAACGCCTTCCGCAGAACCTGATACAGAGCCCGGCGAACAGCAACCTGGTGCGCATTCGTCCGTCGCCGGTCACCGAACCCTTCCACGTCCGCCAGGACAATGGTTCGGTGTACGGCGGGGCGAGAACTCACCAGCTGACCTCACATGGCTCACCAGGGTCAGCGCGGACAGCATCCGGCCGCGCCCCCGGGCCTCATCTGACGCGAATACCATGCTCGTCCGCGGCCGACCGGCCCGCAAGCCCACCAGGCCATCGGTGCACGTGCAGCATCACGTGAGGCAAGGCGCGGATGGTCAGAAGTAGGACAACTCACACCGGTGAACTTTCATCGAACTGTCTGAATGCGCACAACATGACGCGGACTACTCCATATGCGCGACAAAGTTCAACCAGGTCCGTCAAATCACTTTTTCAATCACCTACATTGATCAAGCCAGGCAGGGGACACTGTTCCGATAACAGAACCCAGCAGCCGGGGTGACGCTGGTGAACATCGCATTCGAGATCTTGGGACGAACGGCGTTGACGATAGGCGGCAGCCGCCAGGAAAACTGGAGCACGCCACGGGTTCGAGCCGTTCTCGCGACCTTGCTCGTCCACGTCGGCAAAGCCGTGCCGATCAATACGCTGATGGAGTGGGCGTGGCCAGACGGAAGCCCGCCGCCACACAACCCCGTGTCCACATTCCACACTTACGCTACGCGAATTCGCCGATGCCTACAAGGAACATCATACCCGTCCATGTTGTACACGGGCAACGGTAGCTATCGGCTCGATGTGGACAAATCCTTGATCGACTACCACCAGTTCCGCAGTCTGATCACCCGGGCTCGCACCCATGCGAGGCGACAAGACCCGGAACAGGCCGTGGAATGCGCGGAACAGGCTTTGGCGCTGTACCGCGGCCGCCCGCTCGATGATCTGTCCAGTGCACCGGCCGCGGCCTGGCGCAAGAGGGTGCTACAGGATGAATGGCTACCCGCGCACACGATCCTGCTCGAAGCACTTCTGGCGATCGGGGAATGCGACCAGGTGCTCGCTCGGCTCAACGACCTGCAGGTCGACCACAGATACGATATGGGGCTGGCCAAGCTACGGATGTCCGCCCTGCACGAACTGGCCCGCTCGTCGGAGGCCACCGCCTACTACTTCGATATTCGGCACCACCTGCTCGAGGAGGGCGACGAGCAGGGAGCGAACCACATAAGGCAGCACCACGAGAGCCTGCGAACCCAACAGCAGGAAACCAGCCGCGCTCGACCAGCCGAATCAATGCCGCCTCGACAACTGCCGCGCGACATCGTCGAGTTCGTCGGCCGGGACGGCCTGTTGCGGGACCTGGACGAGGCAACCGCGACTCCCGCCGGAACGTCCGGCCGCGTGGTCATCGTGGACGGCATGCCTGGCGTCGGAAAGACGGCACTGGTCGTACATTGGGCCCACCTTGCCCGCCATCGCTTCCCGGACGGCGACATCTTCATCAACCTCAACGGTTTCGCCGACGGAGGTGCGGTGAGCCAGTCGACGGTGATCGATGATCTGCTGACCGCTTTCGGTCACCCGCCGGATGACACCCTCACGCTGCGGTCCCGAGAGCTGTTGCTCAGCAAGCTTGTGGCGAACCGCCGCTGTCTGATCATCCTGGACAACGCCCGCAACACCGCCCATGTGCAGGATCTGATCGCCCTGCTGTCCCACTGCCTGATCATCGTGACGAGCCGGCAACGGCTCACGACGCTCAGTGCCACGACCGGAGCGCGCCGAGCGCGCGTCGAACCCATGTCTGACAACGAGGGAGCCGAACTACTGTCGGTGCGGCTGGGGCCGAACCAACAGATCGCCGTTGACGACCGCTCGCTCCTGGTAGGACTCTGCGGGGGACTTCCACTCATGATCACATTACTGGCCGAGCACATCACGTCGTCGAGCGCGGCGCAGCTGTCGACCTTCGCCAAGCAACTCGACGCCAAGCAGCTGATCGTCAGCATCGGTGAGGACGGCGACGGTTCGACGGTGGCCCGGACGTTCTTCTCCTGGTCCTACCGCGCCCTGGACCCGCCGGAGCAAAGACTGTTCCGGTTACTCGGCTTACATCCCGGCCCGGACGTCGGCGTAGAGCTGGCCTGTGCGTGCGACGGCCGCACCCCCGCGGAAACCAAACGCAGCTTCGGCATTCTGGTGGGCGCGCATCTCCTTGAACGGCCCGAAGCCTTCGACCGCTACCGGTTCCACGACCTGCTCCGTGAGTTCGCCGTGCACTGCGCCGCGCAGGATGAGTCCCCCGAAGCCCAACAGGCCGCCGAACGCCGGATCGTGAGCTACTACCTGGCCACGGCGACCCGAGCCCACCAGCTCCTCTACCCCGGGAAGCCGACAGCACCCGTGCTGGAACCCGAGCCCGGCGTCGAACCGACCGAGCTCCAGAACGCTGGACAAGCGCGGTTCTGGTTCGACCAGGAGCGGACCAATCTCACCGCCGCCGTCCAGCGCGCCGCCGCGGGCGGCTATCACCAGCACGCCTGGCGGCTCGCCGACACGGTGGCAACCTACCTCGACAGATGCGGCGCCTACGAGGACAGCCGCACGATCCGCGAGATCGCCGTCGCATCCGCCGCGGCCACAGGAGACCAGGAAGCCACCGCGTCTTCCCAGGCCGGCCTGGGCATGGCGCTCATCAACCTCGGCTTGCACAGCCAGGCTCGACTGTGCCTCGACGCGAGCCTTCAGTACGCCATAGACAGTGGCAACGAACGCGGCCAAGCTTCTGTCTTGTATCACCTCGGGAAGGTCGAGATGTCCCGCGGGGATCCCGGCGCCGCCGTCGACCTGCTCCGGCGCAGCCTCGATGTCGCCCAACGGAACAACGACCACGATGCCCTGTGCTGGACACATTGGAGCCTCGGCCAAGCCCTTCGTACCCTGAAGAACCATGACGCCGCGCTGACGCATCTACACCAGGGCATCTTCCATGCCCAGCACATCGGTGACAAATCAGCGCATGCCGCCAACCTGGATCAGATCGGCGCAATTCACCAGGCCCAGGGCGATCACCAGGGCGCAACAGCGTACTGCGAGCAGGCACTGATCGAGCTGAAGGGCACCCCCAACATGGCAATCGCGCTACAAGTGCGTACCAGGCTCGCCGAAATCGATCTCGAACGCGGTGACGCAAAGGCGGCCAAACAACGTGCGTGGCACGCCTTGGCGGAGTGCAAGCGCACCCACGACGCTGCCGCCGAGGCTTGGCTCCTTGAGGTGCTGGGCCACGCGCAGGCCTCCCTTGGCGAAACCGCGGCCGCGGTCAAAACCTGGCGACGCGCCGCGGACCTCCATCACCGCGTGGGAAACATGGCACGTTCGGCGGTCGTGCACGCACACATCCGGCGCGCGTTGCCAGGTGACGACCCGGCGCCGACGTGACGTAACGCACGCCTGCCTTATGGCGAAACACCGCACGCGTGTCGCATTTCGTCCGAACAGGGGTATGACCGGTCGCGCGGTCGGCGATACTGGCCAGTAATGGCCCGAACCTGTGCCGCGCGTCTCAGGGTGGCTGAGGAGGCGGATCCCGTGTCAGAGGGCGGTCGCCCGGAGGGGAGAGCCACCGCCGGGATGATCACCAAAGCGGTTGGTAGCGAACTGCGGAGAGTGCGCGAACGTCTGAGCTGGACGAGAAGCGCAGTAGTCGGCCGGATGTCTCGCAGTATCAGCACCCAAGCACTCGCGAACTACGAGTATGGCCTCCGACCTTGTACGGTCGACAAACTCGTTGACATATGTCAGGCAATGGGAGTGTCGGCGGCTGACTTCCTCGGCGTGGCCTTACAGCGGGCTCAGATCGAGCAGCCGGTAATACGGGTGGATTTACCTGCCGTGACGAGAAGCCGGCAACCGGAGCTACGACAGTTCCGCCGGTGGGCGCGCAAGCGCTTGGCGGACGACCCGGACGGGTCCGGCGTCGCGTGTATCGACCGTGCGATCGTCCAGGAGATGGCGGCGTTGTTCGGCCTGAGCCGGTCCGAGTTTCTCGGCCACCTGTTCAGGTTCACACCCGAACTGGCACCACAGTAGCGCCCGGTCACCATCAAGGGCTGTTCAGGCCTGCCGCCCGGTAGCCGGGCGGCAGGACGGCACGCTAAGGGAACGGCCACCACGTGACAAGCCACTCGATCAGGGTGACTGAGCACTGGATCAACAGTTCCTCCTTGAGGTGTGGGGCGGTGCTCGCCGACCGGGAGATTCAACCGGGTCAAGCCGCTGTGAGTCAACGGTGCGGGGTTCAACGCACTTCCGGAGAGTGTATGCGGCACAGGCATAATGGCGGGCAAAAGCATTGCATGCGGACACACTGTGAATGCCCGGAGTCGTGGAGGGCTATATGTGTCGGCCGTTGGATCGAGCGCCGGGCGTGATCTTGGAAGGGATCGGCGGCGCCGCGGCACTTCGCCTGGTGCTGTGCGGACTGTCCGGCTACATGGCCTGGCAACTACTCCCATGACGCGGTACGGGAGCGGGTGAAGTGGTTGTCCCCGGCTGCGTGGGTCGCCGGCTCTGTTCGAGGTGGGTGGCGACGTCGAGCCAGACCTGGGCGCAACCGCGGGCCGCGGCGGCCACCTGGTCCGTGCTATGGGACGGCAGGCCGTTGATCAGCGACTCCCACTGCTGCGGCGTGACCGTGAACGCCTCCAGCAGGCGTAGGAGTATCCGGCCGGCCTCGCTCAACCGCAGCGAGGGATCCCGTCTGAGGGTAAGCATGATCGCGGCCGCGTCCTCGTCGGCAACGCCGCCATCGGGCGGAACCGGTGGACCGTGGGGCGGCTCCCGGCGTTGAGTCGGTAGGGCCGGATCGTCGCCGCGGTGTATCCGGTTCCGCACGTCGCGTGCGGTCTGCGGGGAGATCCCCACCAGCTGCGCGATCTCCCGTGGCGATGCTTCTGGCCGCCTGGCGATGAGCTCGCCCGCTTGGCGGCGGTTTTCCCCGCCGTTGACCGGCCGAACGCGACCATCCCGGCCGACCCGGGCGGGTGACTGGGTCAATTCCCCACTTGACCGCCGCCGTATCGAGCCCACCGTTTTGTGCGACAGACCGGTCACCGCGGCGATGGCCCGGTCCGACCATTGGCGGTGCGATCGGAGAATGCGCTCGGCTGCCGCCGTGCGGTCGGACAGCGACAACGGCAGGCCGGGCCGCTCCACGTTCATCCGCACGGCCAGGACGAAGGCGTCCTCACTCGGGCCGTCGAAGAACTGGATCTCGATCAGCTTGTCGCCGCGCAGTTGCGTTGCCCGCAACCGATGCGTTCCGTCGATCACTCGCAGCGTCGCGCGATGGACGATGATCGGCGGGAACGCGATGCTCGATGTGGCGAGCATGCGGACGTGCGCGGCGTTCTCTCCGGTCAGCCGGGGGGAGTCGGGAGGTAGCAGCGCGCCGACCGGAACCCGTACCGGGTCATGCCGCCAGGCGGAATCCGTGTGCCGTCGAGAACCTGGGCCGGTCAGATCGGCAGGGATGTCTGTGCTCATCGGGCTTCCGGGTCGTCTGGGCTGTGACGAGGTCCGGCCAGAACACATCGCGGCCCATCATGATCGCAATCGAACGTACCGCTGAGCGGAACGCGAATTCGAAGCGGAGTCAACCGGTCGCCGAACGCTAGCGACGCTGCGGCGAGCCCGCCGGTTCACGCGCCCAGGCCCGACGGGGGATCTACCGTTGTGCGGGCAGGCGGGCCTGGTAGCGGCGCATCTCGCGCAGCCACTGGTCGTAGTCGCTGGTCTTCTGCCGGTACATGTCCAGCACCATGTCGTGCGGCAGGATCAGAAAACGTTCGTCGGCCAATGCTTCGATGACGAAGTCGGCTGGGTGAGCAGCCCGGCGGCCGATGCGGTGACCACGAAGTATCCTTCACCGCGCTTCAGCCAGCCGGGGAGCAGCAGTTGGGCGGCCCGGACATGGGCGCGCAGGTTCACCTCGAGCGTCCGGTCCCACGCCTCCTCGGGGGTGTGGAGTCCCCCCGGCCCACCGGTGATGCCCGCGTTGGCGAAGTACAGCGCGACCGGGCCGAACGTGTCCTCGGCCCGTTTGATCAACTCGTGGATGCACGCATGCGCCGACACATCGCCACCGGAACTGATGGCGTGGCCGGGATGGCCACCTTATCCGTAATCCGCATCGGGATTCCTTTCCGCGTGGTACGCGATGCTACGCCGGCTCCCGCGGAATTGTGCAGAATGGGCGGCCCGCCAAATGGCGATTTGACATGCCATGCCCGCGAACGCAGGCTGAGACGTTCTTTGGGTTATTCCATGCCGCGTCGGTAGCCGAGTGGTGGGGTGCATGTCCGCGTTGCCGCCGAAGCGCCGGGATCCTGCCGATCCCGAGCTCCAGCTGGCCCGGCGCAGAGCGGAGTCGTTCGGCGCGGACCCGCAACGCTATGACCGCAGCCGCCCTCGCTATCCCGACGCCCTGGTGAACCGGATCGTCGCCGCCAGCCCCGGGCCCGACGTGCTCGACGTGGGCTGCGGCACCGGCATCCTCGCCCGGCAGTTCCGGGCGGCCGGCTGCACGGTTCTGGGCGTTGAACCCGACGCGCGGATGGCTGACTTCGCGCGGCGCGGCGGACTGGAGGTCGAGGTGGCGACCTTCGAGGAGTGGGAGTCCGCCGGCCGGGCCTTCGACGCGGTCGTCGCTGGTCAGGCCTGGCACTGGGTGGACCCGGACGCAGGCGCGGTCAAGGCGGCGCTGGTGCTGCGGCCGGGCGGTCGGCTGGCCGTGTTCTGGAACGTGTTCAGGCCCGCGCCGGAGCTGTCGGAGGCGTTCACCGCGGTGTACCGCCGGGTGCTGCCCGACCCGTCGGTCCGCGGCCGGTCGACGCCCGCCCTGCCGGTCTACCGCCAGGCGTTGCCCAACCTGACGGTCGACCGGCGGGTCGTGCCGACGTTGGACGAGTACTCGGCGTTGATCACGAGGGTGGTCGACGGAATTCGAGCGGTGGGCACGTTCGGCGACCCGCAGCAGTGGCGGTTCGAGTGGCAGCGGTCCTATACCCGGGACGAGTGGCTGGACCAGCTCCTCACCCAAGGCGGCTACGGCCAGCTGCCGCCGGCGACCTTGGCGGAGCTGCTGGCGGGCATCGGAGCCGCCATCGAGGGCGGCTTCACCATGGACTACACCACGCTGGCGGTCACCGCCACGCGCGCCGACACCGCCGCCATCCCGGGCTGAATCGCGCATTTGCAGAATTGCGCGGAGACGGGTGCACCACCAAATGGTGATTTGACTTCGGGTTGCGTCGCGCCCAAGCTGATTCGCCTTTGGTCGTTCGCGGAGGTTGGTGACCGATGAACGCGTCGTATTCAGATCCGGATCGCGAAGCGATCTACCGGGTGATCGCCGAACGCCGAGATATCCGGACGGGGTTTCGGCCTGATCCGATTCCCGACGCGGTGCTGACCCGGATCCTCGCGGCCGGGCACGCCGCACCCAGCGTGGGAATGGCCCAGCCGTGGGACTTCGTCGTGGTCCGGTCACCGGATCGGCGGCGCCGGATGCAGGAAGAGGTGCGCCGCGCCCAGGACGCTTACACGGCAACGCTTCCGGCCAGCCGGGCGGCGAGCTTCGGCCGGCTGCGCACCGACGCCATCGCCCGGGCCCCGGTCAGTGTCGCGGTCACCTGCGACGCGACCCGGGGCGGCTGGTACACCCTGGGCGCGCCGGACGGTTCGGAAGGACTGACCCGCTCGGTGGGGTACGCGATCGAGAACATGTTGCTGGTGGCCAGGGCGGAGGGGATCGGGGTCTGCCTGCTCGGCGCGTTCGGCGCCGCCCGGCTCGGTCCGCTGCTGGAACTACCTGCGCACCTCGAGGTCATGGCCTGGCTGTGTCTGGGGTACCTGGACCGGTTCCCGCCCGCGGCCGGACTGGCGCTCACCGGGTGGGCCCGGGGCCGCCCACTGGAATGGGTGGTCCACGACGAGACGTTCGGCCGGCGTGGGCTGCCCGGACGGCAACCGGCCCGGCTGCTCGAGGAGACCACCGCCGGACTCCGGTCGCTGGACGGGAATGCCGCAGACGGCGAACAGCGCGCGCGGGTCGCCGACCGGCTGGCGTCGTTGGGAACCCCCGCGCCGGCGCCGCACGCCGTGCTCGTGCTCTTCGCCGGTGACCCGGCCGGAAGGGGCGGGAGCGCCGGGCCG
>NZ_DASTBH010000019.1:0-9118 GCF_035712165.1 Actinophytocola sp. | reverse complement strand
GCCGGTGGAGGCGATCACGCGGGCGGTGAACGTGGAGGCGTTCATGCCGTGTTCCGCGGCGGAGACCCAGTAGGCGTCGATGGCCTTCACGTGTGCCGGGTCGGGCTCCTCGCGCCAGCGGGTCATGAACCGCTCGGTGATCGTGGTGCACTCGTCGATCCGCTTCTGCGGCACGGCGGGCCGGCCGATGCCGCGGGCGGACTGCGCGACGTAGGACAGCGCCATCACCGACGCGCGGGCCAACTGCTCGCGGGCCTCCGCGTCGGTGACGTCCAGCAGCGGCGCGTAGTCCCAGATCGGGGCGAGCATCGCCAGCGCGGCCTGCACGTCGACCCGGACGTCGCCGGTGTGCACCGGGATGGGGAAGGGTTCGGCCGGCGGCAGGCCCTGCCCGAAGCGGCCGTCGACCAGCAGCGCCCACACGTCGCCGAAGGTGACCTTGCCGACCAGGTCCTCGATGTCCACGCCGCGGTAGCGCAGCGCGCCGCCGTCGCGGTCGGGTTCGGCGATCTCGGTGCGGAAGGCGACCACGCCCTCCAGCCCCGGGCGGAACCCGTCGTCCGGCTCCACGCCCGTCACGACGGGGGTCGTGCCCATGGGGGCCTTCTCAACCTGTTGCACAACGCCGTGCATTGTCTCGCCTTCCACAAGCCTGATACCCCGACGGAATCGCGCGCGTACGAGAGCGCGCGGAGTGAACTCACGATGCCTCCTCTGTGCTACCTGAGGCAATCGTTCACCTCGGTGTCGTCCGTCACGGTTAAGTGATCGATTCAGTTTGTAGGGTGTCCCTCATGCACCTCTCCCCGCAGGAACGGGACAAGTTGCTCGTCTTCGTCGCGGCGGACGTTGCCCGGCGGCGGTTGGACCGGGGGCTGCGGCTGAACCATCCCGAGGCGGTGGCGTTGATCACCGAGCACGTGCTGGAGGGCGCCCGGGACGGTCGGGGGGTCGCCGAGCTGATGGACAGCGGGCGGTCGGTGCTGCGCCGCGACCAGGTGCTGGACGGGGTGCCCGAGATGATCGACTCTGTGCAGGTGGAGGCCACCTTTCCGGACGGCACCAAGCTGGTGACCGTGCACCACCCGATCGTCTGACCCCGGAGGTCCGCATGCGGCCTGGAGAGATCATCACCGGCGACGAGCCCGTTCCGCTCAACCCGGGGCGGCATCGGGTGCGGCTGGTCGTGCGCAACGCCGCGGACCGGCCGGTGCAGGTCGGTTCGCACTACCACTTCGCCGCGGCCAACCTCGGTCTGGACTTCGACCGCAACGAGGCGTGGGGCTACCGGCTGGACATCCCGGCGGGCACCTCGGTGCGGTTCGAGCCGGGTGTCGAGCGCGAGGTCGACCTGGTTCCGATCGCCGGCCACCGCGTGGTTCCCGGCCTGCGCCCGGAGTTCTCGGGGGAGTTGGACCGATGACCCAGATCGAGCGGGGCAGGTACGCCGAACTGTTCGGCCCGACCGTCGGCGACCGGATCCGCCTGGCCGACACCGACCTGTTGATCGAGGTGACCGAGGACCGCAGCCGCGGCCCCGGCTCCGGCGACGAGGTGATCTTCGGCGGCGGCAAGGTGATCCGCGAGTCGATGGGCCAGGCCGCGGTGACCCGGGCCAGCGGCGCGCCGGATCTGGTGATCACCGGCGCGGTGGTGCTGGACCACTGGGGCGTGATCAAGGCGGACATCGGCGTGCGGGACGGCCGGATCGTCGGGATCGGCAAGGCCGGCAACCCGGACACGATGGACGGCGTCGACCCGGCGCTGGTGATCGGCCCGTCGACGGAGATATTGTCCGGCAACGGAAAGATCCTCACCGCCGGCGGGGTGGACTGTCACGTGCACTTCATCTGCCCGCAGCTGGCCGACACCGCGCTGGCCGCCGGGCTGACCACGCTGGTCGGTGGCGGCACCGGTCCGGCCGAGGGCAGCAAGGCCACCACGGTGACGCCGGGTTCCTGGAACCTGGGCCGGATGCTGCAGGCGATGGACGGCATCCCGCTGAACATCCTGTTGCTGGGCAAGGGAAACACGGTCAGCGTCGAGGCGCTGCGGGAGCAGTTGGCCGGCGGCGCCGGTGGGTTCAAGCTGCACGAGGACTGGGGCAGCACGCCGGCCGCGATCGACATCTGCCTGCGGGTGGCCGACGAGTCCGGGGTGCAGGTGGCGATCCACACCGACACGTTGAACGAAGCCGGCTTCGTCGAGTCCACAGTGGACGCGATCGGTGCCCGCTCGATCAACGCCTACCACACCGAAGGCGCCGGCGGCGGGCACGCACCGGACATCATCCGGGTGGTCTCCGAGCCGAACATCCTGCCGTCGTCGACGAACCCGACCCGCCCGCACACGGTGAACACCATCGACGAGCACCTCGACATGCTGATGGTCTGCCATCACCTCAACCCGTCGGTGCCGGAGGACCTGGCGTTCGCGGAGAGCCGGATCCGGCCGACCACGATCGCCGCCGAGGACGTGCTGCACGACCTCGGGGCGATCTCGATGATCAGCTCGGACTCGCAGGCGATGGGCCGGATCGGTGAGGTGATCATCCGGACCTGGCAGACCGCGCACGTGATGAAACGGCGGCGCGGCGCGCTGCCCGGCGACGGCGCCGCGGACAACCAGCGGGCCCGGCGGTACGTGGCCAAGTACACGATCAACCCGGCGATCGCGCACGGCATGGGGCACGAGATCGGTTCGGTGGAGCTGGGCAAGCTGGCCGATCTGGTGCTGTGGGAACCGAAGTTCTTCGGTGTCCGGCCGAACGTGGTGCTCAAGGCCGGGTTCGTCGCCTGGGCGCAGATGGGTGACGCGAACGCCTCGATTCCCACGCCGCAGCCGGTGTTCGCCCGGCCGATGTTCGGTGCGGCGCCTCGGGTGGCGGCCGCGAGCAGCCTGCACTTCGTGGCGCCGGAGGCGATCGAGGCCGAGTTGGCGGACCGGCTGGGCACCGGCACACCGATGCTGGCGGTGGCCAACACCCGGCGGATCGGCAAGGCGGACATGATCGGCAACGACGCCCGGCCGGACGTGCGGGTGGACCCGGACAGTTTCGCGGTGCGTGTGGACGGTGAGCTGATCGAGCCGGCTCCGGCCGAGGAACTGCCGATGGCCCAACGGTATTTCCTGTTCTGATGGAACTCCTCGCGCTCGCCCTCGCCGACGCCCGGTTCCCCGGCGGCGGCCACGCGCACTCCGGCGGTCTGGAGGAGGCCGCCAGTCGCGGGCTGGTCACCGGCGAGGCGGACCTGCCCGGGTTCCTGCTCGGCCGGCTGCGCACCGCGGGCGAACTGGCGGCGGTGTTCGCCGCCGCCGCAGCACATGCCGCCCGGCGCCGGGTCGCCCCGGCGTTCTGGACGCTGCTGGACACCGAGTTGGACGCGCGCACCCCGTCCCTGGCCCAGCGCGAGGCCTCCCGTGCGCAGGGCGCCGGCACCCTGCGCGCCCTGCGGGTCGGCCGGATGGTCCCCGGCGGTCTGCCGGACCGGCCGCACCACGCCCTGGTGCTCGGCGCGGCCATCGGGCTGGCCGGCGGGTCGCCGGAACAGGCCGCACTGACCGCGGCGTACCTGTCGGTGAGCGGACCGGCCGGCGCCGCGGTCCGGCTGTTGGGGCTGGACCCGTTCCTGACGAACGCGGCGGTGCTGGCCCTGGCCGGGGAACTGCGCGGGGTCGCGGGCCGGGCGGCCGCGGTGGCCGCGCTGGACCCGGCCGAACTGCCCGCGCCCGGCGCGCCCGGGCTGGACCTGTTCGCCGAGTCGCACCGGCGGGCACACGAGAAGGAGGTGCGTCTCTTTGCCAGCTGACGAATTTCCCAGGCCTGATCCGCACGGTCCGGATCCCCACGAGCACGCCCCGCCTGCCGGCCGGGCCGTCCGGCTCGGGGTCGGGGGACCGGTGGGCAGCGGCAAGACGGCGCTGGTCGCCGCGCTGTGCCGGACGCTGCGCCCGGAGGTTCGCCTGGCCGTGGTGACCAACGACATCTACACCACCGAGGACGCCGACTTCCTGCGTGCCGCCGGGGTGCTGGCGGCCGACCGGATCGAGGCGGTGCAGACCGGATGCTGCCCGCACACCGCGATCCGGGACGACATCACCGCGAACCTGGACGCGGTCGAGCGGCTGGAGCACCGCTTTCCGGGTCTGCACCTGGTGATCATCGAGAGCGGCGGGGACAACCTGACCGCGGTGTTCAGCCGGGGTCTGGTGGACCGGCAGATCTTCGTGGTGGACGTGGCGGGTGGGGACAAGGTGCCGCGCAAGGGCGGCCCGGGAGTGACCACAGCGGACCTGCTGGTGATCAACAAGACCGATCTCGCCCCGCTGGTCGGCGCCGACCTGGTGGTGATGTCCGCCGACGCGCACCGGGTGCGCGGCGGGTTGCCGGTGATCAGTCAGTCCCTTGTGGACACTCCGGACGCGCCGCAGGTGGCCGCCTGGGTCCGGGAACAGTTGAGTCTCGTGACGGCGGCGTGAAGGCCAGGGCCCGGCTGGTGGTGGAGCTGGACGGGCGCGGCCACAGTGTGGTGCGGACACTGCGCTCGGCCGCGCCGCTGTCCCTGATGCCGGCGCGGCGCTCGACCGGCCCGGCCGTGGTGCGGCTGCTCAACTCCGCGGCCGCGCCGCTGGCCGGCGACGATCTCGAGCTGACCGTGCGGGTCGGGCCGGGCGCCCGGCTGGCCCTGTCCGGGGTGGCCGCGACGCTGGCGTTGCCCGGCCACCGGTTCGAGCCGAGCCGGTTCGCGCTGCGCCTGTCGGCCGGCGTCGGCGCCGAGGTGTCCTATCTGCCCGAGCCGACCGTGGTCACCAGCCGCGCCCGGCACGAGTCCTACCTGTACGCCGATCTCGCCGCCGGGGCCGCGCTGCACTGCCGGGAGGTGCTGGTGCTCGGCCGGGCGGGGGAGCGGCCGGGCCGGCTGACCACCGCGACGCACCTGGTCCGGGCCGGCCGCCCGGTGCTGCGGCAGTGTCTGGAGATCGGTGACGAGACGCTGGCCGGCAGCCTGGCGATGTTCGCCGGCCGGCGGGTGCTGGCCACCGAGATCCGGCTGGACGACACCGAACCGGCGCGACCCGCGAGCGGCGACTGGTGGTCGCGCTCGCCGCTGGCCGGCGGCGGTTCGATCGCCACCGCACTGGCCGAGGACGCCGTCGCCGCGCTGCGCTGGCTGGAGCTTGCCGGCGCGGAGCGCGGAATCCTACCTGAGGCAGAACGATAAACCGGTCCACTCTCGCTGGAATTAGGGGCTTTCCCGCCATTCGGTTATTTCATCGTTATGGATCCCCCTAGTGCCCCCCGGCGGGTGGTCCCCCGAGCGGGGGGCAAGTTGCAGACCGCAGTTACAAAAGGCCGCCTTTCATGGTGAAATGTTCCGCGCGCGAGGAGGCGGTGGTTATTTTGGGTGAAGAGAACGGTGCACATCCCCGAACGTATGGCGGCGTCGACACGGAGCAACGCCGGGCCGAGCGGAGAGACAAGCTCCTCGAGGCGGCGCTGGACGAGTTCACGTCGAAGGGGTACCACCGGACCAAGATCTCCGACCTGTGTTCCCGGGCCGGTGTCTCCACCCGCAACTTCTACGAAAAGTTCGCCAGCAAGGAAGCGCTCCTGCTCGAACTGCACGCGCAGATCAACCAGCACGCGATGCGCCGGATGCTGCCGCTGCTGGACTCGCTCGGCGACGCCGACGCCCTGACCCGGGTGACCACCCTGGTCGACGCGTTCGTCGAGGCGATCACGTCCGACCCCCGCTATCCGAGGCTGAACTACGTCGAGGCGCCTGGGGTCAGTGCGGCCATGGAGCGGCAGCACAAGGAATGGGGCGGCCGTTACGTGGAGTTCATCGAGGCGGAGTGCGTCCGGGCCGCGGCGGCCGGGCTGGCGCCCGAGCGCGACTACCACCTGACGGCGATCGGGCTGGTCGGCGCCATCACCGGGCTGCTCCGCGACTGGCAGTCCAACGACCCGCCGGGGTCGCCCGCCGCCGTGGCCGCCGAGATCCGCGAGATGATCATCGCCTCGATCACGCGGCCGGTAACCGTGACGTAACCGATCCGGAAGATCACCTGGTCCGGCCTGCCCAAACGAGATCGATTCCGCGTGGCTGGAGTCACCGCACCGGTGGTTTCGGTTCGCCGGAATTCCCCGTAACGTCCTGGGAAAGTTCTGAACAGGGCGAGGAGAGATAGGTATGGCGGACGGCGAGCTCACCAGCGTCGCGATCGACCTGCCGGCGATGCGGGTGTCCTACGAGCAGGGTGCGCTCTACGAGTCGGATCTCGCCACCACCTGGGCCCAGCAGCTGCAGCGCTGGCTGGACGACGCCCGGCGGGCTGGAGTAGCCGAACCTAACGCGATGGTGCTCGCCACGGCCAACCCGGATGGGGTTCCCTCGTCACGCACCGTGCTCGCCAAGGGTCTGGACGAGCGCGGTGTGGTGTTCTTCACGAACTACACCTCGACCAAGAGCCACGACCTGATGTCGACCCGGTACGCCTCGGCCACGTTCCCCTGGTACGACCTGCACCGGCAGGCGACCGTGCGGGGCACGGTGGAGAAGGTCAGCCCGGACGAGACGGCCAAGTACTGGGCCAGCCGGCCGCGCGGCTCGCAGCTCGGCGCCTGGGCCTCCCCGCAGTCCAGCGTGGTGCCCGGCCGGCAGGCGCTGGACTCGGCGCTGGCCAACATCCAGCGCCGGTTCGCCGACACCGACGTGGTGCCGGTGCCGCCGCACTGGGGCGGTTGGCGGATCCGGCCGGAGCTGGTCGAGTTCTGGCAGGGCCGGGCGGATCGGATGCACGACCGGCTGCGCTTCAAGCTGATCGGCGACACCTGGCAGATCGAGCGGGTCGCCCCCTGACATAGTTAGCGGAGCTAAGCTCTTGTTCCGTGGGAACTGAGGGGGACAGCCGCGCGGGCGTGCGACGCCGGTCGCTGCTGGGCCGGATCGTGATCGACACCCGGCCGCTGAAGATCCGGGACTTCCGGCGGCTGTGGTTGTCCACCGGGATCACCGCGATGGGCAGCCAGGTGGCCGCCGTCGCCGCGCCCAAGCAGGTGTACGACCTGACCGGCTCGTCCGGCTGGGTCGGCCTGACCGGCGCGGTGGGCCTGGTCTCGCTGATCGTCTTCGGCCTGTGGGGCGGCGCCATCGCCGACGCCTTCGACCGGCGGACCGTGATCATCGTCTGCGGCGTCGGGGTGATGGTCACGTCGGCACTGCTGTGGGCCCAGTCGTTCGTCGGGCTGGACTCGGTGTGGGTGGTGCTGGTGCTGCTCGGGGTCCAGCAGGCGTTCGCCGCGGTGAGCAGTCCGACCCGGAGCGCGGTGATCCCCCGGCTGGTGCCCGGCCATCTGGTCGCCCCGGCGAACGCGCTGGGCTTCACGGTCTACACGGTCGGCGCGGTGTTCGGCCCGCTGGCAGCCGGAACGCTGATTCCACTGGTCGGACTGTCCACTTTGTATCTGGTGGACACGGTGGCACTGGCCCTGGTCTTGCCGCTGGTGCTGCGGTTGCCCGCGATGCCACCCGAGGGCAACGCGCCGGCTCGTGCCGGAGTGCGGGACATCGTGGCCGGTTTCCGGTACATGGCAACGAAGACCGTGCTGCTCGCGTCGTTCCTGATCGACATCATCGCGATGGTCTTCGGTATGCCTCGGGCGCTTTTTCCGGAAATGGCAGCGGAAACCTTCGGCGGTGGGTTCGCCCTCGGCTGGCTGTACGCGGCCATCCCGATCGGGGCGGCGGTCTGCGGGCTGTTCTCCGGGTGGCTGTCCCGGCTGCCCCGGCAGGGCGTCGTGGTGACCTTCGCGGTGATCGTCTGGGGCGGCGCGATGGTGGGTTTCGGCCTGTCGGCGGCACTTCCGGTGGCGGTGGCGTTCCTGGCCCTCGGCGGCGCCGCGGACCTGGTCAGCGCGGTGCACCGGGGCGCGATCCTGCAGACGGCGTCGACCGACGAGATGCGCGGCCGGATGCAGGGGGTGTTCACGGTCGTGGTCGCGGGCGGCCCCTATGTCGCGGATGTGATGCACGGCTGGGCCGCCACCGCGATAGGCCCGGCGGCCGCAACCGTGGTCGGCGGTCTGCTGGTAATAATCGTGGTAATCGGCGCCGTCGCCGCCCTTCCCGCGTTCTGGCGCTACATTGCGCCCGCCGATACCACCCCGAACAATTGATCCGTTGGTGTGCACTTCCGCGCGTGTCGCTTGAATAGCGAGACGACTCTCTTAGGTTGTCCGCCATGGGCATCCTCGAGTCCACCGCACGCACCCGGGAACTCGGCAACGAGCTGAAACGCCGCCGCAAAGCCGCCGGCCTGCGCACGGTGACCTGGCCACCAGACGTCAGTGGTCCACCACCAAGATCTCCCGCATCGAGACCGGCCAACGCGCCACCGACGAGGTAGACGTCGTCTTCTACCTCGCCCACCTCGGCGCCAAGAAGGAAGACCTCGACGAGATCCTCCCCCTCTGCCGGGACGATCAGGGCTTCTGGATGAGCGAACGCCTGAGATCGCTCGTCTTCCACGAGAGCTCGGCGACCGCGAAGGTCAACTACGCCCCGCTCGTGATACCCGGCTTGCTGCAGACCGAGGCGTACGCCTCGGCGCTGATCACCGCCGACATCGGCCAGTTCAATGCTCCCCCGGCCGTGGACGTCCGGATGCGCCGCCAACGGATCCTGCGCGATCCGCGGTCGCCCTTGGACGGCACCTTCTACATTCACGAGCAGGTGCTGCACCTTCCGGTCGGTGGCAACCGGGTGATGAACGAGCAGCTGCTCCAGCTCGTACTGCTCGCCGAGCAGCCGAACATCAGCATTCGCGTGGTGCCAACCGCACTGGGCGCGCGATCCCACTTCGGCCGCGCCTTCCTGGTCTTGCACTACCGGCAACACCGCCCGCTGGGCTACCAGGAGAGCGGTGTCCTAGCCATGTTCATCGAGGACGCGGAACTCGTCCAGCGCTTCGAATGGAAGCTCAGCCGCATCGCCGCGGTCGCACTCGGCCCGGAGCAGTCCCGGGAACTGATCGCCAATGCGGCGGACAGGTACGACCGCCCGGACGACCCACCCACTCCGGCGAAAGACCACCCGGCGCGAGAGTGCGCGATATA
>NZ_DASTBH010000018.1:0-4944 GCF_035712165.1 Actinophytocola sp. | reverse complement strand
TGTGGCAGCACGAAAGCGAACCCGTGGTCGCCGATCCCCGGGTAGGGCAGGTCGGCGACGGTCCCCCCGGCGAATGATCCCGAGCCGATCGGACCGTCGACGTAGAAGAGCACCTCGACCGGCAGGTCGGCGACGCCCCGCTCCTGGGCCCAGCCCCGGGCCGCACCGAAACGCTCGACCAGCTCGAGGTTGCCGCGCAGCGCACCGATCTGCGGGGTGGGGACGCTTGCGACGGCGGTCCGGCCGAGCACCGCCGGAAGGGTGGCGGCGACCGCGACGCAGGCCAGCGCCGCGAGCACCCGCCGCCAGGGTAAGGGTTTCATGGGTCCTCCCTTGTCTGAATGGGACGAGGGGGGACGGTAGGGATGCGGTGCGTCGGATGATGGCGGTCCCGGACCGGCCCGGACGCGGCCGGACGCGAGTCAGGCCAGCTGGGCGGCGAGCACCGGGATCTCGCCGGGCAAGCCGAAGTTCAGCGGCCCGCGCTCGTTGATCACCCACCGGCCTTCTGGCGTGGTCTCCTGGTAGACCGCGATCTCCGCCCGTCCGTCGCCGTCGTAGTCGGCGGGCACGAGCCAGTCGTCCCCCCTCCCCAGCGCAACGACGTAGTGCCCACTGCCGTCGCTGGGCAACACCCACCAGTGGCCCGTCGACGGGCGGAACACGGCCGGATCGGTCCGGCCGTCCCCGTCGTAGTCGGCCGGAACGAGCTTGTCGTCGCCAAGCCCCCACTGCCGGACGGAGAATCCCTCGGTCGAGCCGAGCACGATCCAGTTGCCGCCGGCCGGGCGGAACACGGCTCGATCGGCGCTACCGTCGCCGTCGTAGTCCCCGGGAACCGGCCGGTCGCCCGGCGCGCCGAACACCGTGACCTGCTCCTCCTCGCCGGCATCATCGACGCGCACATGCCAGGTTCCGTCCGCCGGGCGGTACACCGCGACGTCGGTCGTGCCGTTCCCGTCGTAGTCGGCGGGCACCGGGATGTCGTCCGGTCGGCCGAAGGCCACCATCCGGGCGTCCCCGTCGCTCAGGCCCTTGATCCACCAGATCCCGGCCGGTTCGAACAGCGCCATGTCGGCGAACCCGTCGCCGTCGTAGTCCCCGGGCACGGCGACGGCCCCCGGCCCACCGCGCAGGTTTCCGTGTGAGTACGGACAGACAGCCAGGCGCGGGTCATTGCAGCCGATGCCGAGCCTCCAGTCGCCGGTCCGCTGGTCCCACAGAGCGGGGTCACTGGATCGGTTGCGGTCGAAGTCGGCGAAGGGCCGCTGGTGACGGGGCGCGTCCGCCTCCGTCCGGGCCGGAACCAACCCGATCACGGCGACCGCGAGCACCGCGGCCAGGGTTCTGATTCTCATGACGCACATGGTGGCTACCGGTCGCGGTGGGGACGACAAAATCGGACACGGCCGGACAGGCGGTTTCCCCAGCCGCACCGGGTCTCTACGCTCGGCACGGTTGGACACCGGGGAGGATATGTGGCCGGCACGGCGGACGACGGCGCCATCGAGCTGAGCCCGCTGCGGATCGCCGCCGCCAGCACCATCGAAGAACTCGCCGCCCTGCTGCGCCAACTGCGCCGGCGCGACGCCCGGGACCGCGGCGACAGCCCCCTCACCTACCGGGAACTGGCCGCGAAAACCGGCTGGGCGCACGGGATCATCGGCGACTACTTCTCCGGCCGGACCCTCCCGCCGACCGACCGGTTCGACATTCTGGTCGGGCTGCTCGGAGCGAGCGCCCAGGAGGTGGGGGCGCTGGCCACGGCCCGCGACCGCGTCGAGGAGGGCCGCCGCAAGCCGCGTTCCGCGGCCGACGCGGCACCGGTGGTGCCGCGCGAACTGCCGATGCCGGTTCCCGGGTTCACCGGGCGCGCCGCCCAGCTCAGTCACCTGGATGAGCTGCTCGACACCGCGCGAACGGTCGTCGTCGTGATCTCCGGAACCGCCGGGGTTGGCAAGACCGCGCTCGTCGTGCACTGGGCGAACCGGGTGGCCGACCGGTTCCCCGACGGCTGCCTCTATGTCGACCTGCGCGGGTTCGGGCCGGGCGAACCGGTGCGTCCCGAGGACGCGCTGACCGGCTTCCTGCGGGGTCTCGGGGTGCCCGGCGCCGACCTGCCGCTCGACGCAGGCGAACTGGCCGCCCGGTACCGGACGCTGCTCGCCGGCCGCCGAATGCTGATCATGTTGGACAACGCCGGCTCCGCCGAACAGGTGCGACCGCTGCTTCCCGGATCGTTGTCCTGTTTCGCGCTGGTGACCAGCCGAGACCAACTGGCCGGCCTGGTCGCCAGGGACGGCGCCGAGCGGGTCGATCTCGACCTGCTGCCCGATCACGACGCGGTGGCGCTGCTGCGCTCGCTGGTCGGCGCACGGGCCGCGGCGCAGCCGGCGGCCACCGCCGACCTGGCCGCGCGCTGCGTCCGGCTGCCGCTCGCCCTGCGTATCGCGGCGGAGGTGGCCGCCAGCCGGCCGTCGGCCACCGTCGCCGCCCTCGTCGCCGAGTTGGGCGACCAACCGCGCACCCTGGACCTGCTGGAGGCGGGCGGTGACCCGGCGACGGCGATCCGCCAGGTGTTCTCCTGGTCCTACCGTCGGCTTTCGGCCAGCGCGGCCCGGTGTTTCCGGCTGCTCGGCCTGCATCCGGGTGTCGACTTCGACGTGCCGTCGGTCGCGGCGCTGGCCGGCCTGCCGCCCGGCGAGGCGCACGCCCGCGTCGAGGAGCTGACTCGCGCCTACCTGGTCCAGCAGACCCGGCCGGGCCGCTACGCCATGCACGACTTGCTCCGCGCCTACGCCCGCGAACAGCTGGGCGAGGACGACCCGGCGGCCGATCGCCTGCTGGAGCATTACGTGTCGGCCGCCGCGGCGGCGGTCGACACGCTCTACCCGGTGGACCGGCAGCCCGGCGCCACCCCGCCCCCGGGCCGGACCGCGCCGGGCGACGCGTTGGACTGGCTGACCGCGGAGCTGCCCGCGATGGTGGCGCTGTCCGCGCGGGCCACCCGGTCCGGCCGGTCGGACTTCCCGGTGCGGTTGTCCGCCGCGCTCAGCCGGTTCCTGGACCGCACCAGCCACTTCCCCGAGGGCCTGGCCATCCACGGCGACGCGGCGGCCGTGGCCGGCGCGCGGGCCGAACCAGCCCACGAGGCCGCCGCGCTGCGCGAGCTCGGCCAGATCCACTACCGGCTCGGGCGGTTGCGACCCGCGCTCGACCAGCTGAACCGGGCTCTGGAGATCAGCCGGTCGGCAGGCGACACCGCCCTTCAGACCCGCACGCTGAACAGCATCGCCACCGTCTACGACCGCCTGGGCCAGTACGAGGCCGCCGTCGAGCATTTCCAACAGGCGCTGGACATCGACCGCCGGATCGGGGACCGGGCCCGGGAAGGACGGGAGCTGGGCAATCTCGGCATCGAGTACGCCCAACTCGGCCGCTACCGCGCCGCCGTCGACCATTTCGAACAGGCCCTACTCGTGGCGGACGAGTTGGGCGACCGCTACGGCGAAGGCAACGCGCTGACCAACCTCGGCATGGTGCACTGCAGTCTGGGCGACTATCCGCAGGCGATCGCCGAGCTCCGTCGGGCCCTCGACAGCACGCGGGCGATCGGCGACCGCAGCGGCGAAGGCCGGGTGCTGACCAACCTGGGGATGGCGCACACCCGCCTCGGTGCGTACACCGAGGCCCGCGACTGCCTGGAACGGGCGCTGCACCTCCACCGCGCCGTGGCGGGTCGGGCCGACGAGGCCGAGGCCCTGACCTACTTCGGCGAGCTTCATCAGCGGACCGGTGACCACGTCACCGCGCTCGCCTACCACCGCAGGGCTCTCGCGCTCGCCCAGGAGATCAGCCTGCCCGGTGTGGCCTGCACGGCACACGACGGCGCGGGCCGGGCTTTGCGGGCCCTGGACCGCCTGGCCGAGGCCACGGCACACCACGAACAGGCCGTGGAGCTGGCCACCCGCATCGGCGACCGGCTCCAACAAGCCGGAGCGCTCGACGGCCTGGCCTGGTGCCGGCACGACGCGGGCGAGCACGACGAAGCCCGCGGCCTCTGGCAGCGCGCGCTGACGATCTATACCGAACTGGGTGTCCCGGAGGCGGACCGGGTACGGGGTCAGCTGCGCGGGTGAGGTTTCGCCTGTCCGGTCGTGTCCGCCGCCGTCCGCGATCGCCGGTGCCCGGGAGCGATCATGGCTAGCTTCTCCGAGACCTTGCGTCCCAAGGAGAGGAGCACATCGTGAGAAAGTTCATGGGGCCGCTGAGCGCGCTGGGCTGCGCGCTCGTACTGACCGTGGCCGGTACCGGCGGAGCATCCGCCGTGATCGACCCCAGCGACCCGGGTGGCGGGGGCGGCGGCGGTGGCGGCGGTGGCGGGGGCGGCGGAACACCGAGCCCGCAGTACCGCATCACCGGCCAGGTGTACAAGATCGGTGCCGGCGGTTCGCCCTCGCAGAATCGGGTGACGGCCGATGTCCGGGGTTGGTCCCGGTTCGAGACCCCGACCGGAGTGAAGATCGACGCCGACTACCTGAGCGTCCGGTGTGCCGGCGGCGGGGCCAGCGACCAGGACTCCGAGGAGCACGCCGGCTTCACCGACGTCGAGTTCACCATCGGTCCCGCACCGGTCGGTTTGCAGTACACCGTTGTGTGCGCACACGAGGCGCGCTACCGCGGCGTCACCTACACCGCGACGTCCTCGGCGATCATTCCCATGACGTGATCCGATCGGTCCGGGCCGGTGGTCAGCCGGCCCGGACCGCGTGTCCACATGGGAACGTCCCCGAGCACGCCCGAGGGGGGAGGCGGAACTCGGGGACGAAGATTGTTGCCGGTGCGGCGGTCGCCTCGCGGCGAAAGGTACGAACGCGGCTCCCGCCGAACGGTATTCCGCGACGTCATGGTTTGGGCCCGGGGACTCGATCCGCACCGACATCC
>NZ_DASTBH010000017.1:0-2590 GCF_035712165.1 Actinophytocola sp. | reverse complement strand
GACCGGGGCGAGCTGACCCTGCACATCCGCCCGGAGCGGATCGCCGAGGTCTGCCAGGTCCTGCGCGACGACGAGGCGCTGCGCTACGAGCTGTGCTCCAGCGTCTCCGGTGTCGACTACCTCGGCAGCGACGAGCGCCGGTTCCACGTCGTCTACCACCTGACCTCGATGACGTACCGGCGCCGGATCCGGCTGGAGGCCGCCGTGCCGTTGGCGGACCCCCGGCTGCCGAGCGTCACGGCCGTCTACCCGACCGCCGACTGGCAGGAGCGCGAGACGTACGACATGTTCGGTGTGATCTTCGAGGGCCACCCCAACCTGACCCGGATCCTCATGCCGGACGACTGGGAGGGCCACCCGCAGCGCAAGGACTACCCGTTGGGCGGCGTGCCGGTGGAGTACAAGGGCGCCGAGATCCCGCCGCCGGACGAGCGGAGGGTGTACCAGTGAGTTACGCGACCGAGCGGGAGACGACCGAAGGCAAGGTCTTCAACGTCACCGGCGGCGACTGGGACACCGTGGTCTCGGGCACCGATCCGCTGCACGACGAACGGATCATCGTCAACATGGGTCCGCAGCACCCGTCCACGCACGGCGTGCTGCGGCTGATCCTGGAACTCGAGGGCGAGACCGTCACCGAGGCGCGGACGGTCGTCGGCTACCTGCACACCGGCATCGAGAAGAACCTCGAGTACCGCAACTGGGTGCAGGGCACGACGTTCGTGACCCGGATGGACTACCTGTCGCCGATCTTCAACGAGACGGCGTACTCGCTCGCGGTGGAGAAGCTGCTCGGCGTCACCGACGAGATCACCGAGCGGGCCACCACGATCCGGGTGCTCATGATGGAGCTGAACCGGATCGCCTCGCACCTGGTCTGGATCGGCACCACCGCGCTGGAACTGGGCGCGGTCAACATGATGCTGTACGGCTTCCGCGAGCGGGAGTACATCCTCGAGGTCTTCGAGATGGTCGCCGGCCTGCGGATGAACATGGCGTACGTGCGGCCGGGCGGTGTGGCGCAGGACATCCAGGACGAGGCGATTGAGAAGATCCGCGACTTCGTGGCGCTGCTGCCCAAGCGGCTCAAGGAGTACGAGGATCTGCTCTCCGGCCAGCCGATCTGGCTGGAGCGGACCAAGAACGTCGCCGTGCTCGACGTGCAGGGCTGCCTGGCGCTCGGCATCACCGGTCCGGTGCTGCGCTCGGCCGGCCTGGCCTGGGACCTGCGCAAGACCGAGCCGTACTGCGGTTACGAGACGTACGAGTTCGACGTGCCGGTGGCGACCACCTCCGACGGGTGGGGCCGCTACCAGGTCCGGATGGACGAGATGCGCGAGTCGCTGAAGATCGTCGAGCAGGCGCTGGACCGGCTCCGCCCCGGTCCGATCATGATCGCCGACAAGAAGATCGCCTGGCCGGCGCAGCTCGCCATCGGAGCCGACGGCCTGGGCAACTCGCTGGAGCACATCGCCAAGATCATGGGCCAGTCGATGGAGGCCCTGATCCACCATTTCAAGCTCGTCACCGAGGGTTTCCGGGTGCCGCCCGGCCAGGTGTACGTGGCGATCGAGGGCCCGCGCGGCGAGCTGGGCGTGCACGCCGTCTCCGACGGCGGCACCCGGCCCTACCGGGTGCACTACCGCGAGCCCAGCTTCGTCAACCTCCAGGCCATCCCGGCCATCGCCGAGGGCGGCCTGATCGCCGACGTGATCGCCGGCGGCGCCTCGTTGGACCCCGTCATGGGTGGGTGTGACCGTTGATTTCTGACATGACGCTGTCGCCGGCCGCCGCCGCGCTGGCCGCGAAGCTCGACCCGCTGGCGCGCGAGATCATCGCCCGCTATCCCGAGGGCCGGTCCCGGTCGGCGCTGCTGCCGCTGCTGCACCTCGTGCAGTCCGAGGACGGGTACGTCAGCCCGGCCGGCGTGGAGTACTGCGCCGCCGTGCTCGGCATCACCAAGGCGCAGGTCGGCGCGGTGGCGACGTTCTACACGATGTACAAGCGCCGGCCCACCGGCGAGTACCTGGTCAGCGTCTGCACCAACACGCTGTGCAACGTCATGGGCGGGCAGGCGGTCTACGACACGCTCTGCGAGCACCTCGGCGTCGGGCACGACGAGACCACCGAGGACGGCTCGATCACCCTTGAGCACGCGGAGTGCCTCGCCGCCTGCGACTACGCGCCGGTGATGACGGTCAACTACGACTTCTACGACAACGTCGCGCCGGACACGGCGGTCGAGGTGGTCGACCAGTTGCGCCGCGGCCTGCGGCCGCCGCCCACGCGCGGCGCCCGGCTGTGCTCGCTGAAGGAGATGGCGCTCCAACTCGCCGGCTTCGCCGACACCCGCGAGGGCGCCGTCGGGGACCCGGCCGCCGGCGAGGCCAGCCTGCGCGGCAACCGGCTGGCCGAGCGGTACGGCATCTCGGTCGCCGGCTTCGACCCGTCCACGCCGATCGGCCGTACCCCCGAAAAGTCGCCCGCGGAGAGCAGGCCGGCCGCGGCGGCCACGCCACCCGCGGCCTCCGGGGCCGGCGGCGACGCACCGGCGCCGGACCAGAAGTCGCCGGAGGTGCGCGCCGCCGAG
>NZ_DASTBH010000016.1:0-14286 GCF_035712165.1 Actinophytocola sp. | reverse complement strand
CTGTGGATGACTGACCTGCCGCTGCGCCACGGTGGCCGCCTCGGCGCCCTCGGCGTCGCCTCCCTGTGGACCGTGGGCGCGCTTGCCGTGGCATTCACCGTGGTGATCGCCACGGTGCGGCTCGCCCACCGGCGGCGGCTGCGGGCCCGGCCGGGCTCGGTCAGTGACCCGTTCGTCGCGGCGACCCGGATGGGGTGGCGGGACTGGCGCCGCAACCCGGTGCTGTGGCTGCTCCTCGTCGCGGTCCCGGCGGTGTTCATCCTCGCCGCGCAGGCCATCACCCCGCACCGGCCCACGTCGATCGTGGTCGCCGAGGACGGCGTCCGGGCGGCCCGGGTGTTCGACGTGTTCGACCTGCACGCCGGCACCATGGCCCCCATCGCCGTGGCCGCGCTGGCCACCCTGGCCGGGCTGTTCGTCGTGCTGGACACCGGCCCCGGGGACCGGCGCGTCGCCCTGGTCGGGCTGCGTCCCGGGGTGGCCCTCGCCGCCCGACTCACGGTCATCGGCGTCGCCACCGCCCTGGCCACCGGCGTGTCCCTGGCCATCGCCGCGTTCGTCTTCGACGCGCGGCAGTGGGTCTGGTACGCCGTCGCGAACGCGTTGATCGCCGTCACCTACGCCTTCCTCGGCGTGCTCCTCGCGCCGATCTTCGGCCGGGTCGCCGGCGTGTTCATCGCCTTCCTCATCCCGTTCCTCGACGTCGGCATCGGCCAAAGCCCCATGCTGCGCGGTGAACCCGCTCCCTGGGCAACCTACCTGCCCGGCTACGGCGCCTACCGCATCCTCATCGACGGCGGCCTCACCGCCGGCTTCGACGAAACCCGGGCTCTGCTCATCGCCCTCGCCTGGCTCGCCGTGCTCGCCGCCGCCGCCGTCATCCTGGTGCGGCGCACCATCACCCCCACCACCGGCGGGAGCTGAACCCGATGGGCCAGACCGCAGCATCGCCGCGGCCTGGCTGTCCGGCGCTGCTCCCCGAGGACCTCCGCTGCCCGGCCGCCGGTTCGACCGGCGACGTCGACCGGGTACCGCCGCGGCTGCGTACGTGGCTGCGGCGGGTGTTCATCGTGCGCGGCGGCCACGCCATGGCAGCCGGCGGTCTGACGATCTTCACCGCCGTGCGCGATAGCGACGCCGCCGTGGCCGCCGCGCTCACCGCCGCCGGGCCACCGCCGCGGCCCTCTGGCCGTAGCCCTTCAAGCCGGACTTGGCCCTACCGCGACCGGCGGGTCGAGTGTGGCTACGGCTGCGCGTCTTCGCCCGACCAGCCGGCGGGTCGTCCCGGCAACAATGTGAGGGCAACCGCTGCGGCGGCCAAAGCGACTGCGGTGCCGACGAATGCGGCGGCGTTGACGGCATCGGTGAACGCGGCGCGGGCCGCGGCCACCAGCGACGCGGCCGCCGGGTCCCCGACTTGTGCAGCGACCTGCAACGCTGCCTGGAGCGAGTCGCGAGCCTCCCCGGCCGCGGGCGCGGACAGCGACGCGGTCGGACCGGTGACGTGGTCGGTGTACACCTGGGAGATGACGGTGCCCAGGACGGCCACGCCGAACGCGCCGCCGATCAGGCGGGCGGTGTCGTTCATCGCCGACCCGACGCTGGCCTTGGCCAGTGGCAGGCTGCCCATGACCGAGTCGGTGGCGGGTGCCATGGCGATACCGATGCCCGTCCCGGCCAGGATCAGCGCGGTCAGGACCGGGGGGTAACCGCTGGTGGCGGTGACCTGGGTGAGAACACCCAGACCCGCGGCGGCCAGGACCATCCCCAGCGTCACGGCGAGCTTCGTGCCGGCCCGTGCCGTCAGTGGCGCGCTGATGCCCGCGCCGACGATGAGCCCCGCGGCGACCGGCACGGTTCGCGCGCCGGCGCCGAGTGCGGAGTAGCCCAGGACCAGTTGCAGGTACTGGGTGAGGAAGAACAGGGCGCCGAACAGGGCGAAGAAGGCCAGCGCGATGGCGGTGCTGGCGACGCTGAAGCGACGGTTACGAAACAGCCGGATCTGCAGCATCGGGTGGGGCGTTCGTAGTTCCCACCATCCGAATGCGCCGAGGATCAGCACGGCCGCGGCGAACGCGGTAAGCGTGACCGGGTCCGTCCAGCCCCGCGATGGCGCCTCGATCACCCCGTACACCAGGCTGAGCAGCCCGGTGATGGACAGGATCACACCGATCGGGTCTGGGGGTCCGGCGGCCGGGTCGCGCGACTCAGGCACCAGCACCGCTCCGGCAGCCATGGTCAGGGCCGCGATGGGGACGTTGACCAGAAAGATCGAACCCCACCAGAACCGTTCCAGCAGCCACCCTCCAGTGACTGGGCCGAGGGCGATGCCCAGGCCCGCCACGGCGGTCCAGATCGCGATGGCCTTGGCCCGCCGCGGCCCGGTGAAGATGTTCGTGATGATGGACAGTGTCGATGGCATGATCATCGCCGCGCCCACGCCCATCAGACCGCGGCTGACGATGAGCTGCGTCGGGGTGTCCGACAGCGACGCGAGCGCAGAGCCGAGGCCGAACACGACCAGCCCGGCCTGCAATACCCGCCGACGACCCCAGCGGTCGCCGAGGTTGCCGGCGGTCAGCAGCAGACCGGCGAAGACGAGAAGATAGGCGTCCACGATCCACTGCAACTGTGCCGACGTCGCTGACAGGTCGCGTTGCAGGGTGGGCAGGGTGACGTTGAGAATGGTGTTGTCCAGGCCGATCATCAACAGGCTGACGCTGAGTACCACGACGGCCATCCAGGCGCGCGGCGGCGCCAATGTCACTTTTGGTTGTGGCTGGTAGTGGCCGGTCACCTGGTCGGTGATCATGACGGTCTCCTCGGTGTCGTCGCGGCGTTCCCGTCACCGGCCGGGCCGGTACTGGTGAGGACCTCGTCGATTGGGCGGCGCGGTGCGAGCCGGGGGCGGCGGCGTGGGTGACCGACACGGAGCAGGATCTGCGGTTGGCCGCGGTGCTCGAGCAGTGCGGCCAGCCGCGGGCGTAGTTCGGGCACCTCGATCGCCTGGCTGAGGAAGGCGGTCGCCAAGCCCTCGGCGGTGGCGCTAAGCAGGACGTGGGACATGGCCTGGCCGGCAGCGATCCAGGCGGGCGGGTCGTCGCGGTCGGTGCCGATCACCAGTAGTGCCGGGCTGGCGTTGGCAGCGGCGCGGTCGGTGTGCGCGCGTAGCGAACCGAGGTCGAGGCGGCGTACCACCGTCGGGGCCAGGCGGGCGGCGGGTCCCGGTATCCCGAAGGCGTAGCCGGGCATGCCGTCACGGCGCCGGCCGCGGTTGGGAATGAGCCGCTCGGCGAGCTCATTGCGGAACTCCGGGTCGCGCCACTTGATCCGATCGCCGGCGGCGATCAGGTCCGCGGCGGCGGCCTTCGTGGACCGGTCCGTGATAACGGCCAGCCAGCAGCCCTCGGCGACGGCGGCGGCGCGCAGTCGCTCCAGTTGCGCCATCGACAGCGGCTGCTTCCGGTACGGGCCGCGATTGCAGTGCCGGGTAGTGACGGCGGCGAACAGTCCGGCGGGCGGTCGCCCGACCGGCGGGCCGATCCGGAGTGTGGCGACCAGGTCGGCGTCGGCGGACTCGGGCAGGATCGCGATCACGGGCTGGTAGCCGAAGTGGCGCACCGCGACCTGGGCGTGGTGGAGGGCCGCTGCACAAGCGATTAGCAGCTCCCGGTCGTGCGGGTCGATGGTCGGCAGCGCACGGGTGTGGTCGGCGCGAATCTGCAGCACGTCGCCGGCCAGGTGGAACCGCCACGGTTGTCCATTGTGCCCAGAGGGCGCCAGCAAGGCATACCGGGCGAGGAACCGTAGTTTCTCCGCCGGTCCGCCGTGCGCGGGGAAGTCGTCTGCGGCGACCCGCCACTCATCGGCGTACGAGCCGGTCATGATGGTGTCTCCTCTCCTGCGGCGGGTGCGCCGCAGCCGCAGCCGTTTCCACAGCCGCACGCCGTGGTCAACGCGGCTGCTTGCTGGCGAAGTCGATTGAGCTCAGTCCATTGCCGCAGCGCGTGCCGGGTCAGCCGGTCACCGACGTCGGGTAGTCCAGCCAGGTACGTGTCGTGCGCCTGCCGGCTCAGCCGCAGCACGGTCATGTCGGTGGCCGCCACCACGCTGGCGTGGTGGTCGCTGTCGGTCAGTACAGCCAAGTGCCCGCAGCATTGGCCCGGCTCCAGCATTCCCGCCGGCATCGGCGTGTCCTTGCGGTCGGCGTATTCGATCCGGGCCTGGCCGGACTCGATGAGGTACCAGCCGTCGCCGGGCTCACCCTGCCGCAGCAGTGGCTGGCCCGCCGGCACATGTACCGGTTCCATCAGGGTGCACAACATCGCCGCCTCGGCCACCGACAGCGGGGCGAACACCTCGCAACGGCGCAGCCATTCGGCCTGCCGCAACAGGCTGGCCCGCTGCGGCATCGTGGTGTCCGCTTGGTCGAGGGCCAGTTGGTCCAGCGCGGTGGGCGCCGGGTCGGGGCGGAGCATGCTCGGCGCGGGCGCCGCGGTGCGTCGCTGGAGGCGCAACAGCGCGAGCAGGGCCAGCTTGCCAGGCAGGTTCAGCGCGGCCTCCACGGCGGCTAGTCGGGGCAGCACGCAGGCGAGTTCACCGGTGAGGCAGGCGAACGGGTGTACCGCGTGCCGCACATAGCGAGGGGCAAGGTAGGAGGCGCTGGGTAGGTACGGCACACTGCCGTGCAGTACCACCGATGGGACGTGGAAGAAGTCCAGGTTCTGCTTGGCCACGTGTTCCTCCAGGTCTCCGACTACGGCGTCGACCTCGAACCGCAGCGGTCCCGCGACGACCTGCAGCACCGCGGCAGCGAGTTCGACCACCGCCCGGATACACAGTTCCCGGGGGGCCGTCGGTCGCTGGTTCTTGACGAACCGGCCCAGTTCACGAACCTTCCGCACGGGCAGGTCGGGCAGTATCGGCAACCGGTTGTACAGCCCGGCGCCATGCACCATTTCGACCGGGAACAGCGGGCGTCGCGCGGTGCGCAGCCGGGTTCCGTCCGGGGCGGCCGGCGGCTGTTCCAACACCGCATAACAGAGAATCTCACCGGTGGCTGGCACGCCGGCGACCAGGTGCAGGTCGTTCGCGGCGACGACCGACGCGGGCTCGCCGCTCATTCCTTCGCTGTAGGCCAGATGTGGGTCGATGAAACCGATGTCGAGGTACTGCGCGAATCTGAAGCGCAGCAATGCCTCCACGTCGCCGTCGCGCAGGCCGGTGGTGGGCGCCGCGACCACCGCTATGCCGTGCCGTTCGCGCCGGTGAAGTAGCCCTTTCCGCCACGGCGTCCGCAGCAGAGACGGCAGGCGTACCGCCGCCCCGGCGCCCAGAACGCCTTGGACGTATGACTTTTCGGAACCGTCTACCGGCACCGCGGTCCAGGCGCGCTGGTGCTCGACGACGGCGGTCATGACGTACCCCGTCCACCAGGCGTCGCCGGGGCCGGCGCGCCGTGCCGGTAGCGCAGGGCGGTACGGCCCATCCGGGCAAGCTCCACCCACCGTGCCAGGGCCACCCGGCACCGCGCGGACACCGGCCGAGGCAGCCGGTGGGCGTCGACCAGGATTCGCTTGCGCACCGCCCGGCCCGCCAGCAGATCCAATCCGACCCGGGCCGCTATCGCGCCGAACAGTTGCGCGCTGTACACGAGCTGAGGAAATGGTTCGGCGCCGTCGGCGAGTTGCCGGCGCAGCACCGGAAAGATTTCCACCGGTAGCGCCCGCAGCGGCACCACCCGGGCCAGGAAGCGCAGCGGGTCCAGACCGTCGACCGGTTGCCCGGAAAGCCGCCCGCCGAGAACCGGCAGCGACCGTACCCGGTAGTCGTAGACGAGGACGAGTTGCACCCCGGCGATGTCGTAGCCACACACCACCGGCACGCCTACCTCCCGGGCGGTGACATGTAGGGCGTACTTGCACGCCAACGCCTGCGCGGTAGTGACATCGACGCCGTCGAAGATCAGCGATGCCTCCGACACCCGCTCGGCTACGTTGGCCGCCACGACGCCGCGTTCGTCGACCTCCACCCGCACGTACGGGTTGACCGCACGGGCGGCCTCCGCCAACACCAGTGCCTTGTTGCGGCCGACGTCACCGGCGGCGGCATGCTGTCGGTTGAGGTTGGACAGCTCGTAAGCGTCCGGTTCGGCCAATACCAGGCGTTCGGCGCCCAGTCGCACCAGCGGCTCGACGACCGCACCGCCGATCGACCCGCACCCGGCGACCAGGATTGTCGCCCGGCGCAGCAAGTCCTGCTCGCGTTCCCCGATCAGGCCCGCGTTGCGAGCTGTCAGTGCGGCGTAGAAATCCTCGGGCGACCCGACGCCCGGTAGGTCTTCAACCACGACCGCGGACGAGTTCGTTATCACGGTTCCCCCCATTCGTCGACGATTCGCGTCAACGAGTACGCCGTGAACGAACTGGAGCGTAGGGACCTAAGACCCAAACGATATGCCGTTGGCTGCGGCTCCAGGCAAGTGCCGTCAATTTCAGAATTGCTTCACGATACCTTTACCGTCTCTTCAGGAATGCTTCTGAGAAACAGCATGACGAACACGCCACCGGTCAGGCTCGGCCATGGCGTGTATCGACCCGCGCGGACAAAGGCGTGGAACTCCCGCCCGAGTACGCGTCAGCGGCGTGGCGCGGCGGGAAGCGTTACGGTGAAGGTGGCGCCCCGTCCGGAACCGTCGCTGGTGGCGGTGACCCGACCGTTGTGCTCAGCGACGATGGCGCGCACGATGGCCAGCCCGATGCCGGATCCGCCGCGGGTGCGGTCGCGGGCGGCGTCGGCACGGTAGAAGCGTTCGAAGATGTGCGGCAGGTGCTCGGCGGCGATGCCTTCGCCGTTATCGATGACCGAGATCCGGACTCCGGCGGGGTCTCGTTCGGCAGTGAGGGTGACGGTTCCGCCGGGTGGCGTGTGGCGCAGCGCGTTGTCGAGCAGGTTGCCCAACACCTGGTCGAGGCGTTCGTCGTCGGCGTGGACGTCGGGAAGGTCGGCGGCGACCGACTCGGCGAGGACGACGCCCTTTTCCGCGTACCGTTGGCGGGCCGCCGCCACAGCGGACCTGACCAGGTCGGCCACGGCGACGCGGCGCGGATGCAGGTCGAGTTGGTGTTCCTCGGCCCGGGAAACCGCGGCGATGTCTTCCGCGAGCCGGCGCAGCCGCCCGGTCTGGGCGCGCAACACCGCCCAAGTGTCCTCGTCGCGTACGAGCACGCCGTCCTCGGCGGCGTCGACGTACGCCTCGATCGTGGCCACGGGCGTGCGCAGTTCGTGACCGAGGTCCGCGAGCAGCCGGCGACGGGTGGCCTCCACTTCGGCCAGTCGGCCCGCCATCGTGTTGAACGCAGCGACCACGGTGTCGAACTCGTCGCCGAGGCCGGGCGTGGCCACCCGGGTGGCGTAGTGCCCGTCGGCGATGTCCGCCGCCGCGGCGGCGAGATGCCCCACCGGGTGCGCCACCCGGCGGGCGACGTAGGCGCTTACCGCCAGCGCGGTGGTCAGGGCGGCGATCAGCGCCACGGCAAGGGACACCGCGCTGGCCGAGGCATACGCCTCCTCGACGTGCCGGAACGCCTCGGCGTCGACCTGTCCGGGAATCTGACCGAGATGGTCGCGGAAGATCGCCGGGCCGACGGCGGCGGCGACCAGTCCGAGGGTGAGCGAGCCGGCGAGCACGACGAAGGTCTGCGCGACGAACAGCCGGCCGGCCAGGCCCAGCCGCAGCTTCGGCATCAGCCGTCACCCATCCGGTAGCCCACGCCGCGCACGGTGCGGATGAACCGGGGCGCGGCCGGGTCGTCGCCCAGCTTGCGGCGCAGATGCCCGATGTGAACGTCGACGAGGTGCTCGTCGCCGACCCATCCGTCGCCCCACACGGCCTCGATGAGCGTCCGGCGACTGAACGCCACCCGCGGCCGGGCGGACAGGGCGGCGAGCAGGTCGAACTCGGTGCGGGTGAGGTCGACGGGTCTGGCGCCGACACTGACCTCCCGGGCGGCGACGTCGATCGACAACGCGCCGAAGGTGCGGGGTGGCTCCTCCGCCGCCGGGGTGCCCGCGGTGCTTGCACGGGGTCGGCGCAGCATCACCCGCACGCGGGCGACCAGTTCCCGCGGGCTGAACGGCTTGGTGAGGTAGTCGTCCGCACCGACCCCCAGGCCGACGAGCTTGTCGATTTCGTCGGCGCGGGCGGTGAGCATGACGACGTAGCAGTCCGTGAAGGTGCGCAGTTGCCGGCATACCTCGATGCCGTCGAGTCCGGGTAGGCCGAGGTCGAGCACCACCACGTCCGGTCGGTGCGCGCGGGCGGCGTCCACGGCGGCGGGGCCGTCGAATACGCAGATGGCCTCGTGGCCGTCGCGTTCCAGATAGCTGGCCACCACCTTGGCCAGGCTCTGCTCGTCGTCGACGACCAGCACACGGGTACTCATGGCGTCCATCCTGCCCGGCCGGTGCGCGTGTCATCGAAACGCCCGGCGCCAACCATGAAGGTTCGCTGAAGAAAGCCCCGCCGCCCTTGGCACCGGCGTACGGGCCCGGCCACGCTGCAATCACGACCGCTGTTGGAAGGGAACGCCGATGTCACCGGTCATCACCCGCAGGCGGCTGCTCGCCGGCACCGCCGGAGTGGTCGGCCTGGCCGGCTCCGCGGGCGCCGCCGCCTGGGCCAACGGCCTGCTGGCACCCGACCCGCCACTGGTCGCTCCGGATGCCGACGTGGTCGGCCGGGTCGAGGCCGCCAGACGACGGGCCAGCGCCGGCACGGTCACCGCCACGCTGACCCCGCGGCCGGTGAGCATCGACCTCGGCGGCCCGGTCGCCAGCACGTGGGGATACGACGACACAGCGCCGGGGCCGATGATCCGCGTCCGCGCCGGTGACCTGCTTCGCGTGCAGGTGGTCAACCGGCTCCCGACCGACACCAGCGTGCACTGGCACGGTCTCGCCCTGCGAAACGACATGGACGGCGTGCCCGGCGTGACACAGCCGCCGATCCCGTCTGGCGGCCGGCACACCTACGAGTTCACCGCCCCCGATCCGGGCACGTACTTCTACCATCCGCACTCCGGGGTGCAGCTCGACCGTGCCCTGTACGGCGTGCTGATCGTCGACGATCCGGCCGAGCCGGGCGGTTACGACGCCGAATGGATCGTGGTCCTGGACGACTGGGTCGACGGCACCGGCCGCACCCCCGAGCAGGTGCTCGCTTCCCTCGCGTCGATGGGCGGCATGCACGGCGACGGCGGAATGGGCCACGACATGGGCGGCATGCACGGAGGTGCCGGCATGGGCGAGGGTGGCATGCCCATGGGTGGCATGGAGACCATGACTTCGCCGCTGCTCGGCGGTGCCGGCGACGTCGTATACCCGCACTATCTGATCAACGGGCGGATACCGGCCGCGCCGGTCACCCTGGCCGGCAAGCCGGGCCAGCGGGTCCGGGTCCGGCTGGTCAACGCCGCTTCCGACACCGCCTTCCGGGTCGCACTCGCCGGCCACCGGCTCACCGTCACCCACGCCGACGGCTTCCCGGTCGTACCGACCGGCACCGACGCGCTGCTGCTGGCCATGGGGGAGAGGGCCGACGTTACCGTGACGCTCGCCGATGGCGTGTTTCCGCTGGTCGCCGTGGCCGAAGGTAAGGCGGGGCAGGGCCTGGCCGTGGTGCGCACCGGCGCCGGTGGCCTGTCCGCAGGCACGGTCCGACCGGGCCAACTGGACCGGCGGGTTCTCAACACCGCCGCTCTGCGCGCCGCCGACCCGGTACGCCTGACCGACCGCGCACCGGACCGCACCCACCGGCTCGTGCTTGGCGGCGGCATGATGCCCTACCGGTGGACCATCAACGGCGCGACCTTCCGCGACTCCAAACCGCTGTATGTGCGCCACGGCGAACGGGTTCGGCTGCGATTCGTCAACCGCACCACGATGTTCCACCCGATGCACGTACACGGCCACACCTTCGCCGTCACCGGGGCCAACGGCACCGCCGGCGCCCGCAAGGACACGGTTATCGTCACCCCGCACCAGACTGTCTCCGTCGACCTCGAGGCGAGCAACCCCGGCCAGTGGATGACGCATTGCCACAACGTCTACCACGCCGAGACCGGCATGATGATCAACCTGGCGTACCAGGCATGAACGTCGCACCGCGGACCGCTCCACCGCGACGTGCCGCGCCCGGAGCGCGGGCGGCCGTGGCCGAGCAGGCGCCCCGCGGGGAGCTGCGCCGCTATCCGGGCGGTCATTTCGGCGCGTACCTGGGCGAGGTGTTCGACCGGATGGCGACCCACGAGGTGGATTTCCTACAGCGGCACCTGGTCCCGGCGCCGATCCACCCGGCGGTGAACACGACCATGCCCAACACCCCTGCGTAACACCCGGTCTGAAGACACCAAAGGAGTGGGAACGATGCCTCCGCACTGCGACTCCCTTGACGGCCCGGTCGTGACCGCCGCCCGCGGCGCGCTGACCGCCGCCGACGTCGACGTGATCCTGCCGTACGTGCCCGCCGAACGCGAGGACGAGATCCGTGACGCGTTCGCCCGGGTCCTGCCCCTGCACACCGCGGACGGTCCAGCCGCGGACGTGGCCCGGCGGTGGTTCTACGAGACCGTGGTCCGGCTGCACCGCGCCGGTGAGCACGCCCCGTACACCGGCCTCAAACCTGCCGGGCTGGACGTCGGCCCGGTCATCCCGCTGGCCGAGAAGGCCATCGAATCCGGCGACGTGGAGGACGTCTACCGGTTGCTGGCCGCCGACCTGCACACCGAACTGGCCCACCGGATCGACCAGGTGGCCGGCCTCGCCGCGGGCAAGGACGCCTCGGTGACCGCGGCCCGCGCATACGTGCAGGCGATACTCGGCTTCCAGGTCTACACCAACCACATCTACCAGGCGCTGCACGCCGACCCGCACGGTCGACACGGCCACGGCTGACCGGCGGCAGCGGTGCGCGGCCGTCACGGTCGGGCGACGGTGTACCGCAGCCGCAGGTGGCTGTCGCGCAACTGCCGCACCTCGACGAGGGTCAGGTGGCCCCGGGGGCCGGCCACACCGTCGACCAGATGGACCGAGCCGGCTTCGCCGGCGCCAGCCAGATGCGGCGCGACGATGAGGTCGATCTCGTCGACCAGACCGGCCGCCAGCAGTTGTCCGTTGAGGGCACCGCCGGCGTCGACCCGCACCGCCGTCACGTGATACCGGTCGGCGAGCGCGCCAAGCGCGGCAGGCAGGTCGACCCGGTCGTTGCCGACCACCATGTGCTCGACGCGATGCCGGCGTAGCCGGTCCACATGGTCGACGGGTGTGGCCTGGCTACACAGGACGAGCACGTCACGCCAGTACGGCTGCCCGCGCAGCCATGCCAGCCGGGTCAGCAGACCGCGGCTGTCCACCACCACCAGCCACGGTCGCGCGTTGTCGGCCGCCGCCTCGGGCACCCGCTCGTCGGGGTCCTCGCCGGACAGGTCGACACCCTCGGCGCGGGCGGCGGCCAACAGCGTGCCACTGCCGGTGAGGACCGCGTCGTGCGGGACGCTGCCGGCGATCTCGTAGTGCAAGCCCAGGTCGACCGGGAACCCGGTCACCCGGCCGTCGAGACTGACGGTGTTGTGCACGGTGACCCGAGGGCGATCCACGTGTTTCCCTCCAACGGCCGGGCGGGTGCGGGGAAGCCGGTCGGGCGACCACGCGACAACGGTAGGTCGCGCGGTCGGCGTGGCGGCCAGCGGTCGCCACACGCCGTGGGTGGCGCACGCGTCAACGGTTCCGCCAACCATTCCGGGCCGTCGGTTCGCGATGCGCGCGCCACAGCCAGGTCCCAACCAGCCACAGGAGCGTGCCGGTCAGGAGCAGCAGCGCCAGTACCATCCAGGTCTGGTCGCTCAGCCACGAGCGGATCGGCGTCATAGCGTCCGTCCCCCTTCACCTTCAGGCTGGCCCCGTGCCGGCTGACGAGCCAGGGCCGAAGGTCCCGCGCGGCCGTACTGACGTGGTCGTCCGGCTGAGCAGCGGGCAGTCCGCCAGCGCCGCGGCCGCTGTCGTCGCCCCGCCGGTGCGGGCCCGCCCCGGAAGCGAGCCAGCGGCCGAACGTCCGCCCGACGCCTTTTCTGCCGGCCCTCTGCTCAGGGCCGCGCGGCCCTGTCGCGCCGGTGGGCTGCGCGGCACGGTAGAGCCGACGGCTCTCCGGAGGTGACCATGAAAGGACGCGATTGTGGTACGAGGACTGGCGGTCGACCGGGCCGACGCTCGGTGCTGCGCGGCCTGAGTCCTTGCATTCGCATTCCTAGGTCGGCGGCCCGGCGCACTGGACGATCGGTCACACTGCCGATCAAGTACGCCCGCGAGGACGGCGATCCGGTCGTCCTCGCGGGCGCGGTGGGCGAACGTGGGTGACGCGGCCTTGCCAGGCCTCTTGGCGCGCACGTCCGGCTAGGCGGCGGCTGATTCGAGAGAGGACTCGCCGGACGGTGCCTGCCGAGGCTCGGCGCTGGCTGGTGGCGACATTGTGCCGCCACGCGCGTTTCCGCGCGTACGCGTCGCCGACGCCGACGCCGACCCATTCATTGCATCTACCTTGCTGCCTGCTGAGCGGGCGCCATACCCGTGGCCAGCAGCCCGATCACGTTGCCCTCGGGATCCTCGAACAGGGCGAAGTCGCCCACGTTCTCGATTGGGGTCGGGCCCTTGACCTGCTTGCCGCCCAGCTCGGTGGCACGCAGCAGGGCGGCGTCCAAATCGGGGACCTGGACGTAGATGGTCACGTACGGCGGCACCCGCTCCGGCGTTCGCATGATGCCGCCGCCGAGGCCGTCGCCGGTCTCGACCAAGCCGTACTCGGGGCTCTGCGCATCGATCTTCCAGCCAAACAGGTCGGCGTAGAACGCGCGAAGGCGCTCCGCGTCCCGGCCGCCGATCTCCCAGTGCACCACTGGATGTGTCATGGCAACGCACCTCCATTGCCGCCGGCACGTGGGACTCTAGCCCGCGCGGTAGCGGGCACTCAGGGTCATCCGACCCCGCTGGACGGGATCTTCGGGAGCACGTGCGCGGCCGCCGCCGGCCTCGTCGAGGAGATCTCTGTGCGCCGCGATAGCGAGCCGGATCCGTTACGCCGCGACGGACTTCAACAGCTCGTAGACGAGGAACGCGGGCCATACGAGGGCCTTGAGGACACCGAGGACACCCGACCAGAAGTCGTCCGCGGCCTGGATGTAATAGACCAGCGCGCCGATCAGACCCAGGCCGTAGACGGCGTCGCCCGCGCCGCCACGGTTGATGCGTGTCCGTCTTTCTCTGTCGGCCATGATGAGCCCCTTTCGTCGACGGCGTCCATACCAGCCGAGCCGGACCCGTACCGCAACCCAATCGCGCCGGTTCAGCCGGGCGTAGGGCCGTACGACCCAGGTGGGCGACGCTACGGTCGAGTGACGGCGCAATTCACTCATGGCGCGGGCGTGTCCGAGCAGATCACGTTGAAACGGCAGTGTTGGGACCTTTCCCGTTAGCCGGTAGCCGAGCTCGGTCAGGCCCTGGTCAGCGCGTTGTGCTCGCGGCCGTCTTCGCCCTTTCGTAGATCAGCGGCCGCTCGCGGCGCGGCATCTCCGCCGCGCCGTGGACGAACGGCAGCTCCAGCCGCCGACACCGCGACCACGGCGGTGCCCCAGCACCAGCGAACCGCCCCGGCAGTTGGGCGGTTCGCCTCTGTGTTTGAACGGTCTGCTCCGATCGCTACCGGTGCCGTACCGGGATGTAGATCGCCAAGCCGATCAACAACTGACCGTGGTTGTTGATGTCCTGCACGCCGTAGGCCGCCTCGGTGGGGACGCCGGCCGGGGTGAGGTCCCGAATGGTGGCGCGCGAGTAGAGGAACGCGTGCTCCTCGACCGAGTACGGCGCGACGTTGCCGGTGCCCAGGATCGTTCCGTGCTCATTGATCGCGACCGCGGTGCTGGCATTGCCGCCCGGCAACGAGCCGAGGTAAGTCATGTTGCCGCGGTACCAGCGCACCGCGCGGTTCATCGGCTCGCTTGTCCAGTCGGTGACGCCACCGGCGATCTGGCCGCGGTCGTTGATGGCGGTGGCCCGGCTCCCCATGCCGGTCGTCAGCCACGTCACCGTACCGCGCTGCCACAGGAATGCGTGCTGAGGGCCATCGACGCCGCGGCCGGACCAGCCGACCACCTGACCTCGGTTGTTGATGTCGAGGGGTTGGGTGTATCCGCCGACGCCGAGGTCGCGCATCCGGCCGTTCTGCCAGATGAACCCGCG
>NZ_DASTBH010000015.1:0-9804 GCF_035712165.1 Actinophytocola sp. | reverse complement strand
CCGGTTCCGGTTGCTCGCGGTGGACCTGCGCGGGCACGGCGCGTCCGAGGTGAGCGCGGACGGTTATGACGACCCCGAGGTCTGGGCGGCCGACCTGGCCGCGGTGCTGGAGTTGGCCGCGGCGCCTGCGGTGCTGGTCGGCTCGTCCTACGGCGGCCTGGTGATCACCGACTACCTGCGGGTGTGCGGCCAGTCCCGGGTGGCGGGCCTGGTGCTGGCCGGCGCGGTCACCGAGATCGGCGCCGGTCATCCGGGCGGGGCGCTCGGCCCGCTGATGGCCGAGGGCGTCCGGGACTTCCTGTCCGAGGACCCGGCCGTCGCCGTGCCGGCGCTGACCCGGCTGGCCGCCGGCCTGACCGCCGAGCCGGACCCGGGCGATCTGGTGCAGCGCAGGCTGGGCGAGTTCCTGCTGGTGCCGCCCCGGGTGCGGCGCGCGATGTTCCGGCGCAGTCTGGGCAGCGCCGACGTGCTCGGCGCCGTGACCGTACCCACCCTGGTGCTGCACGGCACGGCCGACGCGGTGGTCGCATCCGGCGCCGCCGAGTACGCGGCGGGGAAGATTCCGGGCGCGTCCCTGCGTTGGTTCCAGGCAGTGGGACATGTGCCGTTCGCGGAGCGGCCCGACGAGTTCAACCGGGCGCTGCGCGAGCTGGTGGAGCGCTGTGGGAGGACGACGACGTGAGCCCCGACGATGTGGTGCGGCTGCACCGGCCGCGCCGGGTCGCGGTGCTGTCCGTGCACACCTCCCCGCTCGACCAGCCGGGCACCGGCGATGCGGGCGGGATGAACGTCTACATCACCCAGACCGCCACCCGGATGGCCCGGCGCGGTGTCGCCGTCGAGGTGTTCACCCGGGCCACGTCCTCCGACCAGCCGCCGGTGGCGGAACTGGCGCCCGGGGTGCTGGTCCGGCACGTGCACGCGGGCCCGTACGAGGGTCTCGGCCGGCACGAGCTACCCGCCCAGCTGTGCGCGTTCACCGCGGGCGTGCTGCGCGCCGAGGCCCGGCACGAGCCCGGCTACTACGACCTGGTGCACTCGCACTACTGGCTGTCCGGGCAGGTGGGGTGGCTCGCCCGGGAGCGCTGGGGGGTGCCACTCGTGCACACCGCGCACACCCTGGCCAAGGTGAAGAACGCCGCGCTCGCCGCCGGGGACACCCCCGAGCCGCGCACCCGGGTGATCGGCGAGCAGCAGGTGGTGGACGAGGCGGACCGGCTGGTGGCCAACACCCCGGTCGAGGCCGCCGACCTGGTGCGGCTCTACGACGCGGCGCCGGACAGGGTGCGCGCCGTGCCGCCCGGGGTGGACCTGGAGCTGTTCCGGCCCGGTGACCGGGCCGCCGCGCGGGCCGCGCTCGGCCTGCCGGGGGACGCGGTGGTGCTGGCCTTCGTCGGCCGGATCCAGCCGCTGAAGGCACCGGACGTGCTGCTGCGCGCGGCTGCGGAACTGCTGCGCCGCGGGGCGGTGCCGCGCGAGCGGCTGGTGGTGCTGGTGGCCGGCGGGCCGTCCGGCACCGGCCTGGACGCCCCGGCCGCGCTGCGGGATCTCGCGGCGGAGCTGGGTATCGCCGAGCTGACGCGGTTCCTGCCGCCGCAGCCGGCCCGGGCGCTGGCCGGCGTGTACCGCGCGGCCGACGTGGTCGCGGTGCCCAGCCACAACGAGTCGTTCGGCCTGGTGGCGCTGGAGGCGCAGGCCTGCGGCACGCCGGTGGTGGCGGCCGCGGTCGGCGGGCTGCGGGTGGCGGTCGCGGATGGCCGGTCCGGCCTGCTGGTGACCGGGCACGAGCCGGCGGCGTGGGCCCACGCGCTGGAAACCGTGCTGCGGCCGGAGGTCGCGGGCCGGCTGGCCGGCGGCGCGGTGACGCACGCGGCCCTGTTCTCCTGGGACCGCACCACCGACACGCTGCTGAGGGAGTACGCCGAGGCCTCGCTCGCCTTCCGCCGCGCGCTGCTGGGCACCGAGGTGGCGGTGTGACCGAGGTCTCCGAGCTCATCCGGTCCACTTTGGACGAACGGGAGCTGGCCTACCAGAACCCGGCGCCGGGCCGGTTCTTCGTCACGCTGCCGGGCACGAAGAAGCTGCAGACCAACTGCTGGCTGATCGTGGGCCGGCACGGCCTGCTGGTGGAGGCGTTCGTGTGCCGGCGGCCGGACGAGGCGCATGCGGAGGTCTACCGGTTCCTGTTGCGCCGCAACGCGAAGCTCTACGGGGTGGGCTACACCCTGGACAAGATGGGCGACATCTACCTGATCGGCCGGGTCGGACTGGACCGGGTCAGCGCCGACGAGCTGGACCGGCTGCTCGGTCAGGTGCTGGAAGCGGCCGACGGCGACTTCAACACCCTGCTGGAGCTCGGGTTCGCCGGCTCGATCCGGCGGGAGTGGGCCTGGCGCACCGATCGCGGCGAGTCACTGGCCAACCTCGCCGCGTTCGCCCACCTCATCGAAGATCACGACGACTGAGCCGAGCCGAGTCCGACTCGTGACGGCTTCGGGCCAACCGCGGCCCGGGCTTCCTCCGTCTGCCTGACATCAGATCGGCACCTGGAGGACGGATGAACACACGACGGTGGGTGGGCCTGGCCGGGCTGTTACTGGCCGGGGGTGTGCTGGCGGGCTGCAGCGCGGACCCGGAGACGACCGCGAGCAGCGGGGGTTCGGCGGCGGACGCGGTGGCGCCCGCGGCGCCCGAGCAGGCCAACGCGGCGAACCCGCCGGCCAAGGCGGACGGTTCCGCGCCACAGCCACAGCAGCAACAGCAGGTCAGCCAGCCGGGGGTGGACCGCAAGCTGATCCGGACGGCGGAGCTGGAGCTGGTGTCGCCGGACGTGGCCGGGGTGGCCACCCGGGCCCGGGAGGTGGCGATCAACCGGGGCGGCTTCGCCGGTCAGGAGGAGGTCCGGGGCAGTGCGGCGTCGATCACCCTGCACATCCCGTCCGACCAGTTCGACAAGGCGGTGGCGGAGCTGTCCGGGCTCGTTCCCGCCGAGAACATCAGCTCGCGCACGATGAGCAGCGAGGACGTCACCGAGCAGCTGGTGGACGTGGAGAGCCGGATCACCACCCAGCGGTCCAGCGTCGAGCGGGTGCGTGCGCTGCTGGCCCGGGCGCAGACCGTGGACGAGATCGTGCGGATCGAGAGCGAGGTGACCCGGCGGGAGGCCGATCTGGAGTCGCTGGAGAAGCGCCGGGAGACGCTGGCCGGCCGAGTGGGGCTGTCCCGGGTGACGGTCCGGGTGACCAGGGGCGAGGCCGCTCCGCCGCCGGCGGAGGACAAGAGCGGCTTCCTGGCCGCGCTGGCCGGGGGCTGGAACGCGTTTCTGACCGCCGGGGGTGTGGTGCTGGAGGTGATCGGCGCCCTGCTGCCGTTCCTGGTCGTGCTCGGCATTCCGGGGGTGTTGCTGTACCGATGGTGGCGCCGGCGGCCGCGACCGGCCGGAGCGCCGGTGCCGGAGGCGAAGGCTTAGGGGGCGGTTCGCGGGGCGGCTCGAGCGAGGGGGGAGTCGCGTTCTCGAGCCGCCCCGCGTCAGGCCCGCCGCAACGGAATCCCTTTGGCGGGGGGCACCCGGGTTCCCGGCGGGGTGCGGCCCGGCAGGGGAGACGAGCCGCACTTTTTGTTCGCTCCTACCGAATCAGGGAGTGCGTGGGAGCTGATTCGGGGAGCGCTGTCAACCTGTCAGAAGTCGGGTAGTTACACAAGGCCACCACGTCATCCGGCTGAGCGTTATCGCCCTCTGTAAGTAACGATTCGGTCACGAAGTCCTGTCGAAAGCCCACCGTGCGTCATCACGCTTACCGGCCGTCCCTCGATTGGGTGAGCGCCGGGCGACGCGGCCAGGGCACGCGGTTTCTGGCACGCTGTGCCCCATGGGCCTTGGGACGCTGGTGCTGCTCAGACACGGTGAGAGCACGTGGAACGCGAAGAACCTGTTCACCGGCTGGGTGGACGTGCCGCTGTCCGAGAAGGGCGAGACCGAGGCCCGGCGCGGGGGCGAACTGCTCCGCGAGTCCGGCACGCTGCCCGACGTGGTGCACACCTCGTTGCTGCGCCGGGCGATCAACACGGCCAACATCGCCCTGGACGTGGCCGACCGGCACTGGATCGACGTGCACCGCGACTGGCGGCTGAACGAGCGGCACTACGGCGCCCTGCAGGGCAAGAACAAGAAGCAGACCCTGGCGGAGTTCGGCGAGGAGCAGTTCATGCTCTGGCGCCGCTCCTACGACACGCCGCCGCCGCCGATCGAGCTGGGCAGCGAGTTCAGCCAGGACGCCGACCCTCGTTATGCCGGGCTGGGCGCCGCGCTGCCCCGCACCGAGTGCCTCAAGGACGTGGTCGCCCGGCTGATGCCGTACTGGGACAGCGCGATCGTGCCCGACCTGCGCGCCGGCCGCACCACCCTGGTCGCCGCGCACGGCAACTCGCTGCGCGCCCTGGTCAAGCACCTGGACGCGATCTCCGACGAGGCCATCGCCGGGCTGAACATCCCCACCGGCATCCCGCTGGTCTACGAGCTGACCGAGGACCTGCGGCCGCGCACGCCGGGCGGCACCTACCTCGACCCGGACGCCGCCGCCGAAGCCGCGGCCGCCGTCGCCAACCAGGGCCGCTAAAGCCTGTTCCATAGATCATCTGTGAGGTCTGGGTCGATCAACGGCAACCTCATGGGCACCGTGACGGCACCCAGCCACAATCCACCCGACGACCGCACCCTTCCCCGGAACGTAACCACCGCATCAAAATTCCGGAGAGGCGGATCAGTTAGACCAGGCCTAGCTGCCGCGCCCGGACGCCGGCCTGGAACCGGGAGGTCGCCCCCAGCGCCGCCATCAGCTCGGCCACCCGGCGCCGGTAGGTGCGCACCGAAAGGGTCAGCGTCCGCGCGGCGGTCTCGTCCTTGCAGCCGGAGCCGAGCAGCTCGAGGATCCGCGGCGCCAGGGTGCGCAGCTCGGCCAGCTCCCGGTCGTAGCCGGCCAGGTCGGTCGCCGCCCGCCAGGCCGCATCGAACAGCGAGCCGACCGCGGCCACCACGTCCGGCGCCCAGACCACGCTGAAGCTGCGCTCGCCGTGCGCGGTGTCGCCGGCCAGGATCGCCACCCGGCGGTCGATCAGGATCGTCTCGTTGATCTCGTCGGTGGTGATCCGGATCCGGGCGCCGTGCTCGGCCAACCGCCGCACGTGGCCGGCGCGCACCGGGTCGAGCAGCACGGCGGGCCGGTAGAGCTTGCGCACCGAGAAGCCCGGCAGCGGCTCCGCCGGCATCGCCGGGGCCGCCTTGGCGCTCACCCAGGTGAACAGGTCGTTGGCGGCACAGGCGATCTCGGTCTTGGCCGAGGTGAACAGGTGCCAGGTCCGCTCGTACAGCTCGGCGTGGCCGCGGATCACCGCGAGCTCGTTCCCGGTTTCCATCGAGATCGATTCTCGGTCGGCGGCCCGCGATGGTCAAAGGTTGGCAGCTTGCTGCCACCCGCCGGACCGGCCCGGCGGCCACCGGCCAGGCTGGACGCCATGGGAAACGAGACTGGGCACTGGGATCTCGGCGGTGACCTGCGGGTGGGCCGGATCGGCTACGGAGCCATGCAACTGGCCGGTCCCGGCGTGTTCGGGCCGCCGGCCGACAAGAACGCCGCGGTCGAGGTGCTGCGCCGCGCGGTCGAGCTGGGCGTGAACCACATCGACACCTCCGACTACTACGGCCCCTACGTGGTCAACGAGCTGATCCGGACCGCCCTGCACCCCTACCCGGACGACCTGGTGATCGTCACCAAGGTCGGCGCCCGGCGGGACGACACCGGCGCCTGGCTGCCCGCCCGCTCGCCGGCGGAGCTGCGCCAGGCCGTGCACGACAACCTCGACCGGCTCGGCCTGGACCGGCTGGACGTGGTGAACCTGCGGCTCATGCCCAGCACCGGGATGGCCCCCGGGGAGGGCTCGCTCGCGGAGCCGTTCACGGCGCTGGCGGAGCTGCGCGAGCAGGGCCTGATCCGCCACCTCGGGATCAGCAACGTGACCGGCGCGCAGCTCGCCGAGGCCACCTCGATCGCCCCGGTGGCGTGCGTGCAGAACCTCTACAACCTGAACCTGCGGCAGGACGACGAGCTGGTCGACACCTGCGCCGGTCAGGGCATCGCGTTCGTGCCGTTCTTCCCGCTTGGCGGCTTCCAGCCGCTGGAGCTGGGCGCCGCCGAGCGGGTCGCCGCCCGGCACGGGGCCACCGCCCGGCAGGTCGCGCTGGCCTGGCTGCTGCACCGGTCGCCGGCGATCCTGATCATCCCGGGCACCTCTTCGGTGCGGCACCTGGAGGAGAACCTGGCGGCCGGCCGGATCGAGCTCCGCGATGCCGATCTGGGCGAGTTGGACACGAACGGGTGAACGCGGTCTGACCGGGCGGAGAACAACCGCGGGACAGGTATCGCGTCGGCCACTCTGATCACTGTGGACTGGTCCTTTCGGGCGCAGTCCTGCCTACGATGCGAGCGTGACCGACGGGGCGTGGCTGACGCTGTCGATCAGCCTTCTGCTGGCCGGCGGCGTGGCCGGGTTTCTGCTCGGCCGGGTGCGCCGCCGGGTGGCGCAGCGCCGTCCGGTCGGCCTGACCGTGGCCGGCCTGATCCAGCGGCTGGTGCACTCCTCGCACAACGGCATCGCGGTGCTCAACCAGTTCGGCGACGTGGTGATCCACAACCCGCGCGCGGCCGAGTTGGGCCTGGTGCACAGCCACCAGGTGGATCCCCGTGCCCGCAAGGCCGCCGAACTGGTCCGGGAGACGGCCGAGCCGGTGGAGATCGACCTCTCGCCGTTGTCCGCGAAGGGCCGGGACCCGCAGGCCGTGCTCGGCGAGGTGCGCCCGCTCGGCGACGGGTTCACCGTCGTCGACGCCGCCGACGAGTCCGAGGCGGTCCGGCTGGAGGCGACCCGGCGGGACTTCGTCGCCAACGTCAGCCACGAGCTGAAGACGCCGGTCGGGGCGATGGCGCTGCTGGCCGAGGCGGTCCTGGGCGCCGCGGACGACCCGGCCGCGGTGCGCCGGTTCACCGGCAAGATCCTGCACGAGGCCAACCGGCTGGGCACCCTGGTCACCGAGCTGATCGCGCTGTCCCGGTTGCAGGGCGCCGAACGCCTGCCGGAGCTGAACACCGTCGAGGTGGACGCGGTGGTGCGCGAGGCGATGGGCCGCTCGGCGCCGGCCATGGAGGCGACCGGCATCGAGGTCACCACCGACGCCGACAGCGGGCTGCTGGTGGCCGGCGACCGCATGCTGCTGGTGACGGCGCTGTCCAACCTGCTGGAGAACGCGGTGGCGTACAGCTCGCCGGGCAGCCCGGTCACGGTGAGCCGCAGGCTGACGGACGGCTTCGTCGAGATCGCGGTCACCGACCGGGGCATCGGCATCGCCGAGGAGGAGCAGCAGCGGGTCTTCGAGCGCTTCTACCGGATCGACCGGGCGCGCTCCCGGGCCACCGGCGGCACCGGGCTTGGCCTGGCGATCGTCAAGCACGTCGCGGCCAACCACGGCGGCGAGGTGCGGCTGTGGAGCCGGCCGGGCACCGGGTCCACCTTCACGCTGCGCATCCCGGCGCACGGCCCGACCGCCCCGGCCCCGCGCACCGCACCTCAGGGGACCGTGACGGCGCCCAGCCACCATCAACCCGACAACCGCACCATGCGCCGGAACGCACCGACAGCAGTGAATTCCGGAGAGGCGGAACAGTGAATTCCGGAGAGGCGGGACAGTGACCAGGGTGCTCATCGTGGAGGACGAGGAGTCCTTCGCCGATCCGCTCGCCTTTCTGCTGCGCAAGGAGGGGTTCACCGCCGCCGTGGCCGCCACCGGCCAGCAGGCCCTGGAGGAGTTCGACCGCAACGGCGCGGACATCGTGCTGCTCGACCTGATGCTGCCCGGCATGAGCGGCACCGACGTGTGCAAGGCGCTGCGCCAGCGCTCGACCGTGCCGGTGATCATGGTGACCGCCCGGGACAGCGAGATCGACAAGGTGGTCGGGCTGGAGCTGGGCGCCGACGACTACGTCACCAAGCCGTACTCGGCCCGCGAGCTGATCGCCCGGGTGCGCGCGGTGCTGCGCCGGGGCGGCGAAGCGGCCGACGGCGACCTGCCCCAGGTGCTCGCCGCCGGCCCGGTCCGGATGGACGTGGAACGGCACGTGGTGACCGTCGACGGCGCGGAGATCCCCTTACCTCTCAAGGAGTTCGACCTGCTGGAGTACCTGCTGCGCAACGTCGGCCGGGTGCTCACCCGGGGCCAGCTGATCGACCGGGTGTGGGGCGCGGACTACGTCGGTGACACCAAGACCCTCGACGTGCATGTGAAGCGGCTGCGGTCCAAGATCGAGCCCGATCCGGCGGCGCCCCGGTACCTGGTCACCGTGCGCGGGCTGGGCTACAAATTCGAGTCGTGACCCGGTGCGTCGCCCACCCAGGTAACGTTTGGCTGTGCGCCTAGGGGTGCTTGACGTCGGTTCCAACACCGTTCACCTGCTCGTGGTCGACGCCCACCGGGGCGCCGCCCCGATCCCGGCACGGTCGGAGAAGTCCGTGCTGCGGCTGGCCGAGCGGATCACCAAGAACGGCGACCTGTCCAAGGCCGGGTCCGAGGAGTTGGTGCGCACCGTGGCCGCGGCCGCGACGTCGGCCAAGAAGCTCGGCTGCGAGGACCTGATGGCGTTCGTCACCTCCGCGGTGCGCGAGGCGGACAACGCCGCCGAGGTGCTCTCCCGGGTGACCGACGAGACCGGCGTCGACCTGCGGGTGCTCTCCGGCGAGGACGAGGCCCGGCTGACCTTCCTGGCCGCCCGCCGGTGGTACGGCTGGTCGGCGGGGCGGCTGCTGGTGCTGGACATCGGCGGCGGCTCGCTGGAGATCGCCTCCGGCATCGACGAGGACCCGGACTTCGCCACCTCGCTTCCGCTCGGCGCCGGGCGGTTGACCAGGACCCGGTTCACCTCGGACCCGCCGGAGCGCGACGAGATCGACGAGACCGCGGAGTGGCTGACCGGCCAGCTCGCCCCGGTGGCGAAGAAGCTGGGCAAGCTGGGCGAGCCGGACCGGGTGGTGGCCACCTCCAAGACGTTCCGGACGCTGGCCCGGCTGGCCGGCGCCGCGCCCTCCGCGGCCGGTCCCCGGGTCCGGCGGGTGCTGACCGAGCCGGGGCTGCGCCAGCTCATCGCGTTCATCTCGCGGATGTCCGCCGGGGACCTGGCCGAGCTGGAGGGGGTGAGTGGGAGCCGGTCGCACCAACTCGTGGCCGGGGCGCTGGTGGCGCAGGCCGCGATGAGGGCTCTGTCACGAGAGGAGCTCGAGATTTGCCCTTGGGCGCTACGAGAGGGTGTCATTCTGCGACGGCTGGACCAGACGGATGGTGAGGATCACACTGGCGTGAACTCGAAGCAGGAGGCGGGAGCCCGATGACCTCGCACGCTGGACGATCCGACCGGCGTCAGGCACGGTGGAGTCGATGAGTCACGAAGGCGGACCCGAGGGGACCCAGCAGCGCACGGTCGCTGAGCTGCTGGCCATGTACGGCGCTGAGCCGCCGGAAAACGCGCCGCGCCGCAGGCGCCGGCGCGACGACCCCTCCGACACGGGCGCCTACTCGATCGTCGACCGGGTGAATTCGGAGAGCAGTAGCCGACTGACCCCGGTCCGCGACGACCAGCAACCGCCGCCCCGCAACTCGCACCGGTCCCGGCACCATCAGCCGTCGTCCCAGCAGCTTCCCGCGGTCGACCCGCGCTCGCTTCCGCCGCGCCAGCAGACGCCGCCGCCGGGCCGGCCCGGCGGGCC
>NZ_DASTBH010000014.1:0-4908 GCF_035712165.1 Actinophytocola sp. | reverse complement strand
CTCCCTGCGCCGCATCACCCCCTGGTACCGCCGCCTGCACTGGCCCCTCGACCCCCGGCCGCTGATCCGCCGAGCCAGGTAGATCAGGTGACGAGCAGGCGAAGGCCGAGCTCCGCTGCTTCGAGGTCGAGAAGGTCGCGGTTGCGTTCGGCCCACCGGCCCGAGGCGAGGTCATCCCGGATGCTGCGCACCGCCCGCTGCTCGGCGTCCGCCCCGACACCGGTCCACACCGACACTCCGCGCCGGACACGCTCGTCCAGGTAGGCCTCGGGCCGGCGCCAGTGGGCCTCGAAGAAGCCGTCGGCGCAGTCCCACGGGATGAGCACTGGTTCCATTCGGGCGCCGATCGCGCGAGCCAACTCGGTAGCGAGGCCCACGCGCGAGGCAGCGACCTCGGGCAGGTAGTCACGCGTCAGCCAGAACCGATGCCGCCAGCTCCGGTCACTGGTGTCGCAGGTGAACACCACCACGCGGCGTGCCACGCGCTGCATCTCGCGCAGCCCGGCCACCGGGTCGGGCCAATGATGAACGGTGGAAAAGGCCATCGCGGCGTCGAAGGACTGGTCGGCGAACGGAAGGCGCTCCGCCGTGGCGGCCACGCACGGCGCCGCGCCGGCAGGACGCTGCGCCCGCATGACCCCCGACGGTTCCACTGCGACAACGTCACGGTCGGCGGGCTCATAGGAACCGGTGCCGGCGCCCACGTTCAACACGGTCCGCGCATCCCCGAGCGCCGCCCAGACCTGCCCGGCGATCCGCGGCTCGGTGCGCCGCGTAACGGTGTAGGTGGCCCCGATGGAGTCATACAACCGCGCACTGGACATGACACTGCCCCTAGCGGGTGGTGCAGGTGCGGGCGGAGGCGCCGCGCTGGGTGGTGGGGTCGGCCAGGCCGATGGCGATGATCTGGAAGCAGTATTGCTTGGCGGTGGGGTCGAGGCCGGTGACCGTGTGGGTGGTGACGCCCGCGACGACGGTGGCGATCGGGTTGGGGCGGTTGCCGGTGACGTCGACGACGACGAACTGGGCCTTGCCGGCGGTGGGGTCGGTCCAGGTGAGGGCGATCGAGGCGCCCGCATCCTCGAGACGGTCCAGGGTGGGGGCGAACGCGGGGTCGCCGCCGGGGGTGGCGGACCCGGACGCGGCGGTGGCGGCCGTGCTGGGTGGGGGCGCCGCGGTGGTGGCGTCGGGCTGCCGGTCGATCAGGGTGGTGCCGAGGCCGATGGCGCCGCCGACCAGGACCGCCGCGAGGGCGAGCAGGGCGATCCGGAGGCGGCGCCGGCGCGGAGGCGGCGCGGGGTCCGGGAGTTTGAGGGGCGTCGGGCGTTGTGCGGGGGCCGGGGGGTAGGAGGCGGGGAACCCGGTTTCCGCCGGCGGGCCGCTGGGACCGAAGTCGAAGCCCGACCGGGGGCCGAAGTCGGGGGCGGAGGTGGGGTCGTCGGGGAGCCGGACCGTGAGGCCGGCGAGGTCGCTGCCGGGGCCGAGGGCGGTGCGCTCGGAGTCGAGGTCGGGAGCGGGCGGCGCGGGTGGGGTGGGGCGGGGGCCGAAGTCGGCGAACGGGACCGAGCCGGGGGCCGGACCGAAATCGGACGCCGCGACCGAGCCGGGGGTTGGGCCGAAATCGGACACCGCCAGGGAACCGAGCGCCGGGCCGAGGTCGGCGGCGGGGTGCGGATCGGTTACCGGGAGGGCGCCTGAGGACGGGCCGAAGTCGGCTTGGGTGGTGGGGCCGGGATCAGACGGCGTTGTACCCGCGACGGGCAGGGAGGGGGTCCAGGCGGCGGTGGTGGTGTCGATGGCCGACAGGGCCGCGCGCAGCGCGGTCGCGTTGGGGTAGCGGTCTTCGCGGCGTTTGGACAGGCAGCGGGTGATGATCGCGTTCAGTTCCGGGGGAATGTCGGCGCGGCGGATGGGGCGGGGAGCCGTGCCGCGCACCCGGTCCAAATAGGACAGCATGGTGTCCTCGTCCGGGTTCTCCGTGGCGAACGGGGGTGCGCCATCGAGGAGCGTGAACAGGGTCGAGCCCAGGGACCACAGGTCGTCGGCGGCGGCGGGCGACTGGCCGTCGATCATCTGCGGCGCGGCGTGCCGATAGCTGACCATCTGCAACGACGTGGTGTTGCCGGCGTCGGCCAGGCGGGCGATGCCGAAGTCGGCCAGCACGTAGGAGGTGGGCAGGATCAGGATGTTCTGCGGCTTGACGTCGCGGTGCAGAAAGCCTTGCGTGTGGGCGAAAGCGAGCGCGTCGGCCACCGCGATGCCGACGGCCACGACCTCGTTCACGGGCAGCGGACCGAGGTTGCGCAGCCGGTCGTGCAGGGAGCCGAGGTCGTAGTACTCCATCACGATGCACGGCAGGCCGCTCGGCGCGGTGCCGGTGTCGATCACCGTGACGATGTGCGGGTGCTGCCGGCCGAGCCGCACGGTGATCTCCAGTTCGCGGCGGAACCGGGCGAGCCGGTCGGGATCACCGACGTTGATCACCTTGACCGCGACGTACCGGCCAAGGCCGTCCTGCCGGGCGCGGTACACGATCCCCTCGCCGCCCTCGGCGACCAGCTGGAAGTCACTGTAACCCGGTAGCCGCATGGCATTCGCCTGCGGCGCGGCGGTCCGCTCGGCCGGGTTGGGCGCCCACGCCCGCAGTTCCGCGTCCGAGATCTGGTTGTCCCCGTTGCGTCCGGTCAGTGTCGGTCCCCTCGCAGGTCTGATCCCGCCCACCGTAGCCAGGGCGATCAGTGGGCTCAAGGCAGGTTCGGCACGGCGGCCGCCGCTGATTGGCCCCGTTGACGAGAACACGGACTGTCTGTAACTCTTGTACTCAACGTCGCAAGAACTTCACTCATCATTGAAAGTTTCCGCTCACCCTGCGAGAGGAACGCAATGAAGCGCCTGATCTCGCGGCTCATCCCCGCGACCCTGCTGATCGCCCTGCTCCCCCTCGTCCTGTCCACCCAACCGGCGGCCGCCGAACTGCTTCCGGCGACCCTCACCGCCAGCAGTTCCAACGGTCCGTTCGGGGCCGCCAACGCCGGCGACGGCAACCAGAACTCCTACTGGGAAAGCGCCAACAACGCCTTCCCGCAATGGATCCAGGCCGACCTCGGCGCGACCGCCACGGTCAACCGAGTGATCATGAAACTGCCGGTGGCGAACTGGGCGGCCCGCACCCAGACCCTGACCGTGCAGGGCAGCACCAACGGCACCAGCTTCAGCACCCTGGTCGGCTCGGCCGGCTATACCTTCAACCCGGCCACCTCGAGCACCGTGCAGATCGACTTCGGACCGGCGAGCGTGCGCTACGTCCGGCTGCTGATCACCGCCAACACCGGTTGGCCGGCCGGGCAGCTGTCCGAGTTCGAGGTCCACGGCACCGGCGGCAACCCCCAGCCGCCGGGCGCGAACCTGGCTCTCGGCAAACCGGTCACGGCGTCGTCCTCGGTGTTCACCTTCGTCGCCGCCAACGCCAACGACAACAACGTGGCCACCTACTGGGAGGGCGCGCCGGGCAGCTACCCGAACACGCTCACCGTGAACCTCGGCGCGAACGCGGCCCTGAGTTCGGTGGTGGTGCGGCTGAACCCGGATCCGGCCTGGGGCCGGCGCACCCAGACCATCGAGGTGCAGGGCCGCGAGCAGAGTTCCTCGGCGTTCACCACCATCGCGGGCGCGGCCTCCTACGTTTTCGACCCGGCGAGCGGCAACGCCGTCACGATTCCGGTCTCGGCCACCGCGGCGGAGGTGCGCCTGCGCTACACCGCCAACTCCGGCGCGCCGGCCGGCCAGGCCGCCGAGTTCCAGGTGTTCGGCACGCCGGCGCCGAACCCGGACCTGACGGTCACAGCACTGTCCTGGAGTCCCGCCAGCCCGGTGGAGACCGACCAGATCACGGTGAGCGCCACCGTGCGCAACGGCGGGACCGCGGGGTCCGGCGCCACCAGCGTCAACCTTTACCTGGGCAGCAACCTGGCCGGCACGGCGCAGCTGGGTGCACTGGCGGCCGGAGCCCAGAGCACGGTGTCCACCAGCATCGGCGCCCGGGATGCCGGGACCTATCAGCTCACCGCCAAGGTGGACGAGAACAACACGGTCATCGAGCTGAACGAGGCGAACAACAGCTTCACGGGCGGCACGCCGCTGGTGGTCGGTCCGGTCGCCAGCTCTGACCTGGTGGCCGCGGCGGTGACCTGGTCGCCGGGCAACCCGGCGGCCGGCAACGCGGTGAGCTTCTCGGTCGCGATCCGCAACCAGGGCAGCGTCGCCTCGGCGTCCGGCGCGCACGGGATCACGGTCACGGTGCTCGACCAGGGCGGCACGGCGGTGCGTACGTTGACCGGCGCGCACAACGGGGTCATCGCGGCCGGCGCCACCGCGGCTCCGGTGACGCTGGGCACCTGGACGGCGGCGAACGGGCGGTACACGGTTCGCGTCGTGCTGGCGACCGACGCCAACGAGCTACCGGTCAAGCAGGCCAACAACACCAGCAGCCGGGCGCTGTTCGTCGGCCGGGGCGCCAACATGCCCTACGACATGTACGAGGCCGAGGACGGCACGACCGGCGGCGGTGCCAGCGTGATCGGGCCGAACCGGACCGTCGGCGACCTGGCCGGCGAGGCGTCCGGCCGGCGCGCGGTGACGCTGAACTCCACCGGCGCCTTCGTCGAGTTCACCACCAGGGCCAGCACCAACACGCTGGTCACCCGGTTCTCCATTCCGGACTCCCCCGGCGGCGGCGGAACCACCTCGACGCTGAACATCTATGTCAACGGCAGCTTCCACAAGGCCATCAACCTGACCTCGCGGTACGCCTGGCTCTACGGCGCCGAGGCCAGCCCGACCAACTCACCGGGCGCCGGCCCGCCGCGGCACATCTACGACGAGGCCAACGAGCTGCTGAAGTCCACGGTG
>NZ_DASTBH010000013.1:0-4137 GCF_035712165.1 Actinophytocola sp. | reverse complement strand
CGGTTCGGCGCGGCGCCCCAGGCACCGGTTCGGCGCGGCGCCCCAGGCACCGGTTCGGCGCGGCGCCGGCCGGAGGCCGAGCGCCTGCTGCCTGGCTTCGGAGCGGACGGATCGGGTGCCAGGTTCGGCGGCTAACCGCGTACAACGCCCGCGGGATCGGCGTGGTGGACGGGGGCGTCCGGGGAGAGATCCGCTACGGCGGCGCGGGAGGCCGAGTCCACAGTGGGCTCTTCGGTGACCACGGCGGCGGCTTCGAGGGTGCGGGCGCCGCTGGAGACGGCGGCGGCGACGGCGGCCTGCATCGCGGTGAGGCGCAGCGACGGGAGGGCGACGGTGGCGGCGGCGTAGGTGCGTCCGTCGGCGTCCCGCACGGCGGCGCCTTCCGGGGCACCGGTGCGGGCGCGGGCGGACCGGGCCAGGGTGACCAGCTTGGCGTCCTCGGCGTCCAGGTCAGCCATGTTCGACACTCCTCTCCCGTTCGGGACTCTCGGTGTGCGCCATCCGGCGAACCTCGCCGCCGCGCACGACGACCGAGGTGATCCGCACCCGGCCCCGGCTGTCCTTGCCGCCCTCGGCCCGCATGCGTAACCCGGCGATCTCACACTCCGCCCCGGGCAGCGGCACCCGGCCGAGCCGCTGGGCCAGCAACCCGCCGACGGTCTCCACGTCGTGATCGTCCAGCTCGACGTCGAACAGCGCGCCGAGATCCTCCACCGGCAGCCGCGAGCTGACCCGCACCGCGCCGTCCTCCAGATGCTCGATCGGCGGGCGGTCGTCGGTGTCCGACTCGTCGGTGATCTCGCCGACGATCTCCTCCAGGATGTCCTCGATGGTCAGCAACCCGGCCGTGCCGCCGTACTCGTCGACCGCGATCGCCATGTGGTTGCGGGACAGCTGCATCTCGCCGAGTAGGTCGTCGAGCCGTTTGGTGTCCGGCACGAACGACGCCGGGACCATGAGCTCCCCCACGTTGAGCCACACGTCGCCGTCCGGCCCCGACTCCATCGCCGCGCGCACCAGGTCCTTGAGGTTGACCACGCCGACCACGTCGTCCACGCTGTCGCCGATCACCGGCAGCCGGGTGTACCCGGTGCGCAGCGACAGGGCCAGCGCCTGGCGCACCGACTTGTCCACCTCGATCCAGACCATCTCGGTGCGCGGCACCATGACCTCGCGGGCGATCGTGCCGCGCAGCTCGAACACCGAGTGGATCATCTCGCGCTCGTCGGCGTCGACCACGCCGCGCTCCTCGGCCATGTCGACCAGCTCGCGCAGCTCGACCTCGGAGGAGAACGGCCCTTCACGGAACCCGCGGCCCGGCGTGATCGCGTTACCGATCATGATCAGGAGCTTGGACAGCGGCCCGAGGATCGAGCCGAGCACCCGGACCGGGCCGGCCGCGATCAGGCCCACCGCGTACGGGTGCTGGCGGCCGATGGTGCGCGGCCCCACGCCGACCAGCACGTAGCTCACCACGATCATGCCCAGCGCGGCGACCAGGCCGGCCAGCCAGGGCGGCGTGATCAGCTGCAGGCAGGCCACGGTGACCAGCACGGTCGCGGCCAGCTCACAGCTCAACCGCAACAGCAGCAGCAGGTTGATGTGCCGCGGCCGCTCGGTGATCACCGCCAGCAGCTGGCGCGCACCCGGCCGCCCGGCCCGCATCATGCCCTCGACCCGGGCCCGCGACACCGCCGACAGCGCCGCGTCCGCGCAGCCGAACAGCCCGGCGGCGAGCACCAGCAGTACCGCGATGACCAAGAGTCCAGCCGAGTTCGACATCGCGATCTCCTACTCAGCCCACCGAGTCCTCGTCGAGACCCACGGTGCCGAGTACCTTGTCGTCCTCGCGCCGCTGGGCGGCCCTGCGGAGCTCGTCCGAGCGGGCGACCCGGAAGTCGGCGAGGATGCGCTTCTGCAGTGTGAACATCTCGCGTTCCTCGGCTGGCTCCGCGTGGTCGTACCCGAGCAGGTGCAGCACACCGTGCACGGTCAGCAGGTGCAGCTCGTCGAGCAGGCTGTGGCCCGCCTGCCGGGCCTGGTCCTTGGCGAACGCCGGGCACAGCACGACGTCGCCGAGCAGGGCCGGGCCGGAGTCGGGGGCGTCCGGGCGGCGGGCCGAGTCCAGCTCGTCCATGGGGAAGGCCATCACGTCGGTGGGGCCGGGCAGTTCCAGCCAGCGCTCGTGCAGGTCGGCCATGACCTCCAGGCCGACGAGCGAGACCGACAACTCGGCGAGCCGGCTCACGCCGAGCCGGTCGAGGGCGAACCGGGCAGCGGAAACGATGGACGGTTCGTCAACCGCCATCCCCGACTCGTTGGCGATTTCGATGCTCACGGTGTCATCGTCCCCGTCGCGCCTGCCCCACGGCTCCGCGGCGGTGCGGGTCGCGCACCTCGGCCTTGGCGTCCTGCGCCGCCTGCCAGCGGTCGTAGGCGTCCACGATGCTGCCGACCAGCCGGTGGCGCACCACGTCGTGGCTGTTCAGCTGGGAGAAGTGCACGTCGTTGACACCCTGCAGGATGTCCTGGACCACCCGCAGGCCGCTGACCTGACCACCGGGCAGGTCGACCTGGGTGATGTCGCCGGTGACGACGATCTTGGAGCCGAACCCCAGGCGGGTGAGGAACATCTTCATCTGTTCGGGCGAAGTGTTCTGCGCCTCGTCCAGGATGATGAACGCGTCGTTGAGGGTGCGGCCGCGCATGTACGCCAGCGGGGCGACCTCGATCGTGCCGGCCTGCATGAGCCGCGGGATGGACTCCGGGTCGACCATGTCGTGCAGCGCGTCGTACAGCGGCCGCAGGTAGGGGTCGATCTTCTCGAACAGGGTGCCGGGCAGGAACCCGAGCCGCTCGCCCGCCTCCACCGCGGGCCGGGTCAGGATGATCCGGTTGACCTGCTTGGCCTGCAGCGCCTGCACGGCCTTGGCCATGGCCAGGTAGGTCTTGCCGGTGCCGGCCGGGCCGATGCAGAACACCACGGTGTGCGCGTCGATCGCGTCGACGTAGCGCTTCTGGTTGAGCGTCTTGGGCCGGATCGTGCGGCCCCGGCGGGACAGGATGTCCAGGCTGAGCACGTCGGCCGGGGACTCGGTGGACCCGGCGGACAGCATCGCGACCGTGCGCCGGACGGTGTCGGCGCCGAGGTGCTGCCCCCGCCCGGCGAGGACGACCAGTTCGGCGAAGACCCGCTCGGCGAACGCCACGTCGGCCGGGTTACCCGAAAGGGTTACCTCGTTGCCCCGGACGTGGATGTCCGCGTCGAGCAGCTCCTCCGCGGTCCGCAGGTTCTCGTCCCGCGACCCGAGCAGAGCCAGGACGGCGTCGTCGGGTACGGCGAATCGGGACTGGGCTGCGGACTCGACGGTCTCGGTCTCCGTTGGCGCACCAGAAGTACGGGTGGTATCACCCTCAGCGGTACCCGTCACGTGCTCTCGGTCCTGCCTTCTGCGCCTGTGCGCCAACTCGAAACGGTGTGCGTGTCCATGTTGATGCTAGCCGCAGCCGCCGACACAGTGCATTGGCCAAACCTCACCCTGGTCGCCCGAACAGCCCCAGCTGCTCGCCGCCCAGGACGTGCAGGTGCGCGTGGAACACCGTCCGGCCCGCGTCGTCGCCGGTGTTGAACACCAGCCGGTAGCCCGACTCCTCGATCCCCTCCTGCCTGGCGACCTCGACCCCGGCCAGAATCACGTCGGCCAGCAGCGCGGGATCGTCCCCGGCCAGCGCCCCGGCATCCTCGTGATGCTGCCGCGCCACGACCAGCACATGCACCCGCGCCTGCGGGTTGATGTCCCGGAACGCATAGGTCGTCCCGTTCTCGTACACGGGCGTGGACGGCACGTCCCCCTCCACAATCTTGCAGAACAGGCAGTCCGCCTCCGACGAAGACATGCCGTGCAGATTAGCCCGCCACGATCAACACCAACACGCCCACACTCACCCCACCCGACCCCGGGAACGACCAACTCGCCGGCTGGAAGTGGCGACTCGCCGGGCTGGAAGTGGGGACTCGCGGGGCTGGAAGTGGGGACTCGCCGGGCTGCGGCCGGGTGATCGGCGAGTCGCTCGCTCGGGCACGCGAGTTCCCACCTCGGCAGCCGACTCACCGCCTCCACCAAAGAACCAGGCGCC
>NZ_DASTBH010000012.1:0-26556 GCF_035712165.1 Actinophytocola sp. | reverse complement strand
TTCACCGTGCTGCTGCTGCCGTACTCGCTCCTGGGACCGTTCGCCGGCGCGCTGCTGGACCGCTGGGACCGGCGGCGGGTGCTGGTCGGGGCGAACCTGCTGCGCGGCGCGCTGATCCTGGTCTGCGCGGTGGGCGTGGCGGCCGGCGTCAACGGCGGGCTGTTGCTGATCCTCGCCCTGCTCGCGGTCGGGGTCAGCCGGTTCGTGCTGTCTGGTTTGTCGGCTTCGCTGCCGCACGTGGTGCCGGTCCGCAACCTGGTCGAGGCCAACGCCATGGCGACCACGCTGGGCGCGCTGATCGCCGTGTTCGGCGGGATCTGCGCGGTCGGCCTGCGCGCGCTGTGGGGGGCGGGGAACCTGGGCTCCGGGCTGACCACCGGCGTGGCCGCGGTCGGCTCGGTGGCCGCCGCCGCCTTCGCGGTGCGGTTCGCCCGCGGCGCGCTCGGCCCGGACCACGTCGACGAGCCGGCGACGGCCGTGCTCGCCGTGGCCCGCGGCCTGTTCGACGGCGGCCGGGCGGCCTTCCGCACGCCGACCGTGGCCGCCGGCTTCATCGCCCTGTTCGCCCACCGGGCCGCGGTGGGCATCTCGTTGCTGCTCACCGTGCTGCTGATGCGGTACAGCTTCACCGACCTGGGGCCCCTGCGGGCCGGCATGGCCGGGTTGGCCGAGATCTTCGCGGCCGGCGGGCTCGGCATCCTGGTCGCCGGGCTGACCACGGCCCGGGTGGTGGAGCGGTTCGGCCGGCGCCGGTCGATGGCCGCGGCGCTGCTGCTGGCCGCGGCGGCGCAGTTGGGCCTGGGCCTGCCGATGACGCTGCCCACCGTGCTGCTGGCCACCTTCGTGATCATCTACGCCGGTCAGGTGGTCAAGCTCTGCGTGGACGCCGCGGTGCAGCGCGACATCGGCGACGAGACCCGCGGCCGGGTGTTCGCGCTCTACGACACGCTGTTCAACATCACCCAGGTGCTGGCCGTGACGCTGGCCGCCACGGTGGTCCCGACGGACGGGCGCTCGACCGCGCTGATCCTGGTGGCCACCGCGCTCTACCTGGTCGGGCTGGCCGGTTTCGCCCTGGTCAGCCGCCGGCACCCGGGACACTGACGCCGCGCTCGGCGGCCCAGCGCAGCAGTTCGGCCACGGCCTCGTCGTGCTCGAGGGGGCCGCGGTCCAGCCGCAGTTCCTTGAGGTGGCTCCAGGCCTGACCGACCAGCGGGCCGGGCGGGATCCCGAGCAGCCGCATGATCTCGTTGCCGTCCAGGTCGGGCCGGACCCGGGCGAGGTCCTCCTCGGCGGCGATCCGCTCGATCCGTTCCTCGAGCTCGTCGTAGGTGCGCTGCAGCGCCATGGCCTTGCGCCGGTTGCGGGTGGTGCAGTCGGCCCGGACCAGCTTGTTCAGCCGGGGCAGCAGGTCACCGGCGTCGGTGACGTAGCGCCGCACCGCCGAGTCGGTCCACTCGCCGCGGCCGTAGCCGTGGAACCGCAGGTGCAGGTAGACCAGCTTGGCCACGTCCTCGACGATCTCCTTGGCGTAGCGCAGCGCACGCAGCCGCTTGCGGGCGAGCTTGGCGCCGACCACCTCGTGGTGGTGGAAGCTCACCCCGCCGCCGGGGATGTGCCGGCGGGTGTCCGGCTTGCCGACGTCGTGCAGCAACGCGGCCAGGCGCAGCACCAGGTCCGGGCCGGCGCCCGGCTCCTCGAGCGCGATGGCCTGGTCGAGCACAACCAGCGAGTGCTGGTAGACGTCCTTGTGTTGATGATGTTCGTCGATCTCCAGCCGCATCGCCGGTACCTCGGGCAGCACGTGGTCGGCCAGCCCGGAGTCGACCAGCAGCTCCACGCCGGTCCGGGCGTTGTCGCCGCAGAGCAGCTTGGACAGCTCCACCTGGACCCGTTCCACGGTCACCCGGGTGATCTGCGCGCTCATCGCCTTCATCGCGGTCAGCACCCGGGGAGCGGGGCGCAGGCCGAGCTGGCTGACGAACCGGGCGGCCCGCATCAGCCGCAGCGGGTCGTCGGCGAAGGACTCCTCCGGCGCGGCCGGCGTGTCCAGCCGGCCCTCGCCGAGCGCGCTCGCTCCGCCGTACGGGTCGATGAATTGCTTTGTCGACAAGTCGACCGCCATCGCGTTGACCGTGAAGTCCCGGCGGACCAGGTCCTCCTCGATCGAGTCGCCGAAGCGCACCTCCGGGTTGCGCGTCACGCGGTCGTAGCTGTCCGCCCGGAACGTGGTGACCTCGCAGGTGACCCCGTGCTTGCTGGCGCCGACCGTGCCGAACGCGATCCCGATGTCCCACACCGCGTCGGTCCACTCGGACAGGATCCGCAGCACCTCCGGCGGCCGGGCGTCGGTGGTGAAGTCGAGATCGGTGCCCAGGCGGCCGAGCAGCGCGTCCCGGACGCTGCCGCCGACCAGGTAGAGCCGGTGGCCGGCGGTGGTGAACCGGGCAGCCAGCTCCTCGGCGATCGGCGAGATCCGCAAGAGTTCTTCCACCGTGCGTGGGCGGGACAGGGAACTGGACATGACAATCGAGCCTATCCGGCCGGTCGCGTGGATTACCCCGCTACCTCCGGCGACGGCCCCCCGGCGCGTGGTGACACTACGATCGCGGACATGCCCACCTCGTCCGGCCGCTCTCGCGGCGCGCGCTCCGGGCGCCGCGGCCGGCGGCGCGGCCGGCGCGTCGCCGCCGTCGACGAGACCTCGGCGGGTGGCGTCGTGCTGGACGCTGACCAGGCGAACGTCGCCCTGATTGGCCGGTTGGACCGGCGTGGCCGGCTGCTCTGGTCGCTGCCCAAGGGGCACATCGAGGAGGGCGAGACGCCCGAGCAGACGGCGGTGCGCGAGGTGGCCGAGGAGACCGGCATCTCCAGCCGGGTGCTGCAGCCGCTGGGCGCCATCGACTACTGGTTCGTCGCCGACAACCGGCGGGTGCACAAGACCGTGCACCACTTCCTCATGCAGGCCACGGCGGGCGAGCTGTCCGACGCGGACGTCGAGGTCACCGAGGTCGCCTGGGTCGCCCTGGACGAGCTGGACGAGCGCCTGGCCTACGCGGACGAGCGCCGTCTGGTGCGCAAGGCCCGGGAGCTGTTGAGCGGGCAGGAGGACTCGGCATGATCAGGATCACAGTGGTGGCCCTGGTCGCAGCCGTCCTGGGGTTGTTCGCCCCGGGCGCGCTCGCCACCGCGCAACCAGGGGTGCCGGAGTCGCCGAGCCGGATGCGGCTCGAGGTCGACACGCTCACCCCCCGCGTGATCACCGCCACCACCCCATCGGTCACCGTCACCGGCCGGGTGACCAACACCGGCGACCGGCGGATCAACGACATCCGCGTGCAGTTGCAGCGCGGCGAGGCCCTCGACTCCGAACAGGCACTGCTCGCCGGGCGCAGCCAGCAGGGCGACCCGGTGGCCCGCTCGCCGTTCGTCGCGGTCAGCGGCGGTCTCGACCCCGGCCAGAGCGCTCCGGTCACGGTCACCGTCCCGGTCGGCGGCAGCGAGACCTCCCTGCGCATCGACAGCCCCGGCGTGTACCCGCTGCTGGTCAACGTCAACGGCCAGCCGGAGTACAGCGGCCGCGCCCGGCTGGCGGCGGAGCCGGTGCTGCTGCCGGCGCTGTCGGTCCCGGGCACCGGCGGAGCGAACGCCCCCGGCGTGCCGGCCGGCGGTCCCACCCCGGTGACCGTGCTGTGGCCGCTGATCGACGACTATCCCCGGCAGGTGCGCGCCGCCGACGGGCTGCCGGCGCTGACCGACGACGGGCTGGCCGACTCCCTGGCCCCCGGCGGCCGGCTCTACGGGCTGCTGAACACGGTGACCGACGTGGTGGCCCAGAACCCCGAGTTGCTCACCGCGCTGTGCTTCGCCGTCGATCCGGACCTGCTGGAGACCGTGCAGCTGATGGCGGCCGGCTACCGGGTCCGGTCCGGGGGGAGCCTGGCGGCCGGAAAGGGCACCGCGGCCGCCGTCGCCTGGCTGGCCACCCTGCGCTCGCTCACCCGTGACCAGTGCGTGATCGCCGTGCCCTACGCCGACGCGGACCTGGTCGCGCTGTCCCGGGTGGGCGCCGTCGACCTGGAGCGGCTGGCCACCGGCAGCTCGGCGATCGTGGCGGCGGCACTCAAGCCGACCACCCCGCTGCCCGGCGTGCTCTGGCCGGCCGCCGGTGCGCTGGACCAGCGCACCCTGCAGGACATCGGCAGCGACGCGCCGACCACGGTGCTGGCCGACCCGGCGCGGCTGCGCAACCGGCAGGGCGAGCAGCCCTACACGGTCGGCGAGGCCAACGCGCGGGCCCTGACCACCGACCCGCTGGTGTCCGGCTTCCTCGACGACGCCACCCCGGACCGGGCGCTGGCCGTGCAGAACGGGGTGTCCGCGCTGGCCTACCGGGTCGCCTTCGCACCCGGCACCGGGCGGTTGCTGATCGCGCCGCCGCGCCGCTGGGCCGCACCGGCGGGCGAGCTCGCGGTGTTCCTGAGCACGCTGCGGGACGTGGTCGAGGCCGGGTTCGCCGTGCCCGGCCCGTTGCCGCAGGCGGTCGCCGCCGCGCCACGCGGCAGCGCGGTCGGGTTCAACTACAGCGGCGACGACCGCGGCTCCGAGATCGCCGGGACGGCCACCGCCGAGATGGTCCGGGTCAACGCCGCGCAGCGGGATCTGCACGACGCCATGGGCATCGACGACACCGCCCTGGTGGACCCGGAAACCCTGGTCGCACCGCTGCACTACGGGCTGCTGCGGGCCGCCTCGACCGCCTGGCGTGGCCGCCCGGAGCAGGCCGAGGCCGCGGTCGCCGAGGTGGCGAACCAACTCGCCGCGCTGCGCGCCCAGGTCACCGTGTCCGACCCGGGCCGGCCGCTGACCCTGGCCTCCGGCAACAGCCCGATCCCGGTGGTGCTCAGCAACACCATGCCGGTCGCGATCAGGGTCCGGATCCGGCTCGCGGACACCCCGGGCCTGCGCCCCCAGCCGATCGAAGACGTGCTGATCCCGGCACACGGCGCACGCACCAGGTTGCTGGCCACCGAGGTCACGCGCTCCGGCCGGTTCACCGTGGACGTCTCGCTGGCCACGCCGGGCGGCACCCCGCTCGGCACCACCGCCCGGTTCGAGATGACCTCCACCGCCTACGGCAAGGTCACCCTGATCGTCACGATCACCGCGGCGGTCGCGCTGTTCCTGCTGGCCGGCCTGCGGACCTACCGCCGGGTCCGGGCGGCCCGGATCGCCCGGGACGGTGCCGGCTGAGCCAGACACCCACCAGGGCGCCCCGCACTGCACAATCTCTTCCCGTGACCCCCGGCAACACCCGTGCCCGGCCGGCCGCGCCGTCGCTCGCCCGCGCCACCGGTTCGCTGGCGATCGCCACGCTGACCAGCCGGATCACCGGGTTCGGCTGGAAGGTCGTGCTGGCCTGGGTGGTCGGCTTCAGCGTGGTCAACGACTCGTTCACGATCGCGTCGAACTTCCCCACGATCATCAACGAGCTGCTCATCGGCGGCGTGCTGACCAGCGTGGTGGTGCCGCTGCTGGTGCGGTCGCAGAAGGAGGACGCGGACGGCGGCGAGGCGTACACCCAGCGGCTGCTGACCGTCGGGCTGGCCGTGCTCACCGCCGGCACGGTGGTCGCCATCGCGTGCGCGCCGCTGCTCACCGCCGTCTACACCACCGAGGCCACCTCCAACACGGCGCTGACCACCGCGTTCACCTATCTGATGTTGCCGGCGATCGTGTTCCTCGGGATGAGCGCGATGCTGATGGCGGTGCTCAACGCCCGCCAGCGGTTCGCCGCGGCCGGCTGGGCGCCGGTGCTCAACAACGTGGTCATGTTCCTGATGATCGGGCTGTACGCGGTGCTGCCCGGTGAGATCTCGCTCGACCCGGTCCGGATGGGCGAGGCCAAGCTGCTGGTCCTGGGCATCGGCCTGCCGCTCGGGCTGGCCTCCCAGCTGCTGGTGCTGGTGCCGGCGCTGCGCCGCACCGGGTTCCGGTTCCGCGCCCGGTGGGGCTGGGACCGCCGGCTGGCCGAGTTCGGCGGGCTGGCCGCCTGGGTGATCGGCTACACGCTGCTCGGCCAGGTGGGGCTCTCGGCGATCACGAACGCGGCCACCGCCGGCGCACCGGGCGGGCCGGCGATCTACGCCACCACCTGGCTGCTGCTGCAGTTCCCGTACGGCGTGATCGGTGTCTCGCTGCTCACCGTGATCATGCCCCGGATGAGCGCGGCGGCCGCGGACGGGGACCACCGCGCCGTGATCGACCACCTCGCCACCGGCAGCCGGCTGAGCATCGTGATGCTCGGGCCGCTCTGCGCGCTGATGACGGTGCTCGGTCCGCAGATCGGTGTCGCGCTGTTCTCGATCGGCAACTCCGGCGCCGACGCCACCCGGCTCGGCCTGGCCATCACCGCCGCCGCGTTCGGCGTGCTGCCCTACGCGATCGTGATGCTGCAGCTTCGGGTGTTCTACGCGATGAAGGACGCCCGCACCCCGACCGTGATCATGCTGATCATGACCGCGGTCAAGGTGCCGCTGTCCTACCTGTGTCCGCACGTGCTCGACCCGCGCGCGGTGGTCTACGGGCTGACCTTCGTCAACTCCGTGACGTTCCTGGTCGGGGTGCTGGTCGGCGACCTGTGGCTGCGCCGCCGGCTGGGCCGGCTGGGCACCCGGCAGGTGCTGCGCACGCTGGTCAAGACGATGGTCGCGGCCACCTGGGGGGCCGGCGCCGCGCTGGGCATCGCCCGGCTGCTCGCCGCCGTGCTCGGACCGGACTCGGCGGCCGCGGCCTGGCTCGCGCTGGTGTTCGGCACGCTGATCGGCGGGATCGTCACCTTCGGGTTGATGCGGTTACTGCGAGTCCGGGAGACGGCCGCGGTTGCCGAGCGAGTCACCCGCCTGGTGCGACGCGGATGACCTTTCCGGGCGTCCGACGCTCGGGGCCGTGTTCACGTAGGCTCGTGACCAACGCGAAACCACGGAGAGTGTGGTGACCACGAGGCGCACCGAGTTCCCCGGCGGCGAGGCAACGCCGCAGGTGCCGGCAGCCGACGGGTTCCTCGGACCGGGGGCCGTAGTCGGCGCCGGCCGTTACCGCCTGCTCGCACAGTTCGGTGCGGACGAGCGGGTGTCCGCCGCGCTGTGGCGGGCCCGGGACGGGCAGTTGCGCCGGGACGTGGCACTGACCCTGCTGGTGGGCGACGCAGGCGACCAGCCGGCCGCGACCGCCGCCCGGCGCACCCTGGACCGGGCCGCGCACGCCGCTCGGATCGGCCACCCCGGCATGGCCCGGGTGCTCGACGTGCTCAACGTCGGCAGCGGGGTCAACCCGGACGAGGGCTTGCTCGGCATGATCGTCGCCGACTGGTCGAACGGCACCGACCTGCTCGACCTGGTCGCCGAACGGCCGCTGCCGGCGGCCACCGCGGCCCGGCTGCTCGAGCCCCTGGCGGCCGCGGTCGAGGTCGCCCACCGCGCCGGACTGGTGCTCGGCGTCGACCACCCGCAGCGGATCCGGGTCACCCCGGAAGGACCGCTGCGCCTGGCGTTCCCCGGACCGCTGCCGGACGCCACCCTGCGCGACGACATCAAGGGTCTCGGCGCGATCCTCTATCTCCTGCTCACCGGAACCTGGCCGCTGCCGGACGGGCCGGCCACCGTGCCGAGGGCGCCGCTCGGGCCGGGCGGGCTGCCGGTGCCGCCGGGCATGCTGCGCCTGCAGGTTCCCGAGGAGTTGTCGCTCGCGGCGATCCGCAGCCTGGAGGACACCTCCGTGGGCGGCATCCGGACCAGCGCCACGCTGATCGGCGTGCTCGACCGGGTCACCGCGCATGACCAGCCGACCGAACTGATCAACCGGATCGACGACGGGTACGACCGGACCGACGACGGCGACACGACCGTCTGGACCACCCGGCCGCCCGCCCGGGATCCGGGCCGGACCCGCAAGCTGGTGATCGGGGTGAGCGCGCTCGGGTTGGCCACGCTGGGCGTGCTGATCTGGATCGGCACGCTGCTGGTCGGCTTCTTCAGCGACGACTCCACCACCGCGGGCGGGCCGACCGTGGTGGCCACCCAGCCGGCCGGTCCGAACGGCGGGCCCAACGAGGCGCCCCAGCCGGCCGGGCCGATCCAGCCGGCGGCGCTGAACGTCTACAACGTCAAGGGCGACCCGGACAACGCCAACCGGGCCAAGAGCGCGGTCGACGGCAACCAGCGCACCGCCTGGAAGACCTCGAAGTACAAGCAGCAGTTCCCGGTGTTCAAGCCGGGCATCGGGCTGATCGCCGCGTTCGCCGAGCCGCTGAAGTTCGCCTCGGTCTCGATCGACTCGCCCAGCGCAGGCACCAAGGTCGAGATCCGCACCGCGCCCACGGACAAGCCGCAGCTCGCGGACACCAAGGTGATCGGCGAGGCGACGCTGGGCGCCGGCCGCACCGAGATCCCACTGAACAACGCGGAGCCCACCCAGTTCGTCATCATCTGGATCACCCAGCTGGGCGATGGCAACGTCTCGGAAATCGCCGAAGTGGGGTTCGTCCGCGCCGGGTGACCGCCCGGTCACGCCTGCGGTGAGGGTTCGTCCAGTCCCGCTATTCTCAGTCCGTGACCGCCCCAGCCAGCTCGGACGCCGCTCTGATCGCGGCCCACGCAGCAGGCGACCCGCACGCCTTCGCCGAGCTGGTGCGCCGGCACCGGGACCGGATGTGGGCGGTGGCCCTGCGCACGCTGCGCGATCCGGAGGAGGCCTCGGACGCGCTCCAGGAGGCGTTCATCTCAGCCTTCCGCGCGGCCAGCTCGTTCCGGGCCGAGTCACAGGTCACCACCTGGCTGCACCGCATCGTGGTCAACGCCTGCCTGGACCGGGTGCGCCGCCGGCAGGCCCGGCCGACCGTGCCGCTGCCGGAGACGGGGCCGGGGGAGCCGGTCACGCCCCGGGACGCCATGTCCGACCGGGAGACCCGGCTGGTGGTCCAGCGTGCGCTGGCCGAGCTGTCCGACGACCAGCGGGTGCCGATCCTGCTGGTGGACGTCGAGGGATACTCGGTGGCCGAGACCGCCGCGCTGCTCGGGATCGCCGAGGGAACGGTCAAGAGCCGCTGTGCCCGTGGCCGGGCCAAGTTGGCCAAAGTTCTGGGACATCTGCGGAACCCCGATGCAGATGCGAACGTCCGAGGTGACGCTGTTGAAGGGCGATCCACGCCGGCCAGGCGGCACTGGGAGGGACGATGACCGACGACGCCAGGAGCCCGCTCGGGCCACCGTGGTCTGTCGACGTCCTCGCTGACCTGCACGCCGGTGTGCTGGATCCGGAGCAGTCCGCGCGGCTGTGGCCCGCGGTCAACGCCGATCCCGAGGCTCGGGCCGTGCTGGCGGCCCTGGACAGCGTCAAGGTCGGACTGGGCCGGCTGGGCGCCGCTCCGGTCGAGCCGATGCCCGCACACTTCGCCGCCCGGTTGGACGCCGCGCTGGCCGCCGAGGCCGCCCGGACCCGTCCCGTGTCCCGGCCGGAGGCGCCCGCCCCGGTGACCGACCTGGCGCAGGCGCGCAGGCGGCGCAACCGCGGACTGGGCTGGGCGGCCGGGGTGCTCACCGCAGCCGCTGCCGCCGTCGCGGTGACCGTGACGCTGTTCTCGCCTGCGGACGAGACCGGAAACCCGGTCGCGGCGGGCCCCCAGGGACAGAACAGCTCCGACGCTGCCAAGCCGCCGCTGCAGGTGAACCGCACCGACCTCTCCGCCGCCATCGGCGGGGTCAGCGCCGAGCGTGACTACGGCCCGCTGAAGAACCAGTCGGGCCTCGAGCAGTGCCTGCAGGCCAACAAGGTCGACCCGGCGAAGACCGAGGTGCTCGGGGTGCGCCAGGTCAACCTGGAGGGCAAGCCCGGCATCATGGTCCTGCTCAGCACGGGTGAAGCGGGCCGGCTGCGGGTACTCATCGTCGAACCGACGTGTGACGCGGACAACCCGGCGAAGCTGGTCGACACCCCGCTACCGTCGCGCTGAACGACCACTCGGAGTGCGGCCGGTCACGCCCGGGCACGGAACAACCGACACCTACGATCGTGTTGACACCGTTGCATGCCGCACTTGACGGAGGGCAGATGTCCCAGGACGCCAACGAGATCCGCAACCTGATCATTGTCGGGTCCGGTCCGGCCGGTTACACGGCCGCGGTGTACGCGGCCCGGGCCCAGCTCGATCCGCTGGTGTTCGAGGGAACCCAGTACGGCGGCGCCCTGATGACCACCACCGAGGTGGAGAACTACCCCGGCTTCCGCGACGGCATCATGGGTCCCGAGCTGATGGAGCAGATGCGCGCGCAGGCCGAGCGGTTCGGCGCGGACCTGCGCAGCCAGGACGTCGAGGCGCTGGACCTGGCCGGCCCGGTCAAGTACGTGACCGTGGGCGGCGAGCGGTTCGCGGCCCGGTCGGTGGTGCTCGCGATGGGCGCCGCGGCCCGGTACCTGAACGTGCCCGGTGAGCAGCAGCTGCTCGGCCACGGGGTGTCCGCGTGCGCGACGTGCGACGGCTTCTTCTTCCGGAACCAGGACATCGTGGTGGTCGGCGGGGGCGACTCGGCGATGGAGGAGGCCACCTTCCTGACCAAGTTCGCCCGGTCGGTGACGATCGTGCACCGGCGGGCGGAGTTCCGCGCTTCGAAGATCATGCTGGAGCGCGCCCGGGACAACGAGAAGATCCGCTGGATGCTCAACTCGGCGGTGGTCGAGGTGCTCGGCGAGGGATCGGTACGCGGCATCCGGGTGCGCGACACGGTCACCGGCGAGGAGACCGAACACCCGGTGACCGGCGTGTTCGTGGCGATCGGTCACGACCCGCGCAGCGCGCTGGTGCGCGACCAGGTGGACACCGACGCCGACGGCTACGTGCTGACCTATCCGGACCGCGGCGGAAGCAGCTACACCAACCTCGACGGCGTGTTCGCCGCGGGCGACCTGGTGGACCGCACCTACCGGCAGGCGATCACCGCCGCCGGCACCGGCTGCGCGGCCTCCATCGACGCCGAACGCTGGCTGGCCGAGCACGGCACGACCGACGCGGCGGAGCGCGCCGCGGAACTCGTCGGTGGCGGCTACGCCCCGACCCAGCAATGACCAGTCCCGACCGAACCGAAAAGGAGACGCCATGGGCGCAAACACCGTCGTCGTGACCGACAGCTCGTTCGCCGCCGACGTCCTGAACAGCGAGAAGCTGGTGCTCGTCGACTTCTGGGCGACCTGGTGCGGTCCGTGCCGGATGGTCGCCCCGGTACTCGAGGAGATCGCCGCCGAGCACCCCGACACGCTCACCGTGGCCAAGCTGGACATCGACCAGAACCCCGGGACGGCCCGTGACTACCAGGTCATGTCGATTCCGACGCTGATCCTGTTCAAGGGCGGCGAGCCGGTGAAGCAGATCGTGGGCGCGAAGCCGAAGGCGGCCCTGCTCAACGACCTGGCCGACTATCTCGGCTGAGCGGCAACCTCGACCGGGGGTTCGCGCGTCCCTCTTGCGGGTGAGACCCAGAAGTGTGTGCGGTGCGTCACCGGGTAGCCATACCGACGTGACCCTGCGAGCCCGGTCCCAACCGGCAAGGCACAATAGGACGACGTCAACCGCGCCGGCTTCCCGAGTCGGTGCCATGAGCCGAGCGAGGGTGCATGCGCGTACTGCGCCGCGGTGATGGGGGACCAGCCGTTGCCGAGGTACGGTCGACACTCGCGGCAATCGGTCTGTTACCGCAGCCCAACGGTTCCGGAAGCAACGGCTCGGGCCAGCTCTTCGACGAGGCGGTCGAGCAGGCCGTACGGGCCTTCCAGCAGCAGCGCGGGCTGATCACCGACGGCGTGGTCGGCCCGACGACGTACCGGGCGCTGCGCGACGCGACCTACCAACTCGGCGCCCGGCCGCTTGCCTACCTGGTGTCCGCCCCGGTCAGCGGGGACGACGTGCTGCACCTGCAGGTCCGGCTGCTGGAGCTCGGCTACGACGCCGGGCGCCCGAACGGGGTGTTCGGCGCGCAGACCGAGGTGGCCCTGCGTAGCTTCCAGCGGGACTGGGGGATCACCGTCGACGGCATCTGCGGCGCCGAGACCGTGCGCTCCCTGCGCCAGCTCTCGCCGCGGGCCAGCGGGGGCCGCCCGGTGCTGCTGCGCGAGCAGGAGCGGGTCCGCCGGGCCGGGCCACGGCTGCGCGGCAAGCGGATCGTCATCGACCCCGGCCATGGCGGTACCGACCCCGGCGTGTGCGTCGCCGGGGTGCGCGAGGCCGACCTCCTCTGGGACCTGGCCCGGCGGCTGGAGGGCCGCATGATGGCCACCGGCATGGAGGCCCTGCTCTCCCGCGGCCAGGACACCTGCCCGGACGAGAGCGAGCGGGCGCACTTCGCCAACGACGAGGGTGCCGACCTGTTCCTGTCGCTGCACTGCGACGCCAACTCCTCGCCGCTGGCCCAGGGGGTGGCGAGCTTCCACTTCGGCACGGTGCACGGCACCACCTCGACGCTCGGCGAGACGATGGCCGGGTTCATCCAGCGCGAGCTCGCGGTGCGGACCGGGATGCTGGACTGCCGCACCCACCCCAAGACCTGGGACATCCTGCGGTTGACCCGCTGCCCAGCGGTCCGGGTCGAGATCGGCTACCTGACCAACACCGAGGACCGCGAGCGACTGGTCGACCCGTCGTTCCGGGACGTGGTCGCCGAGGGCATCCTGATCGCCGTCAAGCGGCTCTACCTGCTCGGCGTGGGCGACCAGCCGACCGGCACGTTCACCTTCGCCGACGTGCTCGCGCACGAACTGGTCGGCAAGGCCGAGTAGAGCCAGCTAGCGCTGCAGGGCCGGCGAGGCCGTGCTCACCGTCACCGAGCCGAGCAGCTGGGCCAGCGCCGCCTCCACGTCTTCCTTCCAGGACAGCGCGGTGCGCAGCTCGAGGCGCAGCCGGGGCCAGCGGGCGTGCGTCCGCACGGTCTTGAACCCGACGCTGAGCAGGAAATCGGCCGGCACGACGCAGGACCGGTCGGTCTCGTCCGGTTTGGCGTCGCCGAACGCCTCGATGGCCTTCACCCCGCGCCGGGTGAGGTCCTTGGCCACGGCCTGCACCAGCATCCGGCCCAGCCCGCCGTTGCGGAACTCGGGCAGCACGTGGAACCCGGTGAGCACGACGGCGTCCGGGCTGACCGGCGAGGTGGGAAAGGCCGACGCGCGCGGCACCGCGTTCGGCGGGGCGTAGAGCACGAACCCGACCGGGAGCTTGTCGCTGTACACGATGCGGCCGCAGGAACCCCACTCCAGCAGCACGCTGGAGACCCAGGCCTCCTTCTCGAGCTCGGTGGTGCCGAACTCCTCGGCCTGCTCGCGCAGATGCGGTGCGAGCTCCCAGTAGACACACGCGCGACAGTGCTTCGGCAGATCGTCGAGGTTGTCCAGCGTGACGCCGACGACGCGTCGCGACACCTGACCTCCCCGAGCAGATTGCTGACCGCGCGCGGCAACCAGGACGCGCACGCATGCCCCCGACAGGATAAGCCGGTCGGAGCTGAACCGGAACTACCCGGAGGCGTATACCGCGTCCGGCTAGACTCGTGCTCACTGACCAGCACATTCGCGACGGAGCCGGCATGAGCATATCCGGCCAACCACCCGAACGGGTGGGGGCACGCAGTCTTGATCCGCACCTGCACCGGTACGCGGCCCGAGCTGCTGGCATGACCGCCTCCGAGGTCCGGGCCCTGTTCGCGGTGGCCAGCCGGCCCGAGGTGGTGTCCCTGGCCGGCGGCATGCCCAACCTGACGGCCCTGCCGCTGGACTCGATCGCCGCCGAGGTGGCGGGGGTGGTCAGCCGGGACGGCCTGGTCGCGCTGCAGTACGGCTCCGCGCACGGCCTGCCGGAACTGCGCGAGCAGATCTGCGAGGTGATGGCGCTGGAGGGGGTGTCCGGCCATCCGGACGACCTGGTGGTCACGGTCGGCTCGCAGATGGGGCTGGACATGGTCACCCGGATCTTCTGCGACCCCGGCGACGTGGTGCTGGCCGAAGGCCCCTCCTACGTCGGCGCGCTCGGCACGTTCGCCGCCTACCAGGCCGACGTGGTGCACGTGGGCATGGACGAGGAGGGCATCGTCCCGGAGGCGCTGCGCGCGGCGCTGGCCGCCGCCGAGGCCGCCCGGCGGCGGGTGAAGTTCCTCTACACGATCCCGAACTTCCACAACCCGGCCGGCCTCACGCTGGCGGTCCGCCGGCGGGCCGAGGTGCTCGACATCTGCGCCCGGCACGGCGTGCTGGTGGTCGAGGACAACCCGTACGGGCTGCTCGGCTTCGACGGCCAGACCTACCCCGCGCTGCGCTCGATGGACGCCGACAACGTGGTGTACCTGGGCTCGTTCTCCAAGACCTTCGCGGCCGGGCTGCGGGTCGGGTGGGTGCTCGCCCCGCATGCGGTGCGGGAGAAGCTGGTCCTGGCCGCCGAGTCGGCCACGCTGTGTCCGCCGACGCTCAACCAGATGATCGTCTCGCGGTACCTGGCCACGCACGACTGGCGCGGACAGATCAAGTCCTTCCAGCAGGCCTACCGGGAGCGCCGGGACGCGATGCTCGACGGGCTCGAGCAGCACATGCCCGACGGGTGCACCTGGACCAGGCCGGAGGGTGGCTTCTTCGTCTGGATGACGGTGCCCGAAGGCGTGGACACCAAGGCCATGCTGCCCCGAGCGGTGACCGCCCGGGTGGCCTACGTGTCCGGCACCGGCTTCTACGCCGACGGGCTGGGCAGCCGCCAGCTTCGGCTGTCGTTCTGCTACCCGACTCCCGAACGCATCCGGGAGGGGGTTCGCCGGCTGGCCACGGTGCTCGCCGAGGAGTTGGACCTGTATGCCACTTTCGGACCGGTCGCGTTGCGAACCGGGACGGGGCCTCAGGTTCCGTCGCCCGACACCGCGTAAATCCATTGTGGACGTCCTCATCGGACTGGCCGGTGCGGACTGCTGAGGAGTACTGAGTGTCCGATCGTTCTGTAACCGTGCTCGCCGGTGGGCTGACCCACGAGCGGGACGTGTCCCTGCGGTCCGGGCGGCGGCTGTCCGCGGCGCTGCGCTCGGTCGGAGTGTCGGTCGAGGAGTGGGACGCCGACGCCGCGCTGATCGCGCGCCTGCAACGCGAGCGGCCGGATGCCGTGATCATCGCGCTGCACGGCGACCAGGGCGAGGGCGGCTCGATCCAGACCGTGCTCGAACTGCTCGACGTGCCGTACGTGGGCAGCGACTCGCACGCCTGCCGGCGGGCCTGGGACAAACCGACCGCCAAGGCCGAACTGGCCCGGTCGGGTCTGGCCACTCCGGACTGGGTGGTGCTGCCGCACAGCACGTTCCGGGAGTTGGGTGCCCAGGCGGTGCTGACCGCGATGGTCGACCGGCTCGGCCTGCCGATGATGCTCAAGCCGGACCAGGGCGGTTCGGCGCTCGGCGCCCAGGTGGTGCGCGACGCCGCCGACCTGCCGGCCGCCATGGTTGACTGCCTGGCCTACGGCAACACGGTGCTGGCCGAGCGGTTCGTGGCGGGCGTCGAGGTGGCGGTCACCGTGATCGAGGACGAGAGCGGACCGGTGGCGCTGCCGGCGGTGGAGATCGTGCCGGAGAGCGGGGTGTACGACTACACCTCGCGCTACACCGCCGGGCTGACCGACTTCCACACCCCGGCGCGGCTGGACGACCGGTCCGCCGCCGCGGTCGCCGACCTGGCCGTGTCCGCCCACCGGCTACTCGGCCTGCGCGACGTCTCCCGGACCGATGCGATCGTCGCCCCGGACGGTGCCGCCTACTTCCTGGAGGTCAACTCCTCGCCCGGCCTCACCGAGACATCGCTGCTGCCGATGGCGAGCGAGGCCGCCGGGCGCTCACTCGGCGACATCTACGCCGCGCTGGTCGAGCGGGCCATCGCCCGGGCACGCTGACCGGCATCGTCACCGTGACGGAACGACCCGGGGTGATGGGACCACCCCGGGACGATCTTGTTTCGGTCATTTTTGCGACATCAGGCCGACGATTCGCTCCAGATCCTCGACGGAGCCGAACTCCACCACGATCCGGCCCTTGCGCTTGCCCAGTTCGACCTTGACCCGGGTATCGAAGGTGTCGGACAGCCGTTCGGCGACGTCCTGCAGCCCGGGCGCCTGCATCGGCTTGCGGGCCGATGGCTTGGGCCGGGCGGCCGGCGCGTTCTTGGCGAGGGTCACGGCCTCCTCGGTGGCCCGCACGGACAGCCCTTCCGCCACGATCCGGGCCGCGAGCTCCTCCTGCTGATCCGGCTCGTCGAGCGCGAGCAGGGCCCGGGCATGTCCGGCGGACAGCACGCCGGCGGCCACCCGGCGCTGCACCGGCAGCGGCAGCTTGAGCAGCCGAATGGTGTTGGTGATCACCGGCCGGCTCCGGCCGATCCGGTCGGCGAGCTGTTCGTGGGTCACGCTGAACTCGGCGAGCAGCTGCTGGTACGCGGCCGCCTCCTCGAGCGGGTTGAGCTGCACCCGGTGGATGTTCTCCAGCAGGGCGTCGCGCAACATCGCGTCGTCCGCGGTCTGCCGCACGATGGCCGGGATCGTCGCCAGGTCGGCGCGCTGGGCGGCACGCAGCCGGCGTTCGCCCATCACCAGCTCGTAGCTGCCCCCGCCGAGCTCCCGAACCACGATCGGCTGCATCAGCCCGAACTCGCGGATGGAGTGCTCGAGCTCGGCCAGCGCATCCTCGTCGAACACCTGACGCGGCTGCTTCGGGTTGGGCTTGACCGACCCGGTCGGCACCTCGCGGTACACCGCGCCGGCCACCGTGCCGCCCGGTTGCGGCGCCTCGGCCGCCCGCCCCGGACTCGGCAGCCGGACCACTCCGGGGGCGCCGTCGCCACTCGGGATCAGGGCGGCCAGACCGCGACCGAGCCCACCAGCCTTGCGCTCACTCACTGGTGGCCTCCTGGGCGGCGCCACGCTCGGCGATCTCGCGGGCGGCGTCGAGGTAGCACATCGCGCCCCGGGAACCGGGGTCGTAGGTGAGGACGGTCTGCCCGAAGCCAGGCGCCTCGGACACCTTGACGCTGCGGGGGATGACGGTCTTCAGCACGGTGTCACCGAAATGGCGACGCACCTCGGCGGTCACCTGGTCGGCGAGCTTGGTCCGGCCGTCGTACATGGTGAGCAGGATGGTGGACACCCACAGGCCCTGGTTGAGGTGGTTCTGCACCAACTCGATGTTGTTCAGCAGTTGGCTCAGCCCCTCCAGCGCGTAGTACTCGCACTGGATCGGGATGAACACCTCCTCGGCCGCCACCATGGCGTTCACGGTGAGCAGGCCGAGCGAGGGCGGGCAGTCGATGAAGACGTAGTCCGGCCGGATGTTGTCCAGAACCTGGTCGGTCAGCGCCTCCTTGAGCCGCGTCTCCCGTGCGGTCATGGCGACCAGTTCGATCTCCGCGCCGGCCAGGTCGATGGTGGCCGGGACGCAGTAGAGGTTCTCCGACTGGTCACTGACCACGGCGGCGTCGGCGAGCGACACCTCGCCGATCAGCGCCTCGTACACGGACGGCGTGCCGGAGCGGTGCTCGACGCCGAGCGCGGTGCTGGCGTTGCCCTGCGGGTCGAGGTCGACCACGAGCACCTTCAGTCCTCGCATGGCCATCGCCGCCGCGAGGTTGACCGCGCTGGTCGTCTTACCGACGCCGCCCTTCTGGTTGGCCACGGTGAGCACGCGCCGGCGGTTCGGCTTGGGGAACGGCTCGTCCGGGTGCAGCACCCGGGTCGCTCGCTCGGCCTCCTCGGCGATCGGGGTCCAGCCGGTCATCGGAAGCACCTCCCTCGCGCCGGGACGCGTTTCACGTGAAACATGCTTACTACCGGTCCTTCCTGATTCGCCGGGCCCGGGGCCCACCGACCTTCTCCACGATCACGACCGTCGTCGGATCGCGCATGACGTTCGCGCCACAGCTGGTGATCTTCGGTTCGCCGCCGCCCAGTCGCGCCACCGGCTCCCGATCACGAGTCACCTCGTCCGCCGCACTCGCCCCCTTCATGGCCAGCAGGCAGCCACCGGTGTCCAGCAGCGGAAGCGCCCACTCACACAGTTTCGCCAACGGAGCCACCGCCCGCGCGACAACGAACTCGGTTCCGGCGAGTTGCCGCCGAATGGCCGGCTCCTCGGCGCGACCGCGGACGACGGTCACCCCCAACTCAAGGGTCGTGGCGACGTACTCGAGCCATTCAACCCTACGTGCCATGGGCTCCAGAAGAGTGATCGTCAGATCCGGCGCGGCCAGCGCCAGCGGCACACCGGGCAGCCCGGCGCCGGACCCCAGATCCACCACTCGGCCGGTCCGGGGGAGTAGTTCGCCGAGGACCGCGGAGTTGAGCAGGTGCCGGTCCCAGAGCCGTTCGACCTCGCGTGGCCCGATCAGGCCTCGTTGGACGCCGTGCTCGGCGAGCAGTGCGGCGTACCGCTCCGCCCGCGCCAGACCGCCGCCGAACACGTCCCGCGCGCCCGGTGGTGCCACCTCCGTCATTCGCCCACCCATCGACGTTTCACGTGAAACCGAAATCGGGGGTCATTCTGTCCGACGCCGGGAACGCGCTCGCACACCCCTCGCCGCCCGCCACGTTTCACGTGAAACGCAACAGGCGCGGCCCGCCGAAGCGGACCGCGCCTGTCGGTCGTTCTCGTGACTCAGGACTGCGGGAACACCACCACACGGCGCCGGGGGTCCTCGCCCTCACTCTCGCTGTGCACTCCCTTGAGCGTGGCGACCGCGTCGTGAACCACCTTGCGTTCGAACGGGGTCATCGGCTGCAACCGGATCCGCTCGCCGCTCGCCAGCACCTTCTCCGCCGTCGCCCGGCCGAGGTCACTGAGCTCGCGCCGGCGGTCGGCCCGCCATCCCGCGATGTCCAGCATCAGCCGGCTGCGAGCCCCGGTCTCCTGCTGAACCGCCAACCGGGTCAACTCCTGCAGCGCCTCCAGCACGTTGCCCCGCGGACCGACCAGCTTCTCCAGGTCCTCGCCACCGTCGATGCTCACCACCGCACGGCCGGCCTCGACGTCGAGATCGATGTCGCCGTCGTAGTCGAGCAGGTCGAGCAGACGCTCCAGGTAGTCACCCGCGATGTCGCCCTCCCGGACCAGAAAGTCCTCCGCGGCACCGCCGCCGTCTTCCTCGTCGGGCTCCACTTCACCGTCTGCGTCGACCTCGCCCGCCGGCGCCGTCACCTCGACGTCCGACTCCTCCTGCACCGTTTCCGGCACGACACTCTCCTCTCCAGGCCGGCGCGCCCTAGCGGTTCTTCCGGCCTGACCTCTTACTGCGGGACTGGTCTGTGATCAGACCGGGAATCTCGGTGCCGCCGTCGGACGGCTTGCTGTTGGTCGGCTTGGGGTTGGCCGGCCGCTTGGCGCCCGCCGGTTTGCCGGCCGTGGGCTTGCTCGCCGGCTTGGCCGCGGCTCCAGCGCTCTTGCCCCCAGTCCCGTTGCCCTCGGCGCCCGCGCCGTCCGGCTCGGCCGCGCCATCGGCGGCCGGCTCTTCAGCGGTGGTGTCGGTCGCCGGCTTGGCGGTGACCGGTCGCTTCTTGGCCTGGGTCGGCTTGGCCCCGGGCTTCGGTCCGAGCGAGGCACGCTTCTCGGCAGCCGCGGTCTTCTTCTCCTCTTCCTCGCGGTCGATCCGCTTGTAGACGATCCGCTGCTGCATCAGCGTCCAACTGTTGTTGGCCAACCAGTAGATGAGCAGACCGATCGGGAAGAAGAAGCCGAACACCAGCACGCCGAGCGGGAACATGTACAGCATCAGCTTGTTCATGATCGCGGTCTGCGGGGTCGCCGCGTCCGGGTTCTGCCGTTCGATCGAGTGCCGCGCGGTCAGGTGGGTCAGCGCGCTCGCCAGGATCATCAGCGGGATCGCGACGGCGATCACGCCGGCCCGGGTGACCCCGAACGCGGTCAGTTGCTCGATCGGCTGGGTGATGAAGTTCGACAGGCCGGCCAGGCCGAACAGCTTCGCGTCGATGTAGGACTGCACGCCCTGGGCGTCGAAGAAGTAGTTCTCCGTCTGCCCGGGCTTGAACGAGTTCAGCACGTGGAACAGGCCGATGAACACCGGGATCTGGATCAGCATCGGCAGGCAGCCGCCGAGCGGGCTGAACCCGTGCTCGCGCTGCAGCTTCTGCATCTCCTGCGCCTGGCGCTGGCGGTCGTTCGCGTACTTCTTCTGCAGCTTCTTGATCTCCGGCGCGAACTGCTGCATCTGCCGCATCGAGCGGACCTGCTTCACGAACGGCTTGAACATGATCGCCCGCAGCGTGAAGACCAGGAACATGATGGACAGCGCCCAGGTGATGCCGTTGTCCGCACCGAACACGTGTCCGAAAACCCAGTGCCAACACCACAGGATGAACGACACGGGGTAGTAGATGAAATCGAGCACGAGCTACTCCTCGGCAGCGGGACGGTGAGCCGGGTCCGGCTCGTTGGAACGGTGGCGGGTGCGCCGGGGTGGGACCGGGTCCCACCCTCCACGGTGCCACGGACCGCAGCGCAGCAACCGGCGAACGGTCAGCCAGGTGCCACGCAGCGCGCCATGGGTGGTGAGCGCCTCAAGCGCATAGGTGCTGCAGCTCGGCTCGAACCGGCAGCTGGGCGGCAGCACGGGAGAGATCCAGGTGCGGTACCAGCGGACCGCGACCAGCAGCGCGCGGGCCAGCGGACCGGGACGGGCGGGCTCGACCGCGGGCCGGCCGGCTGCGACCCGCTCGACGATCCCCGACCTTTTCACACGCCACCGCCATCGCTGCTCGGCGTCAGCCGCAACCGGCGCAGTGCGGCGTCCAGATCCTGCCGAAACTCGGCACTGGAGGCATCCGCTGCCGAGGGCAACGCTCGCACGATCAACGCGCTTCCCGGGGGGAGAGTTCCGAGCCGGTCCCGCACGACGTGCCGGAGCCGGCGGGCCACCCGGTGCCGGGTCACCGAGTTGCCGACGGCCTTGCTGACCACGAAACCGGCCCGCGGGCCGGCTTGCGCGGGCCCGGCCGAGGAGCCGGGCAGCAGGGCGTGCACCACGATCCGCGGACCACCGACCCGGCGACCCTGGCGGGTCACCAGCCGGAAGTCCTGACTGCGGGTCAGCCGCGCGGCCGCGGGAAGCATCGGGTGCGACCTCTGCCTGCGCCCGGCGCCGGATCAGGCCGAGAGGCGGTCGCGGCCCTTGCGTCGGCGTGCCGCGAGGATGGCGCGGCCGGCCCGAGTCCGCATGCGCAGGCGGAAACCATGGGTCCTCGCCCGGCGGCGATTATTCGGCTGGAAGGTGCGCTTGCTCACGGTCGAATCTCCCGGTGCTGGGCTAACCAAAGCGGGTGCGTCAGTTAGAGGTACGGTTCCGTCCGGTGGGCACGCGAAACACGCCCACCGGTCACGGGGACCATATGAGGTTACGCACCCCGGTCAGCGCAGCCAAATCGGGGTCCACCGGGGACGGACCGTAAGGCCAGAATCACTCGATGGGTACCGCCTGGCGACACGCCGACCACGTTCGGATGTTTGCCTACCGTCGCGTCTTGTGGCATAGCTCGACCCTTGTTAGCGTGCGGGCTCTTGGTTAGCCAGATGGGAGTGGGAGTCCCCGCTGCGCGCCTGAAGTAGGTTTGAACCTCCGCCGCCGGTTCAGCGCACTTTCGTGCACAGTTGTGGACAACTCTGTGGATGCCGCGTTGGCATCCGGTCCGCGCGTGTCGAAACTGGAGGCCCGAATGGTGCGACTCGCCTCGGGGGTGAGTCGTGGGGGACGTGCCCCCGCACGGGCTCGAGCCGGGGGGAGGGGAGCCACCAGGTGACCGATCATCAGCTGAACCTGGGTGTGGTCTGGGAACAGGTGGTGCGGGAGCTGTCCGCCGGCACGCTGTCCCCCCAGCAGCGCGCCTGGATGCGGGTCACCCGGCCGATCGGTCTGCTGGACAGCACCGCGTTGCTGGCCGCACCGAGCGACTTCGCCAAGGACGCGATCGAGCGGGCGTTGCGCGAGCCGATCACCGACGCGCTGTCCCGCCGGTTGGGCCGGGCGGTCTCGCTCGCGGTCAAGGTGGAACCGGTCACGCCGCAGGCGCCTGCCGGGCCACGGTCCAACGGCGCCGGACCGCTCGAACCATCCGGGCCCGAGCGGCCCGAACTCTCCGCGTCCGCGCTTTCCCTTGGCACCGACACGGAATCCGAGTTCGACGCGACCGACGAGGTGGACGAGGAGAGCGAGGCCCTCGCCACCGTGCACGAGATCTGGCCGACGTTCACCGGATCGCAGAGCAGTCCCGGCCAGCCGTTCACCGCGCCCGCGCAACCACAGACCTCCAAGACCCGGCTCAACGAGAAGTACACGTTCGACACGTTCGTCATCGGCGCGTCCAACCGGTTCGCGCACGCCGCCGCGGTCGCGGTGGCCGAGGCGCCCGCGCGGGCCTACAACCCGCTGTTCATCTGGGGCGAGTCGGGGCTGGGCAAAACCCATCTGCTGCACGCGGTCGGCCACTACGCGCAACGGCTCTTCCCCGGCATGCGGGTGCGCTACGTGTCCACAGAGGAATTCACCAACGACTTCATCAACTCGTTGCGCGACGACCGCAAGGTCGCCTTCCAGCGGCGCTACCGGGACATCGACATCCTGCTGGTCGACGACATCCAGTTCCTGGAAGGCAAGGAAGGCACCCAGGAGGAGTTCTTCCATACCTTCAACACCCTGCACAACGCGAACAAGCAGATCGTGGTCTCCTCCGACCGGCCGCCGAAACGCCTTGAGACGCTGGAGGACCGGCTGCGCACCCGGTTCGAGTGGGGTCTGATCACCGACATCCAGCCGCCCGAACTGGAGACCCGGATCGCCATCCTGCGCAAGAAAGCCGCGCAGGACCGGCTGGCCGCGCCGGCCGAGGTGCTGGAGTTCATCGCCGCCCGGATCGAGCACAACATCCGCGAGTTGGAGGGCGCGCTGATCCGGGTGACCGCGTTCGCCTCGCTCAACCAGCAACCCGTCGACCTCGGGCTCGCCGAGATCGTGCTGCGGGACCTGATTCCGGACTCACAGGTGCCGGAGATCAGTGCTGCCACGATCATGGCGGTCACCGCCGAGTACTTCGGCGTCACGATCGACGACCTGTGCGGTCCGGGCAAGACCAAGGCCCTCGCCCAGGCCCGGCAGATCTCCATGTACCTGTGCCGCGAGCTGACCGACCTGTCGCTGCCCAAGATCGGGCAGACGTTCGGCGGCCGCGACCACACCACGGTCATGCACGCGGACAAGAAGATCCGCAAGGAAATGGCCGAGCGGCGCCGGATCTACGAACAGGTCCAGGAGCTCACCTCGCGCATCAAGCAGCGCGCTCGCGGCTGAAAACCGTTGCGTACGGCCACATTTCCGCAACCTTCGCGGATGTCTTTGCATCTGCACTCTGTGTAAGACCTGGGCATGAACCCACCCACAGCTGGGGATCGCCCTGTGGACAACTCGCCCGCGTTGTGGAACGACCGCGCCGGGTCGCCGAACCATCCACCGCCCCGGCGATCTGTCCACCGCCGGAGCACCCCGCCCGTCCACACCCCGCCGACCGGTCCGACCTGCGCGGCCGATGGGCTGTCCACACAACCCACAACACCTACTGGTACTGCTGTTTAGTTCTTTTCACAAGAACAAAGAACAAAGATCAGGGCTGGGCCGACCCGGCTGGAGCCGGCCCGGCCGAGGGTGTTGAATCGCTGCGGCGAGTGCCAAGCAACCCCACTCCAGCAACCCGTTCGGCCGAGCGTTTCGGCATGTCCGGCACCGGCTACGGTTGACGTTCCACTGCGTAGGTGTCTCGGGTCTACCCGCCAGCGCGGCGTCCAACCCGAGCGAGGAAGGACTCCCATGAAGATCCGCGTCGAGCGCGACGGTCTCGCCGACGCCGTCGCCTGGGTCGCGCGCAGCCTGCCGTCCCGCCCGCCGGTTCCGGTCCTCGGCGGCATCCTCATCGACGCCGGCGGCTCGGACGCCCTGACCATCTCCGGATTCGACTACGAGGTCTCGGCCACGGTCGGCGTTGCCGCGACGATCGCCGACGGCGGCCGCACGCTGGTCTCCGGCCGGTTGCTGGCCGAGATCACCCGCGCCCTGCCGGCCCAGCCGGTGGAGATCTCCGTCGACGGCGCCCGGGTGGTGATCTCCTGTGGCAACGCCCGGTTCAGCCTGCCGACGATGCCGGTCGAGGACTACCCGCAGCTGCCCGCGATGCCGCCGCACGCCGGGCAACTCGCCGGCGAGGTGTTCGGGCAGGCGGTCGGCCAGGTGGCCGTCGCCGCCGGCCGCGACGACACCCTGCCGATGCTCACCGGCGTCCGGCTGGAGATCAACGGCGACAAGCTGACCATGGTGGCCACCGACCGGTTCCGGTTGGCGCTGCGCGAGTTCGACTGGCAGCCCGACGCCAGCCTGGCCGACGCCGGCGAGGTCGCCGTGCTGGTCCCGGCCCGGACCCTGGCCGAGGCGGCCAAGTCGCTGGGCACCGCGGGCAGCACCGTCGAGCTGGCGCTGGCACCCGGCGACGGGCTGCTCGGCCTGTCCGGCTCCGGCCGGCGCACGACCACGCGGCTGCTGGACGCGGAGTTCCCGCGCTACCGCCAGCTGCTGCCCAACGAGCAGACCTCGGCCGCGGTCGTGGAGGTCGCCCCGTTCCTCGAGGCGATCAAGCGCGTGTCGTTGGTGGCCGAGCGGGGAACCCAGGTGCGACTGGAGTTCGCCGACGGTGGCCTACGGCTGTCCGCAGGCGGCGAGGACGAGGGCAGCGCGGAGGAGGAGCTGGCGGTCGGGTACACCGGCGACCCGGTGACCATCGCGTTCAACCCGGGCTTCCTGCAGGAGGGGCTCGGAGCCCTGCACGCCGAGCGGGCGCAGCTGTCGTTCACCACGCCCAACCGGCCGGCCCTGATCAAGGGTGTGGACGCCGAGGGCGAGGTCATCGCCGGCTACCTGTACCTGCTGATGCCGGTCCGCCTGCCCGGCTGAGAGGAGAGGAGTCGCTGTGCAGCTGGGACTGGTCGGACTCGGCCGGATGGGCTTCAACATGCGGGAGCGGCTGCGCCGGGCCGGCCACGAGGTGGTCGGTTACGACCGCAACCCGGAGGTCAGCGACAGCGCGTCGCTTCAGGATCTGGTCGGCAAGCTGACCGCCCCTCGGGTGATCTGGGTGATGGTGCCGTCCGGGGCGCCGACCCGGGAGACCGTCGCCGAGCTCGGGGGTTACCTCTCCCGGGGGGATCTGGTCATCGACGGCGGCAACTCCCGGCACACCGACGACCGGATCAACGCCGACCTGCTCGCCGAGCACGGCGTGCACTATCTGGACTGCGGCGTGTCCGGCGGGGTGTGGGGTCTGGAGAACGGCTACGGCCTGATGGTCGGCGGCGAGGCCGAGCAGGTGGAGCGGGCCATGCCGGTCTTCGACGCGCTGCGCCCGGCCGGACCGCGCGAGGAGGGGTTCGCCCACGCCGGCGGGGTCGGCGCCGGGCACTTCGCCAAGATGGTGCACAACGGCATCGAGTATGGCCTGATGCAGGCCTACGCCGAGGGCTACGAGCTGCTGGTCGCGGCCCGGATGGTGACCGACGTGCCGGCCGTGCTCAAGGCCTGGACCCGGGGCACGGTGGTCCGATCCTGGCTGCTGGACCTGCTGGTCAAGGCGCTGGAGGAGGATGCCGACCTGACCGGGATCACCGGGTGGGTGGAGGACTCCGGCGAAGGGCGCTGGACGGTCGAGGACGCCATCAACCACGCGGTGCCGATCCCGGTGATCTCCTCGGCGCTGTTCGCCCGGTTCGCCTCCCGCCAGGAGGACTCGCCGGCGATGAAGGCGGTCGCGGCGTTACGCGCCCAGTTCGGCGGACATGCGGTGCACCGGGCCGGGCCGACCTCCGGCACCGGCAGCACCCGGTAGCCGCACCTCTTATGTATGTGCGGCACCTGCAGGTCGCCGACTTCCGGTCGTGGGAGCGGGCCGAGCTGGAGTTTCAACCGGGTGCGTCGGTGCTGGTCGGACCGAACGGCCAGGGCAAGACCAACCTGATCGAGGCGCTCGGTTACGTGGCCACGCTGGGCTCGCACCGGGTGGCGACCGACGCGCCGCTGATCCGGCAGGGCGCCGCCGCCGCGATCGTGCGCACCACCGTGGTCAACGCCGGGCGGGAGCTGACCGTCGAGCTGGAGATCACGCCCGGGAAGTCCAACCGGGCCCGGGTCAACCGCGGTCCGGTGCCCCGGCCGCGCGACGTGCTCGGGATCCTGCGCACGGTCCTGTTCGCTCCGGAGGACCTGGCGCTGGTCCGGGGTGACCCGGGTGAGCGGCGCCGGTTCCTCGACGAGCTGCTGGTGCTGCGCGCGCCTCGGTTCGCCGGGGTCCGGGCCGACTACGAGCGGGTGCTGCGCCAGCGCAACGCCCTGCTCAAGACCTCGGGCGCGGCGCGGCGGGCCGGCTCCCGGGGCGACATCTCCACGCTGGACGTGTGGGACGGTCACCTGGCCGCG
>NZ_DASTBH010000011.1:0-10357 GCF_035712165.1 Actinophytocola sp. | reverse complement strand
CGCCCGAATCTCCGCCGGGAAGTTCGGCAACGTCGCCAGATCATTGCCGAACGCCGCCGCCTCCGAGGTGAACCTGTCACCGGTCAGCTGCATACCGTCACCGGAGTCACCGGCGAACCGGATCACCACCCGGTCCAGCTTCACCGACCGGGATCCCGACTCACCTGGCGATCCTGCGCTCACCTGCCCGGACCTCCTCTGATCAACGGTTCCGGTGACCAGGATGGGTAGGTCAACCCGAGCCGTGGACGAGGCCCGCTCGAGCCTGCGTCGACTCCGTGGCGAAAAGCGGTCACCGGAAGGCGGCGATGACCTTCGCCATCCGCTGGAGCGGTTCCGGGTCGGACAGGTCGGGCAGCCGGACCATGACCTCGGCCACCCCCGCCTCGGCCAGTTCGCGGAACCGCCCGACGTGGTCGTCGACCGTGCCGGCGTTGACCGCGGCGGCGAACCGGGCCGGGTCCATGCGTGGCGGGCGGAGCCGCTCGACCAGCCCGGCCAACTCGCGGTCGCCGGTGCCGACCAGCGCGGTGGACAGGTGGGTCAGGGCCACCTCGGCCGGGTCCCGCCCGACCTCGGCGCAGTGCGCGCGCAGCACCGACGCCTTGCGCCGCACCGTGTCGAGATCGCCGAGCACGTTGGCGGCGTCGGCGTAGCGGGCGGCCAGCCGCAGGGTGCGGCGCTCCCCGCCGCCCCCGACGATGATCGGCACGTGCTCCTGCAGCGGGCGGGGGTAGCCGGCGGCCTCCGGCACGGACACCGCCGCGCCCTCGAACGCCGGACCGCCCGGCCCCCACAGCAGCGGCAACAACCGCAGGGCGTCCTCCAGCACCGCGTACCGGTCGCCGACCGGCGGGAAGTCCCAGCCGTAGGCCGTGTGTTCGGCGGCGAACCAGGCCAGCCCGAGCCCGCACACCGCCCGGCCGCCGCTGAGCACGTCCAGCGTGGCGACGATCTTGCCGAGGTGCGCGACGTTGCGGTAGGTGACGCCGGTGACCAGCGTGCCGAGCCGCGCGGACCGGGTGCACGCGGCCAGGTAGGCCAGCGTCGTGTAGCTCTCCAGGAAGTCGTCCCAGGCGCGGCCCACCTGCGGGATCTGCCGGAAGTGGTCCATCACGTAGAGCGCGTCGAACCCGGCGTCCTCGGCGGCGGTGGCGATCTCGCGCAGCGCGCCCGCGGTCGCCGCGGTGCCGCCGGTGAAGGTGAACGTGGACAGGTGCAGGCCGAACCGCAGACCCGTGGGCCGTTCCCGCTGCCGGGTCAGCGCCGCCGGCGAGGCGATGAACGCCTCCGGCACGACCCGGACCGGCTGCGGCTCGAGCACCTGGTCGTAGCCTTCGGCCGGCAGCAGGTCGCGGACCTGCCGCCAGGTGCGTAGCTGCGCGGTCAGGACGTCGGCCGGGATGCGCTTGGGCCGGTCGCGGTTGCGGGCCCGGCACTCGGCGCCTGCGGTGTCGAACGCGACCGCGACGCAGGGCAGGCCGCGTTGCCGGGCCGCGTGCAGCCAGGCCCGGCGGCGGTCGGTGTCCAGCCCGAGCGTGTCGATCACGGTGGTCAGCCGGCGGGCGATGCGCATCGAGACGATCTGCTCGAGCAGGGCGAACGCGTCGGTGCTCGCGGTGATGTCGTCCTCGCCGGACCCGGCCACCGCCCGCAGCCGGTCGCTGGACACGATGGCCTCGGCCGGGAAGTGGGCCGCCGCCCAGGTCGACTTGCCGGCCGCACCCGGCCCGACCAGCACCACCACGCACGGCGACGGCAGGTTCAGCGGCACCGGCCAACCTTAGGACTCCGGGCTCGGCCGGTGGCCGGTTAGGCTGTTCGGATGAACCACGGCACGGTCACCGTCGACGGCTACCGGCTCGCCTACGACGAGTTCGGCTCGGGCGACTCGGTCGTCGTGCTGCTGCACGGGCTGCTCATGCGACGCAGCCTGCACGCGCCGCTGGCCGAGCAGTTGGCCCGGCACGGCTACCGGGTGATCTGCCTGGACATGCTCGGGCACGGCGACTCCGACCGGCCGGCGGACCGGCGGCTGTACTCGATCGAGCTGTACGGCCGGCACGTGCTGGGCGCCCTGGACGCGCTCGGTGTGCAGCGGGCGGTCATCGGCGGCACCTCGCTCGGCGCCAACATCGCGCTCGAGGTGGCCGTGCGGGCGCCCGAGCGGGTGTGCGGCCTGGTGCTGGACATGCCCGTGCTCGAGGACTCCCAGACGTTCTGGGCGGTGGTGATCGCCCCGCTGCTGGGCGTCTTCACCGTCGGCCGGCCGGTGCTGCGGGCGCTGGGGGTCGCCGCCCGGCGGGTGCCGAGGGGCGCCTACCTGCTGGACATCGCCCTGGACTTCGTGCGGCCGGACCCCACGCCGGTCTCGCACACGCTGCTCGGCCTGGTCTACGGCCGCAAGGCCCCGCCCGCCCCGGACCGCCGCGCCATCGCCGCGCCCGCCCTGGTGATCGCCCATCGCCGGGACCTCAGCCACCACATCGCCGACGCCTACGACCTGGTCGGCGAGCTTCCCAACGCCCGGCTGATCAAAGCCAAGTCGATCGTCGAGCTCCGCGCCCGGCCCGAACGCCTCACCGAGGAGATCGTCCGCTTCCTCGCGGAGTGCTGGGCCGCCGCCGGCGAACCCGTCCGCCTCCGCTCAATCTGACCGGTTGGGCTCCTGGAGCAGGGTGAGGTAGGCGTCGAGCCGGGCGGCTCCGGCGAGGAGAGCACGGCTGCGGGTGGTGAGCCGGTCCTGCCAGGCGTCGAGGAAGGTGGCCAGGGCGGCGGTCCCGCCGGCCTGGCGCAGTGACTCCAGGAACCGGGCGACCTGACGCAGGGCGTAGCCGCCGCGCCGCAGTTGCCGGGCGATCTCGGCGTCGCGCACGCGGTCGGGTCCGTACTCGCGGTAGCCGGTGGCGCTGTTGCGGGCGGGGCGCAGGATGCCCGCGGTCTCCCAGGTGCGCAGGGTCGCCGGATGCACGCCGAGCCGGCGCGCGAGCTCACCGACGGTCAGCGGGCGGCCGGGCACGGGGGTGGGTGTCGTGCTGGACAGGGCGCCCAGGGCGGTGGCGACCTCGGCGCGGGTGCCGCGTTCGGTGAGCAGTGCGACGTGCGTGGCGTCGATGAGCCGGTAGGCGGACTCGGGGTCGCCCCGGTTGGTCGCGCGCATGATCTCCATGGCGCGCTGGTGCCCGTGGCCGGCGCGCAACGCGAGAAAGGCGCGCAGAGCCTGCGCGTGCAGCGGCGTGTAGCGGCGGTAGCCGGTCGCGCTGCGCTCGGCCGGCGGGAGAATGCCGGCGTCGTCGTAGTTGCGGACCGCCTGGGCGGACAAGCCGTGCTCCCGAGCCAGGTCGATGGGTCGCAGGTCGCACCTCCGATTGAGGGTTGCGGGAGGCAGGCCCAGGGAATCGTCGCCGAAGTTTCAATGGATTGTTCAACGATACGGTCGAGGAAGGTGCTCCGGAGAGACAAGGGGTGTTCATGTCCACTGCCACCGCCCTGCGCGGAGTCGGCCGGCAACTCGACGACCCGGCCGGTCTCGGCCGCGCCGTCGACGAACTGCTCGCCGCGCGGACCGCGCCGCCGACCCTGCTGGCCCTCGGTGAGCCGACCCACGGCATCCCGGCGTTCCCGTTGCTGCGCAACGAACTGCTCAGCCAACTCGCCGAACGCGGCTACCGGTCGATCGTGCTGGAGACCGACTTCTTCGCCGCCGCCATCGTCGACGACTACGTGGCCGGGGCGCCTGCGGAGATCGACACGGTGCTCACCACCGGGTTCAGCCACGGCTTCGGAGCCATCCCGGCCAACCGCGCACTCGTCGAGTGGCTCCGCACGCACAACGCCGGCCGCGCGCCGCACGACCGGGTCCGCTTCCACGGCTTCGACGCGCCGACGGAGACCGCCGCCGCGCCGAGCCCGCGCCGGGCGCTGTCGGCGGTCACCGGCTACCTGCCCGCCCCGCTGCGGCCCGAGTCGGCCCGCGACCTCGAACCGCTGCTCGGCGCGGACACCGACTGGACCAACCCGGCGGCCATGTACGACCCGGCCGCGTCCCTCGGCGGCTCCGACCGCGTCCGCGCCCTACGCATCGCCGCCGACGACCTCACCAGCGCCCTGCGCCGCGCGGCGCCCGCCCTGCGACCCGCCGACCCGGCCGGCTACGCCCGGGCCGTGGCACACGCCCGCACCGCCCAGGGTCTGCTGCGCTATCACGCGGCCATGGCCAGCCCCGCCCCCGACCGCATCGCGACCCTGCTCAGCCTGCGCACCGAGATGATGGCCGACAACCTGCTCGCGATCGTCGCGCAGGAGCGGCAGCGCGGGCCGATCCTGGTGTTCGCGCACAACGCGCACCTGCAGCGGGCGCGGACCGAGGCGGACCTGGGCTGGAGCAGTGCCGGCGCGCTCGTCGCACCCACCCTCGGCGAGGGCTACGTGTTCCTGGCGACCGACGCCAACCCGCACAGCGATCCGGGCACCCTGCAGGGCATGCTGGCCGAGGCGACCGTTCGCCGCGCCCTGTTCCCCGCCCCGGCCGTGCGCGCCGCGCTGCCACCGTCGACCGCGGCGGGCGAACCGATCGTGCGCGGCCACATCCCGGTCGACCCGGCGGACCTGGCCGGCGCCGACGCGGTGATCTTCATCGCCGACACCGACGGGCAGCGGATCCAGTACTGGTGACCGATTCCTAGGTCTGGCCGCGTTTGACGGCGTCGAGGAGGAGTTGGGAGACGTCGCGGACGGTCACGCCGGCGGCCTGCTCCTCGCTCTGGCGCTGCACGACCCCGTCGGACATCATCACCCGGCAGAAGGGGCAGCCGGTGACGATCTCGCCGGCGCCGGTGCCGATCGCCTCGTCCACCCGCTCGAGGTTGATGCGCTTGCCGATGTGCTCCTCCATCCACATCCGCGCGCCCCCCGCGCCGCAGCACAGGGAGCGGTCGGCGTGCCGGGGCATCTCGGTGAGGGTGGCGCCGGCGACGCCCACCAACTCGCGCGGCGGCTCGTAGACCTTGTTGTGCCGGCCCAGGTAGCACGGATCGTGATAGGTCACCGGGTTGGCGGCCTGCGCGGGCTTGACCGGGGTGAGCTTTCCCTCCCGTACCAACCGGTTGAGCAGCTGGGTGTGGTGCATGACCTCGTAGTGGCCGTTGGTGCCGCCGAACGACGGGATCATGCCTTCCAGCTGCGGGTACTCCCGGCCGAGCGTGTTCATGCAGTGCGGGCAGGTGGTGACGATCTTGCGCTGCACCGGTTCACGGCCCTCGAACACCGCGTTGAGCATCTCGGCGGTCTGCTGGGCCAGCATCTGGAACAGGAACTCGTTGCCGGCGCGCCGGGCCGGGTCGCCGGTGCAGGTCTCCTCGTTGCCCAGCACCACGTACTTCACGCCGGCGATGTGCAGCAGTTCGGCGGTGGCGCGCACGGTCTTCTTCGCGTTGTCGTCGAACGCGCCGGCACAGCCGATCCAGTACAGGTACTCCACGTCCGCGGCCAGCTCACCGTCGAAGACCGGCACCTCGAAGTCCAGGCCCTTGGCCCAGTCCATCCGCTCGGAGTTGTTCTGCCCCCACGGGTTGCCCTTGTTCTCCAGGTTGCGGAACAGGGTGCCCAGCTCGGTCGGGAACTCCGACTCGATCATGACCTGGTACCGGCGCATGTCCACGATGTGGTCGACGTGCTCGATGTCCACCGGGCACTGCTCCACGCACGCGCCGCAGGTGGTGCACGACCACAGCACGTCCGGGTCGATCACGCCGCCCTGCTCGGCGGTGCCGACCAGCGGGCGCAGCGCCTGCTCCGGGCCGGAGCCGGTGATCCGCTCGAAGCCGGACTCGGGAACGCCATGGCCGTTGTGTTCCGGACCGCCCTTGGGCATGACCGCGCCCTCGTCCGGCATGTCCGTCCCGCCGATGAGATACGGGGCCTTGGCGAACAGGTGGTCCCGCAGGTTCATGATGACCAGCTTGGGAGACAACGGTTTCCCGGTGTTCCAGGCCGGGCACTGGCTCTGGCATCGCCCGCACTCGGTGCAGGTGGCGAAGTCCAGCATGCCCTTCCAGGTGAAGTCCTCGATCTTGCCGCGGCCGAACACGTCGTCGTCGGACGGGTCCTCGAAGTCGATCGGCTTGCCGTGCGACTCCATCGGCAGCAGCGGCCCGAGCCCGTCCGGCAGCCGCTTGGCCGACACGTTGATCGGCGCGACGAAGATGTGCAGGTGCTTGGAGTACAGCACGATGATCAGGAACGACAGCATGACGCCGATGTGCAGCAGCAGCCCGACCGTCTCGATGATCTCGGTGGTGTGCTGGCTCAGCGGCTCCATCAGCTCACCGATGCCGAGGGAGACCCAGGCGCCGCTGTCGTAGGGGAAGTTCCCGGCGGCCGCCGACGCGCCGCGGAACAGGAACATCGTCCAGACCACGTTGAAGATCATGAACAGGATCAGCCAGGCCGGCCCGGTGTGCGAGCCGTAGAACCGCGACGCGCGCTGCCGCCGCTCGGGGGCGTTGCGCAGCCGGATGATCGCGAACGTGACGATCGACACCGCCACCGCGACCGCGATGAAGTCCTGCAGGAAGCCGAGCGCCGCCCAGGTGCCGATCAGCGGGATGTGGAAGTCCTCGACGAACAGCGCCCCGTAGGCCTCCAGGTAGACCGAGCCGAGGATCAGGAATCCCCAGAAGGTGAGGAAGTGGGCCACGCCGGGCACCGACCACTTCAACAGCTTGCGCTGCCCGAACACCTCTTTGACCTGAGCCCACAGCCGGGCCGGAATCGAATCCACCCGATCGGCGGGCTGGCCGGAGGTGATCAGCTTGTGCAGCCACTGGGCGCGGCGGCCGGCGATCGCGAGCACGATCACCGTGAGCCCCAGGCCAAGGATCAGTCGAACCAGCACGAAGCCCTCCGCGATGAGCAGCTACTGAGTAGTAACCCGGACGCAGGGATCGTAGTACCGACCTGGGGCCTTGTGCTCGACAGACGGTGTGGTCTCCCGCACGCACCCGCCGAAGGCACGGACCTGTGGCGGCGGGCCACCAACCCGCGAAGGCGGATCTGCCGACTCGACGGCCCGCCCCGCAGGTCCGATCGCGCGTGCCCTAAATCAACACCGCACGCGTTCGAGGATTTCGCCGGTGGAGGTGCCGGCGGGCAGGGTGCCGAACGCGACGCCCCAGTCGCCGCCGAGCCGGGAGGCGCAGAACGCGTCGGCGACGGCCGGCGGGGCGTGCCGGACCAGCAGCGAGCCCTGCAGCACCAGGGCCATGGACTCGACCAGGCGGCGGGCGCGCAACTCGATGGCCGAGGTGTCGGCGAGTTCCTTGTGCAGGTTGGCCACCGCGTCGTCGAGCCGGTGGTCGGCGCCGGCCGCGTGGCTCAGCTCGGTGAAGAACGCCTCCACCGACTCGGGCTGGCGGGCCATGGCGCGCAACGCGTCCAGCGCCGCGACGTTGCCCGATCCCTCCCAGATGGACATCAGCGGCGCCTCGCGGTAGAGCCGCGGCATCCCGGAGTCCTCGATGTAGCCGTTGCCGCCCAGGCACTCCAGCGCCTCGGCGGCGTGCGCCGGGCCGCGCTTGCACACCCAGTACTTGGTCACCGCGAGGGCGAGCCGGCGAAACGCCTCCTCGGCGGCGTCCCCGGCGATGGCCCGGTCGGTGGCGCCGGCCAGCCGCATCGCCACCGTCGTCGCCGCCTCCGACTCGATGGCGAGGTCGGCGAGCACGTTGGTCATCAGCGGGGCGTCGATCAGCCGGGTGCCGAACGCGCTGCGGTGCGTGGCGTGATGGGCGGCCGCGACCAGGCCGTGCCGCATGCCTGCGGCGCTGCCCAGCACGCAGTCCAGCCGGGTCATGTTGACCATCTCGATGATCGTGCGGACCCCCCGGCCCTCCTCGCCGACCAGCCAGCCGACCGCGTCCTCGTACTCGATCTCGGCCGAGGCGTTGGACCGGTTGCCCAGCTTGTCCTTCAACCGTTGCAGAAAGAGACTGTTGCGGGTGCCGTCCGGCCGGACCCGGGGCAGCAGGAAGCAGGACAGCCCGCCGGGCGCCTGGGCCAGGGTCAGGAACACGTCCGACATGGGCGCCGAGGTGAACCACTTGTGTCCGGTGAGCAGGTAGGTGCCGTCGCCTGCCGGCCGCGCGGTGGTGGTGTTGGCGCGCACGTCGGAGCCGCCCTGCTTCTCGGTCATCGACATGCCGGCGATCAGGCCGCGCTTGGTGGCCGGCGCCCGCAGGCCGTAGTCGTACTCGGGCGCGGCGAGCAGCGGCTCCAGCGACGCGGCCAGTTCCGGGTTGTGCCGCAGCGCCGGAACCGCCGCGTAGGTCATCGAGATCGGGCAGGTGTGCCCCGGCTCGACCTGGCCCCAGACGTACATCTTCGCGGCCCGGGCCACGTGCGCGCCGGCCCGGCCGTCGCGCCAGGGCGCGGCGTGGATGCCGTGCGACACGGCCACCGTCATCAGGTCGTGCCAGGACTGGTGGAACTCCACCTCGTCGATGCGGTGGCCGAACCGGTCGTGGGTGCGCAGCACCGGCGGGTAGGCGTGCGCCAGCCGGCCCCAGTCCTGGGCCTGCTCGCTGCCGGCGAGGGCGCCCAACTCGTGCAGTTCCGGTTCGGCCCAGCCAGCGCCCTCCCGGCGCAGCCCCTCGAGCAGGGCGGGATCGGCGGCGACGTCGTGGCCGGCCAGCGGCGGGACCTGGTTGGTGACCTCATGCGTGCGTGGCACGGGTTGCTCCTGTGGCTCGGTGCGCGAACGTGATCAGCGACGGGATGGTGTCGACCTCGGCGGCGCCGGCGGCCAGCGGCCCGACCAGGGCCTCGGCGATGGCGCCGACCAGGGCGGCGGCGGTGATGTCGGGGTTCTGCGGGGGCAGCACGCCGGTGGCCACGCCGTCGGCGACGGTGGCGGCGACCAGGTCGCGGTAGGCGCGGCGGAACACCAGGCGCTCGGCGTCGACGGCCGGGTCGACCGGCTCGGCCAGCAGGGCGTAGGCGAGCCGGGGGGACTTGAACGCGCGCCCGGCGAACGTTTCGATCAGGGCGGTGATCCGGCCGGCCACCGGGCCGGGCTGGCGGATGGCCGCGCCCACCGCGGCCACCTCGCGGCCGGCGGCCTCCCGGAACACCTCGGTGACCAGGTGCGCCTTGGTCGGGAAGTGCCGGTAGACGGTGCCGGTGGCCACCCCGGCCCGGCCGGCCACCGCGGCGACCGAACAGCCGGCGTAACCGTGCTCGGTGAGCAGTCCGATGGCGGCGCGCAGGATGGCGCCGCGGGCGGCGTCCAGCCGCGCCTGGACGGCGGCGGTGCGTCGGTAGGCCACCCAAGAAGTGAACTACGATTCATAACTTCACGCAAGGGCCGCACCAGAGGCTGCCCCGACGGACATCCCGGCCCATCCGCCACGGTGCTGAAGTGTCGTCATGACCGACTACGACGACGACTCCCATGCGGAGTACAGCGCTGCCATGCAGGAGTACGGGTTCGACGACATGCAGCACGAGGAGGGACTCGACCAGGCGGTCGACGAACTGCTCCAGGACATGGAGAACCTGCCCGACAAGATCCAGCAGCTACTCGAGTACATGCTGCAGGGCTACGACATCGCCGACGCCGCGTACTACGCCGGCTACGGCAACAACACCGAGGGGTTGCACAAGGCCCTGCGCAAGGACACCGGTCACGGGGTCAAGGACAAGCTGCGCAATCTCAAGGACGCGCACGGCACCGGCCGCGAACGGGCCGACACCAGGCGGGCCTCCGCCGGTGCGTGACTTCCGGAATGGGAAAGCAATGTGACATGAACGCCCGAATGTGACATTGCTTTCCATCCGAAAAGCCAATAGCGCAGGTTCTGTGAACTTCCGGTAAAGTCGCTGGTCGGCCCCGGGGTTGGGGACCGTTTCCCTCCCGGAGGCTGGATGACCACCGTCATAGAACCGCGCCTGCCCATCGGGTTGCTCGACGAACTCGCCTCTCCCGCGGTGTTCTCCTCGGGTCCCGCACCGGCCGAGCGGACGCTGGTGGACATCCTCGACGAGACCACCCGCCGGCACCCGGATGCGCGCGCGATCGACGACGGCCAGACCGCCCTGACCTACCGCGCGCTGCTCGGCGCCGTCGACCTGCTGCGCCGCCGGCTGGCCGCCGCCGGAATCGGCCGGGGCGACCGGGTCGGCGTCCGGGCCCCGTCCGGGACCGCCGACCTCTACATCTCGATCCTGGCCGTGCTCGCCGCCGGCGCTGCCTACGTCCCGGTCGACGCCGACGACCCGGACGAGCGCGCCGAACTGGTCTTCGCCGAGGCCGGGGTGTGTGCGGTGCTCGGCCCGCACCGCGCGCTGGACCTCCGCGCCA
>NZ_DASTBH010000010.1:0-2524 GCF_035712165.1 Actinophytocola sp. | reverse complement strand
GAGGACATCGAGGACGTCTGGGAATGGCAGGGCCCGAGCGATGACGACGCCGTGCTCAGCTATCAGAACAACTGGAGCGCGTGCGCGACGTTCGGGCTTGCCGGTGCCGCGGCGGCCGCGGTGACAGGTGGGGGGTCACTCGCATGGGGCATCTCCGGCTGCGTAGGGGCCGTCGCGTACAACGAACTTCCTGAGGAGCCGTAGCAATGGAGCTGGGACGTCGGGTCTCGACGGGCATGGCGATCGTCGCGGTGGCCGGGCTGGTGGTCGGGCTGCTGGCCGGCTGCGAGGGCAGGGCCACCGCCCCGACCGCCGTCACGGAGACGTCGGCCGTGCTGCACGCGCAGACCTCGTGCGTGGCCGACACCGCGGACAACCCGTGCACCGGTTGGTTCCAGTACTGGGCCGACGGCGGCACGACGGTGTCGACCACCCCGCGGGTGACCGTCAACGCCAACACCAACGGAATGATCGACTTCAACCAGACCGTGACCGGCCTGACCCCGGACACGCTGTACCACGCCCAGTTCTGCGGCTACGGCGATCGCAACGTCGCCCAGCCCGGCTTCTGCGTCGGCCCGTCCGGTCCCGCGGTCACCCGGCCCGGCGTCCAGCCGGACCCGGTCGACTTCAGCGCCACGCAGAACTTCCGCACCGCCTCACCGGGCATCGCGGCCACGGTCGACATCGGACGGGTGCTGTCGACCGCCGACACGTCCGCCAACCCGATCGGCCGCGACGGCGGCCACAGCGTCGCCTATTCCGCGACCGAAGCGCTGTGGGTGTTCGGGGACACCGGACAGCGCAACGGGCCGGCGTTTCTGGCCCTCGGCACCGCCGCGGCCGGACCGTACACGGTGGGTGCCGCGCCCACCGCGCTCAACGAGTTGCCCCGACCGCCCGCGGCGCCGCAGCCCGGCCGCACCTCGCCGGCGAACTTCTTCCCGGCCGTGGAGGGCCTGGTCACTCCGGACGACCCGCCACTGCCCTGCGTCCCGGCGAACAACGCCTACGCCGCCGCGTGGACCGGCAATCACGCCCGCATCCCTGGCACCAACCGCGTCCTGCTGACCTGGGGGGAGCTGTGCGTGGCCAGCGGCGAGGGCCGCGGCTGGCCGGTGGAGCGCTGGAGGATGGCCGAGTACGACCCGGCGACGAACCAGTTCGTGCGGTTCGCCACCCCGTTCGTCGCCGACCCGATGTCGGCCGGGCTGCCGGCCACCAGGCACCCGTCCAATCCGGTCTTCGGCGGCGACGGCTACCTCTACCTGTTCGGCAGCAGGCGGGGCCCGGACTCGATCTTCGTGGCACGGGTCAGCGCCGACCCGGCGGCATGGGGCGACCCGGCCAACTACCGCTGGTGGGGATCGCCGGGCGGCGCGCCGGCGCAGTGGACCACCGATGACAGCGCGGTGGTGTCGCTGGTGGACGGCGTGGAGCCCTGGGGCATGTACGCCGCCGACTTCAGCGGCGTGGGCGGGGGGAAGAAGCTGGCCATGTTGGTGAAGGACAGCCTATTCGACAGCCCTCACTTCCGGATCTACACGGCTGAGTCGCCGCTCGGCCCGTGGACGGCCGGCCCGTCGGGCCGGGTGCCCGACCACTGCCGCGGCGGCGGATTCGGCTGCTACGCGTTCAACGGGCACCCGGAGTTGAGCACGGCCGATTCGTTCGTGTTCTCGTGGTTCTCGCCGGGCGACCGCAACGCCGACGGCGGTCACGTCCGCCTCGGGACCATCCGCTGGTGACGGGGTGAGTTTCTCTACGGCCACGCCGCTGAGGTGGTGAAGGCATCGCGCGAGCGGCGGGCCGCGCCGCTGGAGGTGCCGGTCCAGGCGAGCCCGGTGCTCGACGGCCCGACGGACGGCTCGGCGGTCGACACCGCCGTCCTGGACCGGGAGGGCGCCGCGCTGACAGCGCTGCTGGGGCGGCTCGGCCCGTACGCGCAGGGCCTCGCGGACCGTGCTCGTCGTCGTCGGGGTTTTCGACGGGGTCGTCGCGCAGGCAGGTCAGCTGGTGGCGGGTCATGTCGTCCAGCGGCGTGTGGGCGGCCGCGAACTGTCGCACGTCGCTTTGGCAGTCCCACACCGGGCGCGCCGCAGTCGGGGTAGTGCGTTGCGGGCGGTTGGGCCGCCGGTGCGGGCGATGCCGGCGGCCAGGGCGTCGTACCCCACAAGGACCGTACCGACCACGGACCCGGACACAACTACGACCTGCCAACCGGGAGAGATCAAGTACTGAAGCTGAGGATCCGCGGGCACGGGGCCCCGCCGGGGCATGAAGGAATTGATATTTGCCGGGATCGATATTGAAAGCTACTTTGACGGTGCTCCCAGTGCCCAGCCCCCAGCTGAAGGAAGCATCGATGAAACGTACCCTGGTCGCGGTAGCCGCGGCTCTAGCCCTACCCGTGGGCGCCCTCGGCGCCGTGGCCCTGCCCGCGGTCGCCGCGCCCCCACCCAGACCGGCCCCGGCGGCCGGTGAGGCCGGTGCGGCCGGTGAGGCCGCTTCCCCGGCCATGCTG
>NZ_DASTBH010000009.1:0-2666 GCF_035712165.1 Actinophytocola sp. | reverse complement strand
TCGTCACCGACCACGATGTTGGCGAACACCGGGCCGGGCCGGAACTCGAAGTCGTTGGTCTGCCGGTTGAAGATCGACACCCCGGTCACGTCGCTGGGCAGCAGGTCGGGGGTGAACTGGATCCGGCTGACCGTGCAGTCGGTCGACCGGGCCAGGGCCTTGGCCAGCGAGGTCTTGCCGACGCCGGGCACGTCCTCGACCAGGAGGTGACCCTCGGCCAGCAGGGTCACCAGCGCGAGGCGCACCACCTCGGGCTTGCCGACGAGGATCCGTTCGACGTTCGCGGCGATGCGCTGGACGGTCGCGTGCAGTTCGTCGAGCGCGGCGCCCGGACGGTGCGGGTCGGTGTTGTTCACCGGCGGGTGGGAGTTCCCGCCGGGTGACGGGTAGGGGTCGGCGCCGTGCGCCCCGTAGGGATTGCCCGGGGGCGCGGCTGGCGGGGTACTCGACGTCACGCGACCTCCTGGTGGTCGGCCCGTCAGCCACGGGCTGGCGACGGCGCAGCATCTCAACAAGTGTGTCAAACCAGGGCGAAGTCCTGGTCCCCACGATGCCCCACTCTTACTACGCCGCGCAGCGGAATCCTGTTCCGACCGGCTTTGGACATGTGCCTGGGCGCGCTCGCGGATCCCGGATCCACCTGTTGTCCGGTCCCTCCGTCCCCCGTACCGGTCATTCTCCCCCACCTCCCCCCACGATGCTTGAAGGCGGCTCTAGCTGGACAAATGCCGGGCACCGCGCTGCCCGAAGGGCCTTGATCGGGTTGACCGTGGTGAAAAGTGGGGTACTGTGGCGCTGTGTGGGGCAGACGGGGGCCCCATGGGGAGGTGAGTGCCAGTGTTCCTCGGTACTCACACCCCCAAATTGGATGACAAGGGGCGGCTCACGCTGCCTGCCAAGTTCCGGGACGCGCTCGCGGGTGGGCTGATGGTCACCAAGGGACAGGACCACTGCCTCTATGTGTTTCCCCGCGGCGAGTTCGAGGAGATGGCACGCAAGGTGGCCGCGGCGCCCCTGACGAACGAGGCGGTCCGCGCCTATCAGCGGTACCTGTTCGCCGGAACCGACGAGCAGCGTCCCGACGGGCAGGGACGGATCGCGATCGCACCGGAGCTTCGGCGCTATGCCGGACTGACCAAGGAGTGCGTGGTCATCGGTGCGATCACCAGGCTGGAGATCTGGGACGCGCAGGCGTGGCAGACCTACCTCGACGAGCACGAGGACAGCTACTCGCAGGCTCGCGACGAGGTTCTGCCCGGCGTCTTCTAGGGATTCAGCGGAGCCGAAGGGGACTCGGGTGCCGCCAGGCCTCGGTCCGCTCGCTTTTGGCCCTGGCGCACCTTCCCCGGTGCCAGGTCCAACGAGCGGGCGGGGACCTGGCGGTACTCGGGTTTGCGTGCCAGCGAGCGGGAGGGGAGGCGGAGCCATGCTCGCGGATCAGCCGATACACGAGCCGGTTCTGCTCGACCGGGTGCTCGCCCTTTTCGCGCCGGCGCTCGCGGAGCGCCCGGCGGTGCTGGTCGACGCCACCGTCGGCCTCGGCGGGCACGCCGACGCGCTGCTGTCCGCGCATCCCGCCCTGACCCTGGTCGGGCTGGACCGGGACCAGCGCGCGCTGGCCGAGTCCACCGACCGGCTGGCCCGGCATGGCGACCGGGTGCACCTGGTGCACGCGGTCTACGACCAGATGCCGGAGGTGCTCACCGACCTCGGTTACCCGGCCGTCGACGGGGTGCTGTTCGACCTCGGGGTGTCGTCCATGCAGTTGGACGTAGCCGAGCGGGGGTTCGCCTACGCCCGGGACGCGCCGCTGGACATGCGGATGGACCAGACCGCCGGCAAGACCGCCGCGGACGTGCTGAACACCTACCCGGTCGAGGACCTGGCCCGGATCCTGCGGGACTACGGCGAGGAGCGGTTCGCCGGCCGGATCGCCCGGGCGGTCGTGCACGAGCGGACCCGGGAGCCGTTCGCCACCAGTGAGCGGCTGGTGCGGCTGCTGTACGACACCGTGCCGGCGGCGAGCCGGCGCACCGGCGGGCACCCGGCCAAACGGACCTTCCAGGCACTGCGCATCGAGGTCAACGGCGAGCTGACGGCGTTGCGCGGCGCGCTGCCGGCGGCCCTGGCCGCGCTGCGGGTGGGCGGCCGGATCGTCGTGGAGTCCTACCAGTCGCTGGAGGACCGCCTGGTCAAGCAGGCGTTCGCGGAGTTGGCCCGGTCGCGGACCCCGCCCGGGCTGCCGGTCGAACTGCCCGGGCACGGGCCGCAGTTGCGGCTGCTCACCCGAGGGGCCGAACAGGCCGACGAGGACGAGATCGAGCGGAACCCGCGCGCCGCGTCAGTGCGGCTGCGCGCAGCGGAGCGAACGGCGGCGGCTTCATGAGTGCGGCTGTGCGAGGAATCGAGGCGCCATGACTGTGACCGTGCCCGGCCCGGCCGGCCCCAAGACGAGGACCCGGCCGGCGATCGAGCAACCGGACACCGCGCCGGACCCCGCCGAGCGGCGCGGCGGCCGGCCGCGGTCGGCCGCGGCACAGCGTGCCTACGCGCGTCGGGCGCAACGCGAGGGCCGCCCGGTCGAACGGGCCGAGCCGGCCCCCGCCGGGTCCGGCGGCCGCGCCCGGTTCGTCGTACTGATCATCAGCCTGCTCGTGGTCGGGATC
>NZ_DASTBH010000008.1:0-7849 GCF_035712165.1 Actinophytocola sp. | reverse complement strand
GCTGCCCGGCGCGCCGGGACCGAGGCCGCCGCGGCCACTGCCCTCCGGCCCGAAGCCGGTGGGCGGCAGTCCGCCGGTGCCGCGCGGCCCGAACGGCGCGTTGGGCCGGTTGGTCGAGCGCGGGTCCACGTTGCCGGGCGGGTTGGGACCGGGACCCGGCGCTGGGCCGGGACCGGGCACCGGCCCGGGGCCGGGCAGCGGCGGGTTGGGACCGGGGATGGGGATGGGACCTGGGCCGGGGCCGACGATCGGCGGGCCCGGAACGGGCGGGGGCGGCGGGGGCGGCAGCGGGGTGGGCGTCGGCCCCGGCCCGGGCACCACGAACTGCGGGTCGGTCGTACCGACCGGAACGAAGCCGGTGGAACTACCGCCGGGCGTGGCAGAGCCGACCCCGACACCGCCGACGTTGGGCGGCGGCGCGAGATGCGTGCCGGAACCTCCGCTGGCGCCACCGGGCGCGCCCGCGTGGCTGATGCTGCCGGTCGCGGTGCTGCTGCTGGTGGAGGACAGCGGGTACGACCCGATCCAGCTTCCGATCGGACCGCTGGCGGACGGGCCGGCGCCGGGCGGCGGGGTGGCCACCACGACGTCCGGCGGCGACACGAAGGTGCCCAGCGTGTTGCGGTTCCAGGTGCTGTTGGACTCGTAGGTGTTCATCGTGTCCACGGCCTTGTCGGCGGCCGCGTTCTGCGCCGCCTCCTGGCGTTCGTGGTCGAGCGCCTGCACCGCGAGCGCGGCGGCCGGACCGGGGTTGCCCAGCACGGCCATCCCGGCCGCGCCGGCCATCGCCCACCCGGACGGCTCCGGCGTGGTCACCGGCACCGGCTTGGGCATCTCGGCCCGCGCGGTGGCGATGAACTCCGCCTGGTCCTGGGTGGAGATGCCCATCACCCGGGAGCCGGTCTGCGCGTCGCTGGCCCACTCCTGCAGCGGGGTCATGCCGGTGGTCGCGCTTTCCGATGCCGGGCCGATCCAGTTGGCGTTCAGCTCACCGAGCGCCCGGTTGAGGTCGGCGTCGACCTCGGAGAGTTCTTTGGTCAGGCTGTCCCAGTAGGCGGTCTGCGGATCGGACGCCGCAGACCCGGGACCAGCGTGGATCATCGTGTACAGCTCGGGATGAGAGTGCCCCCGCCACCGTGCGCTCATGTGATCTTCCCTCGAGAGTCCGTCCGTCGAAGCTGTCGTGCAGCCGGCTTAGTGCTGCCCGCCCCAGAGGGCGCTGTTCTCGCCTTCCATCGCGATGTACGCGGCCTGCGCCTGCTCCAACGCCTCCGCCGCGTTGCGAAGCTGGTCCCGGTAGCCGGTCAGGCACTGGTAGGCCGAGTCGCCGCCGCCGTAGGAGCGTTCGGCGAACTGGACCGCCGTCTCCTTGCTGGCCGGATCGCCCGCCCACGGCGCGACGGTCATCCCGTCCAGGTCCGCGACCTTGCGCTCGACCCGCGCCAGCGCGGCGCGGAACGCGTTGAGCGCGGCCGGAATCGCCGACGGCTCGAGCGAAAGCGTCTGGGTTCCGGCATAGCTGGGTGCCGAGGAGGCTCCACCCCCACCACCGTCTGCAAGGAACACGGCGTGTCTCCCTCAGTCCTGTGCATTTGCGACGACTGTATCTCTGATGTCCGACACCGCGCAGCGGTTCCCCCAAGGTTGGGCCGCGCGGTGAGTTTCTTGCTACCCAACAGCCCTGCGCCGACCGGCGGCACGCGCGTGGGCGCGTGCCGCCGGTCCCGCCTCAGATGTCGATCTCTTCGGCCTGTCCGGTCGCGGCGGCGAGGGAGACGCCGCAGTTCGGAGCGGACCAGAAGTTGGAGGTCCGCAGGTCGAGGTGGACGTGGTCATTGTGGTCCGGGTAGCCGGGTCCGAGGATCCCGCCGAAGCCGTGGTTGCGGGCCTGCTGGGCCAGCCGGCAGAACCCTTGCGAGCCGGCGCCCAGGTCGGCGGCGTTGCCGTACAGGTGCTGGCTGTTACTGGCACCGCCGACCGAGCGGTTGCACGGGATGCTGCGGAAGCCACTGTTGATGATGATCGGCCGGTCGCCGAGCGCGTGCCGCATGGCTTCCAGCTGCCACATGGTCCGCAGCGCGTTGAACCGGGTCGCGGACTCCGACAGCGGCCCGCCGTCGTAGCCGCTGCCGCCGCAGCCGTCGTCGAGCTCGCCGTAGGTGAAGTGGATCGGGGTGCAGTCGTCGTCCTGCAGTTCGTAGATCTTGGCGAAGGTCTGCGGGCCGGCGACGCCGTCCGCGGACAGCCCGTAGGCCTGCTGGAACCGCACCAGTGCCGCCCTCGTCGCCGGGCCGAAGTCGCCGTCGATGCCGAGGTGGGCGCCGGTGCCGGGGTAGCCGGCGATGCGGATCTGCAGTTGGCGGACGTCCTCACCGGTCGCGCCCTGGCTGAGGCTGCGGCCCCAGGTGTAACAGCCGTCGGCGGCGGCCGGGTTGCTGACCGAGGAGACCAGCAGCGCGCCGGCCACCATCGTCAGCGCGAGCAGGATCCGGGCGAGCGGTCGGGCGAGTCGAGTCGGTAGTCGCATGTGCGCCTCCGTAGCAGGGAGAAAATTACACACCGCATTTACTACCAGTCGGTGACTCACGTCAAGGTATGAGATCAAATCAGACGAGCCAGCGCTCGATCTCCTCCGGCGGGCCGGGCTTGGCGAACAGCCAGCCCTGCGCCGAGTCGCAGCCGATCTGGCGCAGCAGATCCACCTGCGCCGTGGTCTCCACGCCCTCGGCGATCACTTCCAGCTCGAGGGTGTGCGCGAGCTGCACCAGGGCGGTCACGATCTGGGTGTCCTTGGACGCCGCCGCGCCGTCCCGCAGGCCCTCGACGAACGAGCCGGCGATCTTCAGCGCGTGCACCGGCAGGTGCCGCAGGTAGGCCAGGTTGGAGTAGCCGGTGCCGAAGTCGTCGATGGCGATCCGCACGCCGAGATCGGACAGCTCGCGCAGCGCGGCCAGCGGCTCGCCGGCGGTACCCATGATCGCGCTCTCGGTCAGCTCCAACTGCAGGCAGGTGGCCGGCACCCCGGCCCCGTCCAGGATCGCCCGGACGTCGCCGACCAGACCGGTCTCGGCGACCTGCCGGGCGGCCAGGTTCACGCTCACCAGCGGCGCGTCCGGGCCGAACGCCTCCAGCCATTCCCGGGCCTGGTCACACGCCTCGGTCAGGACCCACCGGCCGAGCGGCACGATCAGCCCGGTCTCCTCGGCCAGCCCGATGAACCGGTCCGGCGCGAGCCGGCCGAACTCCGGATGCGCCCACCGGACCAGCGCCTCCACCCCGTACAGCTTGCCGTCCGACAGCCGCAGCAGGGGCTGGTAGTCCACGTAGAACTCGCCGTGCGAGAGCGCCGCCGGCATCGTGGCGGACAGCGTGAACCGGGCGATCTCCTTGGCGTTGCGCTCCTGGTCGTAGCACGCCCACCGGTTCTTGCCGTCGGTCTTGGCCCAGTGCAGCGTGATGTCGGCGTCGCGCATGATCTCCGCGGGCGTGGACTCGGCGACCGCGCGCTCGACGATGCCGATGCTCGCCGACACCGCCAGCCGGTGCCCGCCGATGCGCACCGGCTCGGACAGGCAGCCGAGGATCTCCTCGGCGAGCCCGACCACCTCGTCCACCCCGGTGGAGTGCTCGACCAGCACCACGAACTCGTCGCCGCCGATCCGGGCCACCAGCCGGTCGCCGGCCGAGACCAGCCCGTCCAACCGGCTGGCCACCGCGACCAGCAACTGGTCGCCGATCACGTGGCCGAGGCTGTCGTTGATCACCTTGAACCCGTCCAGGTCCAGGTAGCACAGGGCGAGCCGGCCGGGGCCGCCGGTGGCGAACGCGGCGTGCAGCCGCTCGGTGAACAGCGCGCGGTTGGCCAGGCCGGTCAACGGGTCGTGGTTGGCCTGGTAGAGCAGCTGCTCCTGGAGCTGGTGCCGCTCGGTGATGTCCTCGACCATGCCGACCAGGTACTGCGGGTCGCCGTCGTCGTCCCGGACCAGGGACACGGTCGAGGTCGTCCACAGTGGACTGCCGTCGCGCTTCCGGAACAGGCGCTCGATGTGGTAGTGGTCGCGCAGCCCGGCGGCGGTCTGCGCGAAGTAGGACCGCAGTTCGGGGCCGTCCTCGGGGTGGAACAGCGAGGTGATCTCGGTGCCGCGCAGCCCTTCGGCGGAGTAGCCGAGCATGTCGGCGAACGCGGCGTTCACCTCGAGCAGGATGCCCTTGGTGTTGCAGATGCCGATGCCGACGGCGGCGTCGGTGAACATGGCGCGGAACCGGGCCTCGGAGGCCCGGCCGGCCGCCTCGGCGCGGTCCCGGGCGTCGAGCGCCGCCCGGCGCAGGACCTCCTGCTCGCGGTAGACCCACTCGCGGGCCGCGCGGGCGAACCCGGTGGCCACGGCGGCCTGGATGGCCGGCACCCGGTCCCGGGCCCGGGCATCGCCGGTGGCCCCGGCGGAGCGCAGCAGTTCCTCGCCGATCAGCCGGATCGTGCAGCCGAGCGCATCCGGCCCGGTTAAGTGCAGGTCGATCAGCGCGGCGCCGACCTGGTCCACCACCTCCGCACGGAACGGTTCGGCGCGCAGGGCGCCGACCAGCACCTCGGACAGCTCGTGGATGGCGCCGACCAGCCGGGCCCGGTCCATGGCGACGTAGCCGGTGCCGGCCAGAGCGGCGGCCCACGCGGAGGCGAAGGAGTCGCGGCTGGCGATCACCTTCACCGAGCGCCACGTAGGGCTAGCCACCGTGTTACCCCTTCGGCACACCTGTACGCCCCACTGCGGGGTAAGCGCAGGATACGGCCGCTCTCACCCTCCGTCCACGCCCAGTTCCACGCCGTCAGATTCTGTCAGGTGGTCTAGACCATCTGACCGGTCTGGCCAGGTTCTGTGATCCTTTAACGGAAAGACGTGACAGATAGGTTGTTTAACCCCCACAATTCCGTCCTGGGCGGTAACCGTAAGTGTGCCGCCAGTAACCGTGAGGGCATTGGAAGGGCGATTATGTGGTCCATGACACGCGGAAGGCAACGGCCCCGCATCGTGGCGGTGACCCTGACCACCGCCGCACTGCTGTGCGCGTTCGTCACCCCGGCGCTCGCCGAACCTGCCGGCGAGACGGTCGCGATCGACGACTACGTCCGGGCGTATGACCACCCGATGGGGTCGCAGATCCGCAAGCACGAAGGCGTCGCGGTGGAGTCCCGAACCGCGCCGGACGTCGGCATCACGGCGACCGTCGCCGGCATCGACGTGAGCGGCTGGCAGGGCAACGTGGACTGGCCGGCGCAGTGGAACGCCGGCCGGCGGTTCGTCTGGGTCAAGGCGACCGAGAGCACCACCTACACCAACCCGTACTTCAACCAGCAGTACATCGGCTCCTACAACCAGGGCTTCATCCGCGGCGCCTACCACTTCGCCACCCCGAACACCTCCAGCGGCGCCGCCCAGGCCAACTACTTCAGTGCCCACGGCGGCGGCTGGTCGGCCGACGGCAAGACCCTGCCCGGCGCCCTGGACATGGAGTACAACCCCTACGGCGCCACCTGCTACGGGTTGTCCAAGGCGGCCATGACGCAGTGGATCCTGGACTTCAGCAACACCTACCGCGCCCGGTGGAGCAAGTTCCCGGCGATCTACACGTCCACCAGCTGGTGGAGCCAGTGTGTCAGCGGCGACTTCAGCAGCACCAACCCGCTGTGGGTGGCCCGCTACTCCTCCACCGTCGGCGCCCTGCCGTGCTGCTGGGGCTTCTACACCGTCTGGCAGCACAGCTCCACGCCGATCGACCAGAACATCTTCAACGGCAGCTACGACCGGCTGCTGGTGCTCGCCCGGACCCCGGATTAGCCCACCTCCCGCGCGCGGCGGTGCCGAACCGGCACCGCCGCGTGCACCGGCGATGGCACGATGTCCGGCGTGCGCGGACGAGCTGCCCTGCCCTGGCTGATCACCGTCCTGCTGGCGATCATCGTGTTGGTGGTGGTGACCACCTGGGTGCTCGCCGGCGGGATCGACCGCGGCGAGGCGCTCAAGGCCGGCGGGCTCGCGGCCGGCTCGGTGATCGCGCTGTACGCCCTGTGGCTCAACGACCGCCGCCGGCGCGTGGAGGAACTGCGTCAGGAGATCGAGCAGGGCCGGCAGAACCTGGAGACCCAGCGCTACGCCTTGGAGCAGACCCGGCAGGAGCTGGAGAGCCGCCGCGCCGAGCACGACCGGGAGCGGGTGGCCGACGAGCGGTTCGCCCGCGCGGTCGAACTGCTCGGCAACGACACCGACCAGGTTCGGGTGGGCGCGCTGCACGCTCTGGCCGGGCTGGCCCGCAGCCGGCCCTACTACACCCAGACCGTGCTCGACGTGGTGTGCTCCTACCTGCGCCGGCCGTTCGACCATCCGCGGTTCGCCGAGCTGCGCGGCGAGGAACCGGACTGGGACACCCGGGAAGAGGCGGACCGCTGGCTGCAGGTGCGGCTCACCGCGCAGCGGTTGATCCACGACCTGCTCCACCCGGTGTCCGATCCGGACGCCGTGGCATACGACCTCGACCTGCACGGCGCCACGCTGGAGTACCTCAACCTCGCCGAGCGGGTGATCGGAAACCTGCGGGCGCGCGAGATGAACCTCTACATGAACACCAACCTGCGGGACGTCCAGGTGCGCGGCGGCGCCTGGCTGACCAGCTCGCGCAGCTGGGGCCGGGTCTACCTCAACGGCGCGGTGTTCCACGACCAGTCCTGGTTCAGCAAGTTCCGGGCCAAGGAGCTGGTGGACTTCACGGGCGCCCGGTTCCACGGCAAGACCAGCTTCGCCAACACCACGTTCCGCGACCCGGTGACCTTCACCGACGCCACGTTCGACCACGCCGTCGACTTCACCGACTCCTGCTTCGGCCCGTTGGACCTTCGGGTCACCGGTGGGTTGACCGCACGGACCTTCGGCATGCGGGTCCCGCTCGACCAGGAGGTCCAGCTGCCCGCCGGGTGGACCGTCGACACCACCCGTGGCGGATCGTTCGGACTGGTGCGGGCGTGATCAGGTGGGTACGTAGCCCGTCCGTGGGAGTTACGTAGCGCCCACGGATGTCCGGCACCCGGGCCCGCGCGCAAGATTTCGGCGTGCTCGATCATCGAGACAAGGTCAGGCCCAGCGACCGGCCACCGGCTCCCCGGCCAGGTCCAACTGAGCTGACCGTGCTGGTGGCCGACGACCACCCCGGAGTCGTCGGCCACCTCCACGGTCTCCTGTCCGCCGCGGCCGGGATGACCGTGTTGACCGGCACGGAAACCGTCGTGCTGGCTCGGCGGCACCAGCCCGACGTGCTCGTCCTGGACGTGGCGACGAGTGGGACCGAGAAGATCCGCGAGGTGCTGCGGGTGGCGCCCGAGGTGGCGGTGCTCGTGTACACCGCCCGCGCGGACGACGAGTCGGTGCTCACCGCCGTGCGCGCCGGCTGCCGGGGCTACCTCCTGCACGGCTCGACCGACGAGGACATCGTGCGGGCCGTGCGCGGGATCGCCGCCGGCGAGGCGATCTTCGGTCAGGACATCGCGCCGCGCGTGCTCGACCTGCTGGCCAATCCCGGGGCGGCGGGCCCGCTCCCGAAGCTCACCGACCGGGAGCGGGCCCTGCTGGACCTGCTCGCCGCCGGCCATGGCAACGCCGCCATCGCCGCGGAACTGAAGCTGGCGCCCAAAACCGTCAGCAACCTGATCTCGGCCCTGCTCGGCAAACTCGGCGTGCCCGACCGCGAGTCCGCCGTCCGCGCCGTGCGGAACCACCGGCACCCGGGCCGGAGGAGTGTCCCGTAGCCCCAAGGTCGGTGGGGCTACGGGAACTCAACGAGATCCCATGACTCCCCGGTTCGC
>NZ_DASTBH010000007.1:0-10373 GCF_035712165.1 Actinophytocola sp. | reverse complement strand
GCGAACCTGGACCCGCAGGTGGCTGCCGCCGTCGAAGCGCGGGTGTTGCCCCGCGCGGGTGAGCAGACGGTGCCGCAGCTGCGGCGTGCGTTGGCGCGGGCGGTTATTGCCGCTGACCCCGCCGGCGCGGAGCAGCGTCGGCGGGTCAAGGTGCGGGATCGGCAGGTGTACAGCTATCCCACCGAGGACGGGCAGGCTGCGCTGACGATCTACCACTCGGTTGAGGTGATCGCGGCGATGCACAGCACCATCGCTACCCATGCCCGGCACCTCAAGAACCTGGGTGGGGAGGCCCGGACGGTGGCGCAGATCGAAGCCGATGTCGCCGCTGACCTGATCCTCGGCACCGACCCTGACCGGCGGGTGATCGAGATGCATGTGACCCTGCCCGCGAGTGGGCCGGCGGAGATCGACGGGATCGGGCCGATCACCCGGGAACACGCGCTGGAGTTGGCTGGGCAGGCGAAGCGGTGGCGTTGGATCAAAACCGATAGCGCTGGGCGGGTCGTGGACTTGACCACCGCCGCCTATAGCCCGCCTAAGGTGTTGGCGGAGTTGGTCAAGGTGCGGGATCGGACCTGTCGGCACCCGGGCTGTCTGCGGCCGGCGCGGCGCTGCGACATCGACCACCTGACCCCCTGGCCCACCGGGAAGACCTGCGACGGCAACTGCGTGTGCCTGTGCAGGCGGCATCACCGGGCCAAGCATGAGGGTGGCTGGCAGATAGAACAGATCACACCGGGGGTGTTTCGGTGGACCACCCCGCTGGGGTTTGAGCATGTGGTCGAACCGGACCCGGTCACCGATCCGGATCCCCCGCCCTTCTGACCACCACCCCGAACGGCACCCACGCGCCGCGCCTGCGGCGCGGCGCGCCCGCATCCTTTCTTTCTTCTATGAATGATTTTGGTTTTTGAAGAAGCCGCGCCTGACCCTGCCCAGGGCGGGAGACCTGCCCGGTGCACGGCTGTGGGCAGGCCCCCAACCCCACAACCACGCACCCCGAGGGGCTGTCCACAGCCGTGCACCGCAACGCCAGCCCCAACCCACCCAAAGGCGACCACCCCAAGCATCCCGACCCCGCCAGGGACCCGCAACCAGGTAAACCGAGCTGTCAGCTCAGCTCCCATCAAGGGTCACGAGCATTTTGCCGGTGTTGTGGCCGTCGAGCATGGCCAGGAACGCGTCCGGCGCATTGCGGAGGCCGCTGAAAACGGTCTCTTCGTAGTGGATTGTGCCGTCGCGGAGCCAGGTGCTCATCTCGCGGTAGAACTGGGGCTGCAGGTTGGCGTGATCCATGACGAGCATGCCGCGAATGGTCAGGCGTTTGGCGATGATCATGGTGAGGTTGCGCGGGGCGGGCGCGGGTTCGGTGGCGTTGTACTGAGAGATCATGCCGCAGACGGTGACTCGGCCGTGCACGTTGAGCGAACCGATGGCAGCCTCCAGGTGGTCGCCACCTACGTTGTCGAAGTAGACGTCGATGCCGTCGGGAGCGGCGGCGGCGAGTTGGTCGGCGACCGGACCGTCCTTGTAGTTGAAGGCAGCGTCGAAGCCCAGTTTTTCCCGTAGGTAGCGCACCTTGGCCGCGGAGCCGGCACTGCCGATCACGCGGGCCGCGCCCTTCTGGCGGGCGATCTGGCCGACCAGCGAACCGACCGCCCCGGCGGCGCCGGACACGAACAGGGTCTCCCCGGCCCGGAACCCGGCGACGTCGAGCAGGCCGGCGTAGGCGGTGAGGCCGGGCATGCCGAGCACGCCGAGGAACGCGCCGGCGGGGGCCAGGCCGAGGTCGATTTTGCTCGCACCGCGCGCGTCGAGCACCGCGTACTCGCGCCAGCCCAGACCGTGCAGGACGGCATCGCCGGGGGCGAATCCGTCTACAGTGGACTCGACCACCTCGCCCACCGCGCCACCGTGCATCACCTGGCCGACCTCGTAGGGCGGGGCGTAGGACTTCGCATCATTCATCCGGCCGCGCATGTACGGGTCCACGCTCATCACCAGGTTGCGGACCAGCAGTTGGCCTTGCGCCGGGCGGGGGACGTCCGCCTCGACGACGGCGAAGGTTTCCGGACCGGGCCGGCCGGTCGGGCGCGCGGCGAGGTGGACCTCGAGGGCGGTGCTGGGAATCGTCGGCATGGGTCCATCATCGTCCAGCCTCGATCGGGTGAACGGGCGGCTGGGTTTGTCCGATTCTGCTCGAAGTGAGCATGGACGTGCGCGTATTGTGCACGGCATGCGGCAGGAAGATCGGCTGGGGCTGATTCTGCGAGAGCTGAGCGAGCACAGCTCGGTGGGGGTGGGCGGGCTCGCCCAACGGCTGGGGGTGTCCGAGGCGTCGGTGCGGCGTGATCTGAGGCTGTTGGAGAGCCAGAAGCTGCTGACCCGAACGCACGGCGGGGCGGTGGCCTCCGGGGTGCTCTACGAACTGCCGATGCGTTACCGGGGCGGCCAGCACCAGGAGGCGAAGCGGGCCATCGCGGCGGCCACCGCCGCGCTCATCCCGGCCGGGGTCACGGCCGTGGGTCTCAACGGCGGCACGACCACCACCGAGGTCGCCCGGGCGCTGGCCGGCCGTCCCGGGCTGCGGGTGGTGACCAACGCCCTCAACATCGCCTCCGAGCTGGCGGTCCGGTCGAACATCGAACTGGTGGTGTGCGGCGGCAGCGCCCGGCGGGAGTCCTACGAGCTGGTTGGGCCGCTGGCCGAACTGACCCTCGCCAACATCAACATCGAGGTGGCGGTGATCGGGGTGGACGGGGTGAGCGCGAGCGCCGGACTGACCACCCACCACGAGGTGGAGGCGCAGACGAACCGGGCGCTGGTGACGGCGGCGGCGCGGGTGGTCGTGGTCGCGGACTCGAGCAAGATCGGTCGGCGGGGGTTCGCCCGGATCTGCGAGCTGGGCGCGGTCGCCGACATCGTCACCGACTCGGGGGCCAAAGAGGCGGACCTGACCGAGCTGGCCCGGCGCGGCCCGCGAGTGCACGTCGCCCAACTTTGAGCAGAATCAGTCACAAAGTTTGACTGATTCTGGTCGATCCGTGCAGGATGGGTTGGTGGAGTCCTACGCCGCTGCCGAGATTCGCCGCCAACCCGAGTCCTGGTCACGGGCCATCGGCCTGGCAGCGGGGTTGACGGCCACGCTGCCGGCGCCGGGGGAGCGGGTGGCGGTGATCGGGTGCGGCACCTCCTGGTACATGGCGGCGGCGTACGCGGCGCTGCGGGAGGAGACCGGCGCGGGGGAGACGGACGCCTTCGCGGCCAGCCAGTTTCCCGAAAACCGGAACTACGACCGGGTGGTGGCGATCTCCCGGTCGGGCACCACGACCGAGGTGCTGCGGGCGCTGCGGACCGCGCGGCCGCGGACGGTCGCGATTACGGCGGTGGGCGGCAGCCCGATCGCGGAACTCGCCGGCGAGGCGGTTGTGCTCGACTTCGCCGACGAGCGGTCGGTCGTGCAGACCGTGTTCGCGACGACCGCGCTGATGTTGTTGCGGGCCTCGTTGGGCGCGGACCTGGAACCGGTGATCCAGCAGGCGGATGCCGTGCTGGGCCAGGAGTTCACGGTGGAGTTGGGCGCGCAGGTCACGTTCCTGGGCGACGGCTGGGCGTACGGCGTGGCGCGGGAGGCCGCGCTCAAGCTGCGGGAGGCGGCGGGGGTGTGGACGGAGGCCTATCCGCAGTTGGAGTACCGGCACGGGCCGATCGCGATCGCCGAACCGGGCCGCGCGGTGTGGGTGTTCGGCGAGCCGGCGCCCGGCATCGCGGCGGACGTCGCGGCGACGGGAGCCGAGCTGATCGATGATGCTCTCGACCCGGTCGCGGACCTGGTCCGGGCGCAACTGCTCGCGGTGGCATGGGCGCACGAACGCGGGCTGGATCCGGACCGGCCAAGGGGTCTGACCCGCTCGATCGTGCTCCCGACACCATGACCATCGTCAGCACGGCGCGGTTGGTGACCGAGGCGAAACGCGCCGGGCGCGCGGTCGCCGCGCTGAACGTGATCACGCTGGAGCACGCCGAAGCGGTGGCGCGGGCCGCGAGCACGGCCGGCACCGAGGTGATCATGCAGATCAGCGAGAACGCGATCCGCTACCACGACGGCGAACTGGAGCCGTTGGCCGCGGCCGTGCACGCGGTCGCCGACCGGGCCACCGCACCCATCGCCCTGCACCTCGATCACGTGACCGGTCCCGAACTGTTCGACCGGGCCCTGCACTCGGTGTTCAGCTCGATCATGTTCGACGCCGCCGCCCTGGCCTACGCCGACAACGTCGCCCACACCGCGCGCGCCGTCCGGGCCGCGCACGACGCCGGACTGTGGCTGGAGGCGGAACTCGGCTACGTCGGCGGCAAGCCCGACGCCCCGCGCAGCGCGCATCTGCCCGGCGTGCGCACCGATCCGGACGAGGCCGAGGAGTTCGTCCGGGCCACCGGTGTCGATCTGCTCGCCGTGGCGGTCGGCAGCACGCACGCGATGACCGAGCGCACCGCGCGGCTCGACCAGGCCCGCATAGCCGAACTGGCGCACCGGCTGCCGGTTCCGCTGGTGCTGCACGGTTCCTCCGGCGTGGCGCCGGACGAGCTGCGCCAGGCCGTGCGCGCGGGGATCACCAAGGTCAACATCGGGACCGCGCTCAACGTCGCCATGACCGACGCGGTCCGGTCCACCCTGGCCACCGAACCGGAGTTGGTCGACCCGCGCCGCTATCTCGCGCCGGCCCGCACCGCCATGAGTGAGGCGGTGCACGGCCTGCTCACCCTGCTCACCCGGAACGGGTGAACGCTTCGCGCGACCCTCGCGTAGTACCCGCGTGCGGCTGGGATCGGGTACAGAGCGGGCAAACCGCGTCATCGTGGTGCTGCTGGGCCTGCAACGGCTCAGCTACGCGCCGCCGGTCGCGCTCAGCCTGACGTCGGACGACTACCGGCGCGGCACCCTCAACACCGTGCTGGTGGTGCTCACGTTCGGCTGGAATGCCGTGCTGTTCCGCCAGGTCTGGCGGCGGGGCTGGTTCGCGCCGGCCCTGGTGTGGCTGGATGTGGCGTGGTCGGCGGGATTGCTGCTGCTGGTCACCACCAACGTGCCGCGCGGGCTGGAACACGAGCCGGTGAACTGGTCCGAGCGGATGTCCCAGGCCGCGGCGGCCCTGGCCGGTGCCGCACTCGCGCCGGTCGGGCTCGCCGCGCTCGCCGTCGCCGGGCTGCTGGCCGCGCACACCGCCGGCACGCTCGCCACGGGCGGCACGGCGGCCGAGTTGTTGAGCTGCCTCAACGGAATCCTGTGGTTCGCGGTGATCGTCGGCTTCGTGCTGCGGTACCTGCGGCGGCAGGGCCGCGCCCTGGACGAGTCCACCCGGCTGCGGGTCGCGGCCGAGTCGGCGCGGGCGAAATCCGTTGCCCGGCTGGCGAACTACCGGGCGCTGCACGACACCGTGCTCACCACGCTGGTGGCGATCGCCCGCGGCGGGCTCGACCACCGCACCGACGAGGTGCGACGGCGGTGCGCCCGGGAGGCCGAGTACGTGCGGCGACTGTGCCGCGAGGACGCCGAGGCGGAGCCCGGCGACCTCGGCGACAAGCTGACCGAGGTGATCGCCGGGGCCGAGGCGCTCGGGCTGCGGATCCGCTACCAGCGGGACGCGCTGCCGGCGGACCTGCCGCCGGAGGCGGTCGAGGGACTCGGTGAGGCGGCCCGGGAAGCACTCAACAACGTGCTCCGGCACTCCGGCACCGACCAGGCGCGGGTGACCGCACTGCGCACCGGGGCCGGGGTGACGGTCAGCGTGGTGGACCGCGGCCGCGGCTTCGACCCGGCGGACGGGCCGACCGGGTTCGGGCTGCGGTTCTCGGTGCGGCACCGGATGTCGGAGATCGGTGGGGTGGCGGTGGTCGACAGCCGGCCCGGCGAGGGCACCTCGGTGGAGCTGACCTGGCCCGGGGCCGACGCATGATCGACCTCGTGGTGGTCGACGACGACCTGATGCTCCGGGAGGGTCTGCGCGGCTGGCTGGCCGGCGCTTCCGGGATGCGGCTCGCCGCGATGGCGGGCACGGTCGACGACCTGCTCGCGCAGCCGGCGCCCGGATCCGGGGTGGCACTGCTGGACCTGATGCTGCGCGACGGGTCCGATCCGGCGACCAACGTGGTGCGGCTGGCCGACGCCGGCTACCGGGTGCTGGTGATCAGCGTGTGGCCGGATGAGCGGTGGGCGGCGGCCACGTTCGCCGCCGGCGCAGCGGGATACCTCACCAAGGATCACGACCTGGACGCCCTCGGCGCGGCGATCCGGCAGGTGGCCGCGGGGGAGACCGTCTACACCCCCGAACTCGCCTTCGCCTGCCTGCGCGACGAGCGCCCCAACCGCCCGGTGCTCTCCCCCCGGGAGCGCGCGGTGCTGGTCGGTTACGCCTCCGGGCTCACCCTCGGCGCCACCGCGCGCCGGCTCGGCATTCGGCCGGAGACCGCGAAGACCTACCTCGACCGGGTCAAGGCCAAGTACCGCGAGGCCGGGCGGCCGACCTACACCAAGCTGGACCTCGCCAACAGGGTCCGGGAGGACGGCCTGCCCGTCGAGTCCCCCGAACTGGGGACGTGAGCCGGCACCGCAGCGGAACTAGCTTCGTCGGCGGCCAGTTCCTTTGCAGTTGAGGGGAGACGCGGTGTCCGCGCAACCAGAACCCTTGTCCAGACGTACAGTTCTCCGCGCCGCGGTGGTCGGCACGGGAACCGCGGTCGCCGCCGCGCTGCCCGCCGGGCCGGCGGCGGCCGACCCGGTGTTCACCGGTGACGTGGTGCTCGGTGCGATCCCGGTGACCTTCGTCGGCGCGCCGCTGAACAACCGGGGCTCGACGAGTTGGCAGGTAACCCGGCAGCGCACCGACACCTTCCGGTTGTCCGCCACCGCCGACCAGACGCTGTCCCTGTCGTTCGAGACCTCGGTGTCCGGGACCGCGTTCGGCGTCGGGGTGAGCGGCTCGAGCGGCCAGTCGTTCCGGCAGACCACCAGCGTCAGCGTGGCCAACGCGGCGACCATCCGCAGCACCGAGACGATCACGCTCACCTCCCAGGCGCCGCTGGGCAGCGACGGCTACGCCCGGCCCGGCGACACCACCTTCTACCTGATCGCCCGGCCGAAGCTGAACCTGTCCGGAAACCCGGGACAGGGCTTCCGGTTCAAGTTTCTCAACGCCGAGTTCATCCTGATCGCCAACCTCAACCAGTTGCTGACCGACCCGAGCACGCGCAACCCGATCGGCCCGGCCACCGCCGACGCGATCGCCGCGCTCTACCCGTTCCGGGACGGCAACACCAGCGGGCTCGCGCTGCCCAGGCAGAAGTACAAGTTCCGCAAGACCATCTCCGCCGGGCCGAGCACCAGCCCGGTGCAGTTCGTCAACAGCCTGGAGAGCGGGTCGACGATCTCGGCCGGGATCACCGAGACGTTCGCCGTGACGATCATGCAGAGCATCGGGTTCAACAACAACGCCGACCCGGCCACCAGCGCCCGGCTGCAGCAGACCTTCGGCGTCGGGCAGACCTTCCAGGTCAGCGAGAACGCCACGCAGGAACGCACCGACGTGACCATCCTGACCACGTCCGGTCAGCTGTTCAACGACCGGCCGCGGCGGCTGAACAACGTGTACAAGGTCAAGGCGTTCAAGACGCTGATCATCAGCGACGAAGGCACCACGTCGGCCGGCCAACTGGTGGCCTCCGGCCGGGTGCTGGACAGCGCCGGCAACCCGGTCGGCGGTGTGGTCGGCCTGCTCGACGGCACCACCTCGATCGAGGGCGCCAGCGACCCGGCCACCGGCAACTACTCGCTCTACTCCCCGACCCCGCTCGCCCCGGGCAGCTACCCGGTCGTCTGCGGGGACGCGACGCTGACCGTTCCGCTGGGCGGGTCGGCGACACTGCGCCCCACCCCCGGCACCGAGCAGCAGCCGATCAACGCGGTGCTGGTCGAGTGACCGGGTACCTCACCCGCGCCGGGCTGACCCGGTTGGCTCCGGCCGGGGTCGGGTGCGCGGCGGTCGCCGACGACGGCGCCGTCGCCTACACCACCCCGGACGGCGTGACCCTGACCACCGGCGCCGCCGCGCTGCCGGTGGTCAGGCTCCGGGGCGGGCCGTTCCGTTCGGTCGGCGGGCTCGACCTGGCTGACGACGGCCTGCTGGTCTTCCAGGCCGGGCTGCGGCGCGGCGGCGAGGGGATCTTCCTGCGTACCGCGACGGGGACGGATCCCCTTGCCGTGACGGGGGATCCGTCGCCGGCCGGCGTGCCCTACGTCTCCTTCGGCCGGCCCACCGTGACCACCGCGGGTGGCGGCTGGGCGGTGGCGTTTCGGGCGGTGCTCGGCGACGGGCGGGTCTGCGTGGTGCAGCAGGTTGGCAACCGGCGGCCGGTGATCACGCTCGTGAGTGGACAGTCCCTTCCGGACGGAACCGTGGCCGATCTGTCGCCGTCGAGGCTGGGACACGCGTTGTGCTGCGTGGTCCGGATGGCCGGCGGCGCGGCCACGGCGGTCATCGTGAACGGTGGCGTCGTCGCCGCGGGGGACTGGTTGCGGGATGGGGCCGGGGGAGTGGCGCGGATTCTCGACCCGCCGGCGATCAGTGCCCAGCTCGGTTTCGTGACCGTGGAACGCGAGGACGGCGGCCGCGCGTTGTGGACCAGACCACCGGGCGTCGTCGACCCGCAGGTCGTGGTCGCGACCGGCGATCCGGCTCCTGGGTTGGAGTCCGGGACGGTGTTGCGGATCGGCGCACCGGTGGCGAGCAACTGTGCCGCGCTGCGGGTTCCGTTCGGGGTGGCCGCCGGCATTGAGCTCACCGACGGCCGGTTCGCGTTGTGGCTGGGCGTGTTCACCGGTCAGGTGCCGTTGACCGGGCTGGCCACCGTCCCGGCCGTGTCGGGCGCCCGGACCGACGACGGCCATCGGCTGGCCGGGCCGCTCGTTCCGCTGTCGCTGAGCAACACCGGAATCCTGTTGTTCCGGGCCGGCGACGCGCTGCTGCGGCTGGACGGGTTGTTCGACGGCGGGGTCAGCTGAGCAGGTTCGCCGCCGCCGTCCGCAACGTCAGCGGGAGGTGCGCGCACAGTCTGGCCAACTCGGCGATGGCGTCCGGTCGGGCGCTGGGCAGGATCCGGGCCAGCAGCGCGCGGGCCTCGTCCGGAGTCAGCGCGTCCAGGGCCACCCGGTGCGCCCCGTCCCTGGCGACCAGGCCGCACAACGGGTCGCGGCTGGTGACCAGGACCAGGCAGCCGGCCGAGCCGGGCAGCAGCGGGCGGACCTGTTCCGGGTCGACGACGTCGTCCAGGACGACCAGCAACCGCTTGTCCGCCACCAGGGTCCGGTACAGGCCGATGGCCGTCTCCAGGTCGGTCGGAACCTGCCCGGCCGGCACTCCGAGGGCGTACAGGAACCCCGCCAGCGTCTCGGTCGGACGCGGCGGCGGGCCGAACGCGGAGCCGCGCAGGCTGGCGAACAGCTGACCGTCCGGGAACCGGGGCTCGATCCGGTGCGCCCAGTGCACCGCGAGCGCGGTCTTTCCGACGCCGGCCGGGCCGGTGAGCGCGACGATCACCATGGCCGGCGCGGTGCCGTGGCCGGACAGCAGGGTGTCCAGCCGACGCAACTGCTCGGCGCGGCCGGTGAAAGCGGCCACGCCGGCGGGCAGCTGGGCCGGGACCGGGGGCCGAAACGGCGCCTCGGCCAGCGCGACGTCCAGCCCCGGATCGGCGGCCAGAATGCGCTGGTGCAACAACTTCAGCGCGGGGCTGGGTTCGATGCCCAACTCCTCGGCCAGCCGGATGCGGGTCTGCCGGTAGGCGGCCAGCGCGTCGGCCTGGCGGCAGCACCGGTACAGGGCGAGGATCCACAGCTCCGCGAGCCGTTCCCGCAACGGGTGCTCGGCCGCGAGATCGGCCAGCTCGGCCACGGTCTCGGTGTGCCGGCCGAGCCGCAGGTCGTTGGCCAGCCGGTGTTCCAGCGCCGCGAGGCCTTCCTCCGCCAGCCCGCGGACCAGCCGGTTCCGGACCGCGCCGCAGGTCACGTCGGCGAGCGGGAACCCGCGCCACAGCGTCAATGCCGCGCGCAGCAGTTGGTCGGACCGCCGGGGATCGGTGCTGCGGTGCGCGCTGCCGACCAGGCTGCGGAACCGGTGCAGGTCGATGCGCTGCGGGTCGACCCGGAGCAGGTAGCCGGGATGGCGCGCGACGAGCTCGACCTCGACGTCACAGGTCAGCGTCCGGCGCAGCCGGGAAACGTGGGCCTGGATGGCGTTGCGCGCCCCGGCCGGCGGATCGTCCCCCCACACGATCTCGGCGAGCCGGTCCAGCGGCACCACCCGGCCCGGCTCGAG
>NZ_DASTBH010000006.1:0-16988 GCF_035712165.1 Actinophytocola sp. | reverse complement strand
ACCGGTCAGTCGTTGAGCGGGTTGAGCAGGTCGGCCTTGCCCTCGAAGGCGAACAGCATCAGGTCGGTCATGCGGAAGGTGTCGCGGTTCGGGCCGAACCTGGGCCGCCACGACGGATCCCGAACGATCGAGATCCGGCTGCCCGCCATGGCCCGGTGGAACACCTCCGCGACGATCCGGCCGCCGACGGCGCCCAGCCGGCCGGCATTGAGCTCCGCCTCGCGCAGCACGTAGAACCACAGCGGGGTCCGTGCGGTCACCACGGACTTCTGCTCGTCGGTGAGCGAGTCGAGGCGCACACCCCGGTCGCCGTCGAGGATCTGCTCGGTGGTCAGCGGCGGCACGCCGAACAGCTCCGCCAGCTGCTGGCCGCTGGCCAGGCTGACCATGTTCGCCCGGGTGAGGTTGCGAAACGCGAGGTTGCGGTGGATCGCCGGGAACTCGGTGCCACGCCCACCGAACGTGCCGGCCGGCAGCTCCCGGAGCGGATCGACCAGCAGGGTGTCGATCCGCTTGGTGACGTTGCCGCCCGTCGCGGCCGGCGGAGCCAGATCCGGCCGGCCGGCCTCGGTGAAGTCGTAGAGCCGGCGGAAGTCCGCGATCCAGTTGGTCGGCAGCCGGTCCACCGTTCCCGAGTTGGGGTCGTCCAGGTCGCCCCCGGCGAAGTTGCCGGCGACGCCGGTGAAGGTGAACAACAGCGCCAGCGTGCCGAGCGGGCCCGGGCCGGCACTGTTGAACACCCGGTTCCACTGGTAGGCGCCGCGAACCATGCTGTGCCCGAGGCGGTATGCCGCGACGGCGAACTCGAGCGGCATGGTCGGCCGCATTCCGTGCCGCCCCCGGCCCGGCGGTTCGAAGAACCGGCGGCCATTGGTGAACACGTCGGTGACGATCGCCGGATCGACGATGCGCGGCAGGAAATCGGTACGCAGCATCCACTGGTAGTGCCGGACGACCTGCTCCCGGCCCGCCCGGAACAGCCGCGGACCGGAAAGTCCTTTCAGGGCAAGCTCTTCGACGACCCTGTTGTGGAACCGGATGAACGCCAGGTGGGTCTGCGCGACCACCAGGTTCTCGTCGTTGCGGGGATCCGGAATCAGCGGCAGCCGCCGGTCCGCGAGCGTTCCTTCGGTGCCACCGGCCCGGGGCAGGTCGAACCCGTCCAGCTCGACGCTCACGCCCTGGTCCCCCGGCGGGAAGGACGCCGCGGAGGTGCGGCCGAGCTTGAGCGTCACCTGGTCCTCGTTGTAGAACCGCCGGTCCTCCCGGTCGGCCGGCCCCCGGCCGTACACCGAATCCAGGTCGAGTGCCGGCGACCGGCCCTGCACCAGCTCGTCGAGGTTGACGTCCTCGCCGAGCTGCACCGCGGTCCGGTCCATGGTCAGGTCGTGGTCGACGAACTGGCCGAGATAGGTGAAGCCCGCGGGAACCGGCGGGTCCGCCGAGTCCGGTTGGGCGGCCGCGGGATCGGTCATCGCGGTGGCCAGCGCGCTGATGGTCGACTCGTCGATCCGCTCGCCGCGCGGCCCGAGCCGCGAGAACCGGAACCTGCGCAACTCCTCGGCGGTCATCGGTTCCCGCACCGCAGGCGCACCGTTCTGGTCGAACTCGAGCACCCCTTCGCCAACCACGAAGAAGCTGTCGCGACCATGGCGTTTCATAAATGTTCCCCCTGTCCCCAAGCGCCCCCTGCGCTCCCGTTTCCAGTAATACCAGAAAACTGGCGGACGTGACGAACACCAAGAATTTGCTTAATGGAGTGCCATGTGGACACTCCACTTAAATGATATGTGCCGTTACGGGCCGTGAATGGCGCCGGCGAGGAGTTGGCTGTAGGTGAGCCGGCCGAGCAGCTGGAAGCACGCCGTCTCCTCGGTGGGCAGCCGAACCAGGTTGTTCTTGTTGCCGCGCTCCCGCCAGAACACCTCCCAGGCGCCATCCTCGGCCTGCTCCACACACCAGCAGTACTCGGCATGGCCGCCGAGCGCGACCACCTGGGGCGAGACGCCGATCCGCTCCAGCGCGTCGCCCAGCTCGGCGAGGTTCACAGCGGGATCTCCTTCAGATAGCCGGCGTTGACCAGGTCAACTATCGAGGTCGGCAGGTAATACTGCACGCCGCCGCCCGGCTGGCCCATGGCGGGTGCGATCGAGCCCTCCCAGATCGGGATCGGCTTGACCACCTCGTAGCGGTGGTAGCCGGCGTCGAGGCTGCCCGGCGGCAGCGCCCGCTCCGGGAACGAGGTGCCGACCGGCGAACCGAACTGGCCGAACCCGGGGCCGAACCGGTCGAACTGCTGACCGGGCTGCATCACGCTCGGGGTGCGGCCCTCCGGCGTGTCGAAACCCTGCGGGTGGGCCTGCGGATCGGGCCAGACCAGCTCCGGGTTGCCGCGCGCGTCGGTCTTGCCGGTCGGCCAGTACTCCTTGTTCCAGGCGTCCTGGCCGAGCCCGCCGTGCGGGTCGTAGCTGCCCGGAATCATCTCCTGCACTGCGGGATGGTCCTTCGGTGCGCCCGGACTGAGCGCGTCGCTCACCCGGTTGGGATTGTTGGCGGCATCCCGCAGCAGGTTCTGGTCGAGCAGGTCGGCGTGGGGGTGCTGAAGCTGGTTGGTCGGGATGGTCTTGCCGGTCGAATCGTAGTCGCGGCGCCCCGGCGGCAGGTCCGGGTCCTTGGGCGGCGTCGGGTCGGTATGGACCGGGTCGGTGTGCACCGGCGTGGCGCCGGTCGAGCTGGGCGTGGTCGACCCGGGAGTGTCCACGCCCGTGGTGCTTGGTGTGGTCGGATGTGGGGTGTCCACTCCGGTCGTGGAGCTGGGTGTCGTGCTGCCGGGCGTGGTGGTGCGCGGTGCGTCCACATCGGACGTGCGGACCGGGGCCGGGGCATCCGGGGCGTCCGGGCCGTGCGGCCGGGTCCGCAGCCGGCGCAGGCCGTTCTTGATGGCCTCCCAGATCTCCCCGAGCCGGGCCATGATCGGGCGCAGCTTCTCCAGCGACCGCACCAGCTTGGTGATGAAGTCGCTGATCCGGCCGACCCACTTCGCGATCAGCGCGGCCGCCGAGGCGACCACGTGCGGGGTGGCCAGCCCGATGGTCAGGCCCAACTCGGCCAGCCACTGCGGAATCCGGATCAGCAGCGTGGAGATGCACTCGGCCACCAGGTCCCGCACGACGCCGCGGATCACGCCGACCAGCATCCCGGCCACCTCGGTCACGGTGCCGATGGTGGCCGCCGCGGTCGACGCCGCGGTGATGTGCTCGGCCTGCTCGGCGGTGTTGGCCCGGTAGGCGTCGGCGGCCGGACCGTCCCAGGCCGACGTGCCGCGGGCGACCTCGGAGCGCAACTGCTGCCCGGTGTCCCCGACCGCCCTGGCCACGTTGTTCCAGGTGGCCGCGTAGGCGGCGATCTGGTCGGCGTCACCGGCCAGCCAGTTCAGCGCCTCCCGCAACGGCCGGATCTGCTCGATCAGCCAGGACACCGCGTACTGCCCGAGCGTGCCGACCGGGTCGAGGGTCAGCGACAGCATCTCCAGCCCGGTGCCGAGCACCCCGAGGCCGCCCTCGATCCAGGAGCCGTTCTGCACCCCGTTGTAGATGTCGACCGCCGACTCGGCGATGCCGATGCCGGTGTAGCCCCGGGTGGAGTCCTGCCGCTCGGCCAGAAGTGGGTTCGTCATCGCGTACCACCGAAGGTCCGGGCATTGCTCGCGTCGGAGCTCTCATAGGTGGTGGCGGTGTCGCGCACCCCGCCGGCCGTCGCGCCCATCGTGTCGGCCGCCTGCGCGATCGCCTCCACGCCCGGCCGGCTGACCGCCTGCACGATCGGCACGAAGAACTGGCAGATCTGGCCGTAGGCGGCGGTGCCCAGCTGAACCTGGTTGGCCGCGTCGAGCGCGGTGTCGAGCTGCTGGTGCAGCGCGTCGAGCCGGCCGGCATGCGCCCGGATCTCGTCGACCAGTACGCCGTATCCCTCGGTCACCGTCATCTCCCTCGCTTGCCGTCAGTCGAAAACGGTCGACGGGCCGTCGTCGTTGTCGTCGTCGCCGCGTCGCCTGCGAGGCTCGCGGGTGGGCCACGCCGGCGGTGGCGGCGGTGGCGGTTCCTCGGCCATCGGGTCGCCCAGCCGCAGCTCGTCGTCCGGCCGGTGCGGCGCGATCTCCGGCTCGGGCTCGGGGAACCGCTGCCGGTAGGACTCGACCATGCTGGCCACCGTCGCCGGGTCGTCGCCGATGGTCTGCTGCGCGACCTCGGCCACCTTGTCGGTGATCCGGGACTGGGCCCGGCGCATGGTGTCGAGCACCAGCGCGGCGAGCCGCGCGCCGGGCAGCTCCCGGCTGCGGTCGCTGATCCGCAGATCGGTGACCAGGCCGCTGGCCCCCACGGTCACCTCGACGACGCCGTCCGGCGAGGACTCGGTCGCGGTGATCTCGCCGACCTGGGCCTGCATGATCTGGTACCGCGCGGCCTTCGCCTCGACCGCTGCCGCCCAGCGGCGCACCTCCAGTTCGGTCTGGTACCCGTCGCCGCCGAACGAGGGCTCACTCACGGCACTCTCCAGTTCGTCCAAACCGTCTGATCCGACGGTCGGCATAGAGTATGCCGTACCAGGGGCCGCCGAGCGCCACTTTCCCGCGAACCCGAATGTCACATTCCGGGGCGGCCATCCCGTCCTTGCGGCATGAGACACAACGTGGAACTGGCCGGGCGAACCCGTCGCGGGGTCGCGTTCGCCACGGCCGGCGACGGGCCGCCGCTGGTGTTGTTGCACGGCCTCGGATCCGCACACTCCGCGTGGCTGCCGGTGCTCGACCGGCTCGCCGCCTCGCACACGGTGTACGCGGTGGACCTGCCCGGCTTCGGCGCCTCCGAGCGGTTGGACGGCAGCGCCGCGGCGACGCCGCGCCGGTTCGCCGAGGCGGTGTCCGCCGCCCTGGACGAGTGGGGCCTCGACACGCCGCACGTCGCCGGGCACTCGCTCGGCGCGTGGATCGCGTTGGAACTGGCCGGCATCCGGCCGGTAGCCTCGCTCACCCTGTTGGCGCCGCCCGGACTGTGGCGAAAGCACCAGCCGCTGTACTGCGCCGTGAGCCTGCGGCTGACCCGGGCCGCGTGCCGGTACACCCCGTGGCTGGTCACGTCCCTGTCCCGGTGGGCCGTGGGCCGGCGGCTGCTGTTCTGGCAACTCTTCGCCCATCCCGAGAGGCTCAGCCCGGCCGACGTGCGCCGCGACGCCGCCCTGATGGGCCGCGGTCCGGGTTTCCTGCCGGCGTTCCGGGCCACCAGGAGGTTGCGCTACACGGCGTCCCGGGAGGTGCTCGCCCCGGTGACGCTCGCCTTCGGAGCCTGCGACCGGCTACTGCTCCCCCGGCAGTCCCGGCACACCGACCAGCTTCCGCGACACACCCGGCACGTCGTGCTGCCGGACTCCGGGCACGTGCCGATGAGCGACGCGCCCGAGTTGGTCGCACAGGTCGTGCTGGCCACCACGGGCGCGGCGGCGTGACCGACCGGGCAGCCGAGCTCTCGGCCGGCTTCGCCGCGGCCCGCACCCATCTGGTCCGGGTGGCCTACGCGATCCTGGGGTCGGTGTCCGAGGCCGAGGACGTGGTCTCCGAGTGCTGGTTCAAGCTGGTCCGGGCCGACCAGCACGGTCGCGTGCAGGACGTCGAGGCCTGGGCGACCGTGGTGGTCGCCCGGGCGGCGATGGACGTGCTGCGCTCCGCCCGGGTGCGCCGGGAGACCTACACCGGCCCCTGGCTGCCCGAGCCGGTGCTGACGCCGCTTTCGGACCCGGCGGACCGGGTCACGCTGGACGAGTCGGTCAGCTTCGCGCTGCTCGTCGTCCTGGAGTCGCTCACCCCGGCCGAACGCACCGCCTGGGTGCTGCACGACCTGTTCGGGATGACCTTCGACGACGTCGCCGCGACCGTGGGCCGCTCCCCGGCCGCGGTGCGCAAACTCGCCGCCCGCGCCCGCCGGCACGTGGCCGCGGGCGCGCCGCGGGTGGACGTGGACCGCGCCGAGCATCGTCTTGTCGTGGAACGGTTTCTGGCCGCCGCGGCCGGCGGGCGGCTGGGCGACCTGATAGCGCTGCTCGACCCCGACGCCGTGCTCACCAGCGACGGCGGCGGCAAGGTCAACGCTGCCCGCAGGCCGGTGCGCGGCGCCGAACCCGTGGCGCGCTTCGTGCTCGGCCTCATGACCAAGGCCGAACCCGACCAGGTGCTCAACCCGGTCACCGTCAACGGCACCCTCGGCCTGGCGCACTACACCGGCGGCCGGCTCGACACCGTCGTCTCCTTCACCGTCGCGGCCGGACGCCTGCACCGCATCGACTTCATCCGCGCGCCCGACAAATTGCGTTGACGCACACCGGGTCCGGCGATGATGATTCGACACATGGGAGCCGTGACGAACACGCAACAGCGCCAGTGGCGCGACTCCGGGCTGCGGCTCGGCGGCGCCGCCGGCTCCCCACCCTGACCGAGAACCGGTCCAGGACAACGGGAGCCGCCCCTCGGGATACCGAGCCGGGCGGCTTTCCCTTATACCGCAGCAGTTGTCGGCGAGCTTTCGGAAGCGGAACGGCCTCCAAACCCGTTTCCCGGGGGTTCGACTCCTCCCGCCGGCGCGGTTCCAGCCCAACTCCACAGTGAAATTGGTATCCGCTCCCGGCGGCGCCGGGAGCGCAGGCGGCCGTGGTGAACTCGGCGGACACGTCGGTCTTCCAAACCGAAGCAGCGGGTTCGATGCCCGCCGGCCGCTCAGCGATCCCGGTTGGTGTAACTGGCAGCACGACGGATTTTGGATCCGTTCGCCCAGGTTCGAACCCTGGACCGGGAGCCTGCCCGGCAGCCGTCAACCGACCGGTGCGGCGACGTCGCGCCCGAGGACGGCGCGGGCGGCGATCGGGACGAGCAGCAGGGTCAGAGCGCCGGAGAGCAGCAGTCCGGTGGTGACCCCGGTGAGGGCGATGAGCGGGCCGCCGATGGCCAGGCCGAGCGGGGCGGCCACGGTGGCGCCGGTCGTCCACAGTGTCACGACCGGCTGCTGCTCCTCGGCTGCCAGGCCGGACTGCAGGAAGCTGTAGGCGACCGGGGTGAACGGCGCCCAGACCAGACCGCCCAGCCCGAACACGACCAGCGCGGCCGGCAGGCTGCCGACGAACGCGAGGGCGATCGGGCACATCGCCCACAGGCCGATGATCGCGATCAGCACGTGCCGCTGCGGCAGGTTCCGCAGCCGGTTCACCAGCGCGGCGCCGGCGAACGCGCCGATCCCGAGCGCACCCCACATCAGGCCCAGGCCGGACGCGCCGGCGTGCAGCGTCGCGCTGACGTAGAGCGGCAGCGCCACCTCGATCGGCATGTAGAGGAAGTTGAAGAAGAACTCGACGACCAGCAGGCGCGCGGCGACCGGCCGGCGCCGCAGGATCCGCCACCCCGACTCCCCGGTCCCGGGGTTGCGCAGCGCGTCCCGGTCACTGGCCGCCCGTGGCACCGACACCAGCACGGCGACCAGCAGGATCAGCGCGCCGCCCGCGTCGCAGAACAGCGCGACGCCCGAGCCGGCGGTCGCCACGATCACCCCGCCGAGCACCGGCCCGAGGATGTAGAGCGCGAACGTGGCGTTCAGCCCGAGCAGGCCGTTGACCGCGAACCGGCCGGTCTCGCCGGCGGCGGCCGTGGCCAGCAGCCGCCTGCTGCTCGATCCGGCCAGCCGGAACGTCGCGCCGAACAGCAGGCCGGCGATCAGCACGAGCAGCGTGAGCCGCCCGGTGACGGCCAGCACGCCGAGGGCGGCGAAGGTCAGCGAGCGCAGCACGCAGTCGGCGATCAGCAGCGTCCTCGGCGCCACCCGCACCCGGCCGAGGCCGATGCCCAGCGCGAGAACCGTGGACAGGACGAACGGCGCGGCCTCCACCAGACCGATGGCGATCGCCGGCGGCACGCTGCCGTGCAGGGTCAGCGTCTGCACGGGCATCGCCACGATGATCATGCCCGTGCCGATGTTGGCGAGCAGGTCGCCCAGCAGCAGCCCGGCCACCTGCCGGTTGCGCAGGGCCTCCCGGTAGGTGAGGTTCGGCGCGGTCACGGCGACGACGCTACGGCCGGTGGGCGACCAGGAAAATCCCGCCGGGTTGTCACATCCGGCCGGGGCGCGGTGTCTGCATGTCGAGTCCGCGAGAAACACAGGAGGAGACATGACCGGAAACGCCCGGATCCCGAAGGCCGAGCTGAACGGCGTCTACGGCGCGGTGGTCAAACGGATGTCGCGCAAGATGTTCGGGGAGGTGCCCGAGCCGGTGGAGGTGGCCTGGCACAACCGCAAGGTGCTCAACTTCAGCTTCGCGGTCGGTCGCAAGTCGGCCAAGTGGGACCGGTGTGACGAGAACCTCAAGACGTTCGCGCACATGGCGGTGGCCTCGCTGGTGGGCTGCGGCTTCTGCCTGGATCTCGGTTACTTCATGGCGCACGACCAGGGTCTGGACGAGGCCAAGGCCCGGGAGGTGCCGCGCTGGCGGGAGTCGCACGTGTTCACGCCGCTGGAGCGCGACGTCATGGCCTACGCCGAGGCGATGAGCCAGACCCGGCCGACCGTGACCGACGAGATGTCCGCGCGGCTGCTCAAGGCGCTGGGGGCGCCGGCGCTGGTCGAGCTGACCGCCTTCATCGCCCTGGCGAACATGTACACCCGGACGAACATCGCGCTCGGCGTCGAGTCCCAGGGCTTCTCGGCGGCCTGCCAGTTGGCGCCGCTCGCCGAGCGCAGCGCCGATCTAGGCTCGCCGGCGTGACCGTCGACCCGTTCGTCACCCACCGCAGCCTGCTGTTCACCGTCGCCTACGAGATGCTCGGCTCCGCCGCCGACGCCGAGGACGTGGTGCAGGAAACCTGGCTGCGGTGGGCCGACATCGGCGAGGCCGCCCGCGCCGAGGTGCGCAGCCCGCGGGCGTACCTGGTCCGGATCGTCACCCGGCAGGCGCTCAACCGGCTGCGCACCTTGGCCCGCCAGCGCGAGGACTACGTCGGCGAGTGGCTGCCCGAGCCGCTGTTGACCAGCCCGGACGTGGCGGAGGACGTCGAGTTGGCGGAGAGCGTGTCGATGGCGATGCTCACCGTGCTGGAAACCCTCGGTCCGGCCGAACGCGCGGTGTTCGTGCTGCGCGAGGTGTTCGACGTGCCGTACGAGGAGATCGCCGAGGCGGTGGGCAAGTCCGGCGCGGCGGTCCGGCAGATCGCGCACCGGGCGCGCGAGCACGTGGCCGCCCGCCGGCCCCGGATCCAGGTCAGCCGCACCGAGCAGGAGGAGGTCGTGCGGCGGTTTCTGGCCGCGCTCACCACCGGCGACGTGCACGGCCTGATGGACGTGCTCGCGCCCGACGTGGTCCTGGTCTCCGACAGCGGCGGCCTGACGCCCAGCGTGCGGCACCCGGTCAGGAGCAGCACGAAGGTCATCGCGCTGCTGTCCGGCTTCCACCGCGTCGCCCCGGACGCCCAGGTCACCACCCTGCTGCTCAACGGCACGGTCGCCGCCCGCGTCGACCTGGCAGGCGACCTCAACACCGCGATCACCTTCGTGGTCGAGGACAACCGGATCACCCACATCTACGCCATCCGCAACCCCAACAAGCTCATGCGCCTCGACGAGGTGGCCGAACTCCGCCGCTGACACCCGCGAGTCCCCACTGCACGCCCGGCGAGTCCCCCGTCAGGCGATGCCGGCGGCGATGAGCTGTTGCCAGATCTCGTTCTGGTCGACCACCTCGACGCCGAGCTTCTCGGCTTTGGTGAGCTTGCTGGCGCCGACGTCGGCGCCGGTGATGAGCAGGTCGGTGTTGGCCGAGACCGAGGACGCCGCCGTGGCGCCGGCCTTCTCGCACAGCCGTTGGAAGGTGGGCCGGGGCACCTTCTCGCCGGAGCGGGGGTCGCTGATCGCGCCGGTGATCACCACGGTCTTGCCGGCCAGCGGCGCGCCGGCAGCCACCACCGGCGGCAGGTCCTCGTCCCGGACGTCCAGCGAGACGCCGCGCTCCCGCAGCCGGTCGAGCTCGGGCCGCAGCCGGGCGAGGTGCTCGGTCAGTGAGGCGGCGACCTTGGGGCCGATGTCCTCCACCGCCACCAGCCGCTCCTCCCCGGCGTCGGCGATCTCCTCCAGCGAGCCGAACCCGGCGCGGCACAGCCGGGCGGCGGTGCCGTCCGAGGCCATCGGGATGGCCAGCCCGATCAACGCCCGGCGCAGCCCGACCGCCCGGCTGGCGTCGATCGACTCGATCATGCGCTGTGCCGAGATCTCACCGATCCGGTCGAACTCCAGCAGCGTCTCCTTGGTCAGGCCGTAGAAGTCCGACGGGCGCTCGAGAATCCCCGCCTCGGCCAGCCGTTCGATCCACACCGGACCGATCGCCTCGATGTCGGCGGCCGCCCGCGACGCCCAGTGGATCAGCCGGCGCACCGTCTGCGCCGGGCAGGAAACGTTGGTGCAGAACAGTTCCCGGCTGTTGCCCTGTTCGGTCAGCGGCTGCCCGCAGGACGGGCAGACCACCGGTGGCACGATGTCGCGCTCCGCGCCGGTGCGTTGCGAGGCGTCCAGCACGCCGGCGACGAACGGGATCACGTCCCCGGCGCGGCGCACCAGGACGGTGTCGCCGATCTTGATGCCGCGGGCGCGGATCACCTCCTGGTTGGCCAGCGTCGCCCGGGTGACCGTGGTGCCGCCGACGAACACCGGTTCCAGGTGCGCCACCGGAGCGATCTTGCCGGTCTTGCCGACGTCCCAGACCACGTCGGACAGCACCGTGGTCTTCTCCTCGGCGGCGAACTTGTAGGCCAGCGCGCCGCGCGGCGAGGCCGACCGGGTCCCGGCGGCGGCGTAGGCGTCCCGGTCGGCCAGCCGCAGCACCGCACCGTCGAGGTCGTAGTCCAGGTCGTTGCGCCGCGCCTCGATCTCGGCGATCACCGCCAGCGCCGCGTCCGCGTCGGCACAGTGCCGCATGTCGGCCACGTCGAACCCGAGCCGCCGCAGCCCGTCCTCGACGTCGGCCGCGACGCCGTCCCCGGCGTCGAGGTCGAAGGCGTAGAACCGCAACCGGCGCTCGGCGACCACGGCCGGGTCCTTGGCCCGCAGCGTGCCGGCGGCGGCGCCGCGCGGGTTGATCAGCGGCCGGTCCGGGTGGGCGGCGTTGTAGGCGGCGAACGTGGAGCGCAGCATCATCGCCTCGCCGCGCACCTCGACCCGGCCCGGCGCGTCGAGGCGCGCCGGCACCCCGTCGACCAGCGCCCGCACCAGGAAGGTGACGTCGTCGCCGGTGGTGCCGTCGCCGCGGGTGACCGCCCGGGCCAGCCGCCCGTTCTCGTAGACCAGCGACAGCGACAGCCCGTCCAGCTTCGGCATCACCACCATCGCCTGGCCGGGGAACCGATCGAAGAACGCGGCCACCTGCTCCGGGCGGTTGGACTTCTCCAGGGACAGCATCGGCCGCGCGTGCCGCACCGGCGCGTGCAACACCGTGGGCGCCCCGACCTGCTCCAGGGGGTTCGGATCCGGCGTCCACTGCGGGTTCGCCTCGATCAGGCCGCGCAGTTCGTCCTCGATCGCGTCGTACTCCGCGTCGGCGACCAGCGGCGAGCCTCGATAGTAGGCGTCCCGCAGCGCCACGATCTGGTCAGCAAGCTCCTGGATTCGTTCGCGCGGGTTCACGATGGGCACGCTACCTTGCTTTCCCACCGTCCATTGTGGATGACTAGCCGACCCGCTCGATCCTGGCCCGCCGGATCAGGTTCTTGCCCGGCTCGCGGACCTGCTCGAAGGCCGCGTCGTTGAGCAGCGCGCAACTGCCGGATGCCGAGGTGACCGCGACCGTGATGGACCTGCCGTTGTCGAGGTTGGTCACCCGCAGCCGGGTGCCGACCGGGAACTGGTTGCTGGACGCGGCCGGGGCGCCCGCCTCACCGGAGAGCGTCACCGTCGACCCGGCGCACACGACCGAACCGGCGGCCGGCGGCTGGGCCGCCGGTGGCGCGGGCTGCGCCACGGGCGGGTTGGCCACGACGTTTGCCGTGCACCGGGCCGCCGTGCGGCGCTGCTGGATCAGGTCCACGACGGCCTGCCGGTTGGCGATCCGCGCCTGCGACTGCGCGTCCGGGTTGGCCCGCTGGCCGGCGATGAAGTCCAGGTTGTTCTGCAGGGCCTTGTCCAGCCCGGCACACGACTCGCCCGAGCCGCCGGTGTCGACCGGCTGCGCGACGACCCCGCCGGTGCACCCGGCCACCGCCCGGCGCTGCTGGATCTGGTCCACGACGGCCTGCCGGTTGGCGATCCGCGCCTGCGACTGCGCGTCCGGGTTGGCCTGCTGGCCGGCGATGAAGTTGAGGTTGTTCTGCAACGCGGTGTCCAGCCCCGCACAGGACTCCGCGGCCTCACTGCTCCCGCCGCTCCACACCACGGCGACGGCCGCGATGCCCACGGCGCCGACCGCCACCGCCAGGCCGAGGCGCGCCCGCTTGCGGTGCCGGCCATTGCTTCCGAACAGGGACATCCACGACTCCTCCGGTCATTCCTGCGTACCTGGGAATACGATTGGGTAACGAAAGTGGTTCAAACCAATCACTGATGATCTACCCAGGCCCCAGCAAGATGATCTAGAGTGCGGACATGGCCTGGTTGGCGATCATCCCGCGACGGGACGCGGTCGGCGCCCTCGCCGACACCTATGCGGCGATGGCCGCCCGGCCGATACCCGACGTCTACCGCCCGCCACACGACGACGCGCCCGGCATCGTCCGGGCACACAGCCAGGACGCGGAGCTGATGCGGCGCACCTTCGCCGTGTCCGGGGCGCTGCACCGCTCGGCGCTGAGCTGGGCGGACCGCGAACTGGTGAGCAGCGTCACCTCGCGCACCAACCAGTGCTTCTATTGAACGTCGGCTCACGCAGAGTTTCTGCGTGCCGCCCGCGGTGACGCCGCGCTGTCCGAGGCCGTCCTCACCGGCGCGGACGACCGGCTGCCGGAGCGCGACGCCGGCCTGGCCCGGTTCGCGCAGACCCTGACCGCCCGGCCCTGGTCGGTCACCCCCGGCCTCGCGCCGCCCGGTCTCGGCGCCGACGGGATCGAGACCGCCGTGGCCGTGGTGGCGATGTTCAACTACCTGACCCGCGTGGCCGACGCGACCGGCATCGAGTTCGACTACGCCACACCATTGCCGGCGTTCGCGCCGCGCCGCGACCAGCAGGCGGCGCCCCGCCCGGACCGCGCGGACTGGCCGGTGGTCACCGCCGGCTCGCGCGGCCTGTCCACCCTGCCGGCGATCACCGAGGCCTGGAAGCACTGGCGGGACTACGTGTTCGACTCCGCCGAACCCCTCCCCCTGCGGGACCGCCGGCTGCTGGCCGCCGCGGCCGCCCAGGAAAGCTGCGATGCGGCCCGGGCCGACGAACTGTCCGGCCACACCCCCCGCGACGACCGCGAGGCGCTGCTGGACACCTTCGCCCGCAAGCTCAGCCGCACGCCGTGGCGGATGAACCCGGACGATCTCCAGGCGCTGCGCGCCGCCGGCTACCCCGAACCCGCGCTGCTGCACGCGATCTCGACCGTGGCGCTGCAGAACGCGGAGTCCCGCCTGGCGATGGGCCGGGGGCTCGCGATCGGACCGCCGGCTTGAGTCTCCCGTCGTGGGAGAGTCCATTCTTCAAGCCATGACCGACCCGCTGCTCCCGATCGGACGGTTCGCCCGGCTGTGCCGGCTGTCCGTCAAGCAACTGCGGCACTACGACGAGCTCGGCCTGCTGCCGCCGGCCATGGTCGACCCGCACACCGGCTACCGCTACTACCGGCGCGACCAGGCCCGCGACGCCCTGTCGATCGGGCTGCTCCGGACGTTGGACGTGCCGCTGGCCGCGATCGGGCGGGTGCTGGCCGGCGACCGGGTCGCGGAGACGCTCGGCGAGGTGCGCACCCGGCTGGAGGCCGACGTGGCGCGCCGGCTGCGGATACTCGCCGCGCTGGACCGGGTGCTGTCCGACGGCCTGCCGGTGGTGGACGTCACGATCGTCACCGAGCCGGCCCGCCGGGTGGCCCTGGTGCGGGACACCGGGGACGCCGACCGGATCGGCGAGGTCACCTCCCGCTGTGTCGCCCGGCTGCTCGACGCGCTCGGCGCGGCCGGCGTGCGGGTCGACACGTCGCTGATCGGCCTGTTCCCGCTCGACCTGCCCCAGCAGCTCACGGTCGCCGCGGCACTGCCGACCGACCGGGACGTCCCGGGCACCGCGACCGAACTCCTGCCGGGCGGGCCGCACGCCAGCGCCACGCATCTCGGTCCGTACGACCACATCTCGCTCACCGGGCACGCCCTGCTGGCCTGGTGCGCCGACCACGGCCACACCCCGGCCGGGCCGCTCTACGAGGTGTACCGCAACGACCCGAACACCACCGCGCCAGAGCACCTGGTGACCCACCTGATGATCAAACTGGAGGAGCAGTGAACACCACGACCGACACCTGGTACCAGGCGGCCGAAGCACCGGAGCAGACCGAGTTCGGCCCGGTCACCGGGTTGAGCGTGACCGGCTCCGGCGAGCCCGGCGGAACCGCCTACGTGGCGGCGCTGACCGCGCTCTACGCGGTTGCCGGCCAGGTGCTCGGACTGGCCGCCGAGCACGGGCGCCCGATGCCCGATGCCTGGTGCCCACTGCCGCCGCTGGAGGGGCGGTGGTGGGTCGAGGACGACCGGCCGGCGCTGGAGGTGCCGCGCGCGGACTGGCACTGGCATCTGTTCCTGCGCCTGCCGGACACCGCCGATCCGGCCTGGGCGCACCAGGCCCGGGAGCGCGCGCTCGGCGCCGGCGCCCCGCGCACGGTCGCCCGGGTGCAGTTGGTCACCGTGCCCGGCGGCCGCTGCGTGCAGGCGATGCACCGTGGCGCCTTCGCCGACGAACCCCGCACCCTCGCCGCGATGGACGCGTTCATGACCTCGGCCGGGCTGGTGCGGGACGGCCTGCACCACGAGATCTACCTGACCGACCCCGGCCACACGCCGCCTGAGCACGCCCGGACCATCCTGCGCCAACCCGTCCGGCCCGCCTGAGGATTTTGGGGCTTCCGCCCGATGATCCGGATCGCGACACTTGTCTCGGTGGAAGGAGAACCACATGAGCACGCGCGCCACCCCCTACACCGCCGCACCGGAGACCATCACCCCCACCGCCGCGAACCTCATCGGCGCCACCCGGATCGCCCTGGGCTTCGTCTTCGCCTGGGCCTTCCTCGACAAGTTGTTCGGTCTCGGCTACTCCACCCCGTCGGCCAAGGCCTGGATCAACGGCGGCTCGCCGACCACGGGCTTCCTGGGCGCCGTGAAGACCGGGCCGTTCCGGGAGATGTTCAACGGCTGGTCCGGCCAGGCGTGGGTGGACTGGCTGTTCATGCTGGGCCTGGCCGGTCTGGGCGTGGCGCTGCTGGTCGGCGCCGGGCTGCGGGTCGCCGCGGTCGCCGGGACGCTGATGATGGCGCTCATGTGGCTCGCGGACTGGCCGCCGGCCAAGACCACCGCCACCGGTGAGCCGACCGGCTCGACCAACCCGGTGATCGACTACCACGTGATCTACGCCCTGCTCATGATCATCTTTGCGGCGGTGAGCGCCGGCCGCTACTGGGGTCTGGGCAACCGCTGGACCAGCTTCGGCTTCGTGCAACGCAACCGTTGGCTGATCTGACGCTTCGGGAGGCGGGTCACGCGTACTCGTCCCGCAGGTGCAGCCAGGACATGGTCGGATCCTGCGGCCAGCCGGCCGGCGAGTCCTCCCATTCCTCCTGCCGTCCGTAAGGAGTCAGGTCCAGCAGGTTGAAGTCCAGGCGCAGCCGGTCGACGCCACGGCCGGCGGTGTAGTACGTGCGGAACACCTCCTCGCCGTCGCGCAGCAGCACGCTCAGGCCGAAACCGTCGCCCAGCCCGAGGTCGGCGTAGAAGTCGTTGCCGTAGGCCGAATACCACGGCACCGTCCACCCGAACCGCTGCCGCACCGGCTCGATCTGCGACTGCGGCGCGGGTGACATCAGGATCAGCCGGGTGTCGCGGGCGCTCAGGTGGGCCTGGGACCCGTCGGCCAGGTTGTCGGTGAACGTGCCGCATCCGCCGCACACCCAGTCCTGGCCCGGGGCGAGCATGTGGTGGTAGACCACCAACTGCCGGTTGCCGTCGAACAGGCCGGCCAGGCTCACCCGCGCGCCGTCCGGCGCGGTGAACTCGTAGCCGGTCCGCAACCGGACCATCGGCAGCCTGCGCCGCTCGGCGGCCAGCCGGTCGAGCGCCCGGGTCAGCTCCTTCTCCTTGACCAGCAACGCCTCCCGCGCGGCCTGCCAGTCCTGCTCGGACACCACGGGTGGACGGTTCATCGGGTTCTCCTCCCTGTTCGATCACTGAGGCCGACCGTAGCACAGTAGGTTCCCTCAGGGAACTGATATGGGGTACCATGGGTTTCATGCAGCGCACCGACTTCGGCGCCATGCGGTGCTCGATCGCCCGGACCCTCGACGTGATCGGCGAACCCTGGTCGCCGCTGATCCTGCGGGACGTCTACGCGGGCCTGACCCGGTTCGAGGCCATCCAGCAGGACCTGGGCATCTCCCGCAAGGTGCTGACCGAGCGGCTCAAGTGGCTGGTCGAGCAGGGCGTGCTGGACCGCCGGGAGTACTCCCAGCGCCCGGTGCGGTGCGAGTACGTGCTCACCGCCAAGGGCACCGAACTGTGTGACCTGCTGCTGGTGATGGTCCGCTGGGGCGACCGGTGGACCGCGGGCGAGGCCGGGCCGCCGGTGCTGTACCGGCACCACGCCTGCGGCCGGATCAGCCAGGTGGACCTGCGCTGCGCCACCTGCGGCGAGCCGATGCACGCCACCGACATCGACCTGTTGCCCGGACCCGGTCAGCGCCAGGGCAACGCCCGCCGGGCCGCCCAGTAGTCCACAGTGGACTCAGTCAGCTCGCCGAG
>NZ_DASTBH010000005.1:0-3578 GCF_035712165.1 Actinophytocola sp. | reverse complement strand
GACCGCTGCGGCGGTCGGGGCCCCCGGTCGCACTGGAGCTTTATAGCGCGCGTACGTTCTGTGCCTGTGGGCCCTTTGTGCCCTGCCCAATCTCGAACTCGACACGCTGGTTCTCTTCCAGGGTGCGGAAGCCCTTCCCCTGGATCTCCGAGTAGTGCACGAAGACGTCCGGACCGTCACCCTCCTGGGCGATGAACCCGTAGCCCTTTTCGGAGTTGAACCACTTGACAGTGCCCTGTGCCATATACCTGCCTCCATCGCAGGATCAGCGTGGGACCGCACCATGCGACCCCGGCAGCCCCCGGGCGTTGCCTTCGCCAACCGCGACGAGAAAGCAGCACGCCCGCGTTGTCGTTCCGCGAGCGTGGATAAAGCACGAACACAGAAACTACGGCCTGCGGGCCAGAGCCTATCGCCTAGTGGTAGGAACGCACTACTACTCGTAGCGCCCGATTTGGACCTTGGTTCCGATCTTCGCAGGGTGCGTGCCTCCACGGTTCATGTGATCTGAGTCACACGTTCGACGGCCAACGTTCGGGGCCGCCGCGGCGTCGATAATGGTGTGACGATGGGGAACGCAACGGGTCGGGCGGTTACGGACAGAACGGGACATTTAGCCCGTCGTCCGCTGGTGTGGGTCGTCCTGGCCCTGGCCGCCACGCTCGGACTGGCCGCCTGTTCGGGTGACGGCGGCACTCCGGTGGGCTCGGGCTCCGGCGGCGAGCAGCAGGCGGCGCCGGCCAAGCCGCCCAAGCCGGCCGCCGCGGTGACGATCAACCCGGCCGCCGGGGCGGCGGACATCAGCCCGGCACAGCCGGTCACGGTGACCGTCGCGGACGGCACGATCACCACGATCGCCCTGACCAACGCCGAGGGCAAGCCGGTCACCGGCCAACTCTCCCCGGACAAGACCTCCTGGACCACGACCGAGGCGCTCGGCTACGGCAAGACCTACACCTGGTCCGGCACCGCCGACGGCGCCGACGGCAAGCCCAAGGAGATCGCCGGCACGTTCACCACGGTCAAGCCGAAGCGGCAGCCGCGCGCGAAGATCAACACTGGGGACGGGGGCACCTACGGCATCGCGATGCCGATCTCGATCACCTTCGACGCCGCCGTGACCGACAAGGCCGCCGCGCAGAAGGCGCTCACCGTCACCCCGTCGGTGCCCACCGAGGGGGCCTGGGCCTGGCTGGACGACCGCACCGTGCACTGGCGGCCCAAGGAGTACTGGCAGCCGGGCACCAAGGTCTCCGTGACCGCGAAGCTGTACGGCGTGCCGCTGGGCAACGGGTCCTACGGCCGCGAGGACGTGACCTCCCAGTTCGCCATCGGCCGCGCCCAGGTGGTCAAGGCCAACACCCAGACCCACCGCTGGGTCGTGATCCGGGACGGCAAGACAATCGCCGACTACCCCGCGAGCTTCGGCCTGGAGTCCGACCCCGGCCGGGTCACCAAGAGCGGCACCCACGTGGTGATGGGCAAGAGCGCCAAGTACTTCATGAACAACCCGCGCTACGACTACGAGAACGTCGAGGTGCAGTGGGCGGTCCGGCTGTCCAACAACGGTGAGTTCTCGCACGCCGCCCCGTGGTCCCTCAAGGACCAGGGCAAGCGCAACGTCTCGCACGGCTGCGCGAACCTCTCCCCGGCCAACGCCAAGGCCTACTACGACAGCGTGCTGCCCGGCGACCCGGTGGAGATCACCGGCAGCACCCAGCAGCTGTCCGCCAAGGACGGCGACTACTACGACTGGGCGATCAGCTGGGAGAAGTGGTTGGCGAAGTCCGCCGCCTCGTAGGGTGAGCGGATGCCGCCACCCCGCCGCCGGATTCCCGCCGCGCTGACCCGGGTGCTGGGCAACGGAAGCCCGGTCGCGGCCGACCAGACCGGCGACCCGGACCAGGTCGCGGTGGGCTACCTCGTCGTCCGGGCCTCGGGGGCGAGCGCGGCCCGGTCGGCCATGGGCGGCGGCGCCCGCAGGGACCGGGAACCGGAGCGGATCCAGCTGGTGATGCGGGCCGCGCTGCCCGGTTACCTGCCGCCCGGCGGGACCGCGCTGACCTACCCGGAGTGCTCGCTGCGGGCGGTGCCGGGCGAGCGGCAGGGCACCGTGCTGCTCACCGTCGCTACGCACCGGCTGTCGATCAACTTCGCCGAGCTGCGGCCGCTGATGTTCCGCCCGGTGCGGCTGGACCGGCCGTTGCAGGGCCTGTTCGCGGCATCGGTCGCGCACCTGCTGGTGGTGGCCGACACGCTCGACCCGCACGGCGTCAAGCCGTACCTGACCGGGCTCGCCGAGCTGGTGCTGCGCAGCGCGCTGCGCGCCGAGCTGGACCGGGCCGACGCGATCGCCACCCGCCGGCGGGAGGCCATCGGCTACATCCGGGCCCACCTGGCCGAGCCGGCGCTGTCCGCCGAGCGGATCGCCGACGCGCTGTTCATCTCCCGGCGCCGGCTGTACCAGCTGTTCGACGACGGCGACGGGGTGCTCGGCCGGATCCGGACGCTGCGGATCGAGCGGGCCAAGGAGCTGCTGTCCGACCCGGTGCACGCGGCCAAAGGGGTCGGGGAGATCTCCCGGCAGTGCGGCTTCGCCAACGCCGCGCACTTCTCCCGCACGTTCCGCAAACTCACCGGCCAGACCCCCCGCGAGTTTCGCGAGGGACAGCGCGACGGGACTACCTGAAGTCCACTGTGGACAGTAGGGAGCCGAGGATGCCGGACAGCTCCAGCCAGCCGCGGCCGGTGAGCGAGTGCAGGGTGAACACCGCCAGGGTGCGGCCGCCCGGTTCGATCACCACCGCCTGGAGCTGGCAGCCGGTCGGCGGACCGGTGCGCAGCGGGTCGGTCACCAGGATCCGCTCGGCGATCACCACCGGGTAGCCGCGCTCGGTGCTGGCCTCGGTCACCTCGCGCAGGTCCGCTCCGCCGTCCTCCAGGTAGGAACGCAGCTCGTCGGCGGCGTCCGGACCGAGCGGCCCGTCGGCCTGGACCACCATGCCGACCAGCACGGCGGGATCGGCGTCCGGATGCTCGAGCACCGCGACCAGCTGGGCGCCGTTGTCGTGCGCCAGTTCGGCGGCGTCCCGGGCGGCCAGCGCGACCCCGGGGTCGTGCGCGGCCTCCCCGCCGCGCGCGTCGATGATCAGCTTGGTCAGCTCGCGTTCGGTGTCCTCGACCGAGCGCGTGGACACCGGCGTGACCCCCTTGACCGCGGCGAGCTTCACCGGTCGGTGGTCCCCCCGCTGGAGCGGAGCGCCGCGGCGAGCGCCGCCGCTCCGCCGGCCGGACCCCGGTCCGGGACCGCAGCCGGCCGTCCGGCCGGCAGCAGCAGCCCGGCCAGCGTGCCGGCGGTGCGCGAGGACCGGGTCAGCGCGCCGGCCGCGGCTCCCAGCACCGGCGTGCGGCCCGGTCCGGACCGGACCCCGCCCCGGGCCTGGACCAGCTCGTCGGCGCACGCGTCGGCGGCCCGCAGGTGGTCACGTTCCAGCCGGCGGGCCCGGTCCAGCACCTCGGCCAGCGTGGCCTCCAACTCGGCCAGCCGGGTCGAGGCCGCGGCCACCTCGGCGCCGGCC
>NZ_DASTBH010000004.1:0-4009 GCF_035712165.1 Actinophytocola sp. | reverse complement strand
GAGCTGTCCTGCCGGTCGTCGGACGGGCGGGGTGGCCACTGCACGGTCCATCTGCTGGCCTACCTGTTCGACCCGGACGCGCCGGCCGTGGTCGGCGCGCACGCCCGGTCACAGGCCGAGCGGCGGGCCCGGTTGCTCAAGATCGGCGAGCGGATGGCCGCCGACGGGCTGCCGGTCGACGCCGAGGAACTGCTCGCGGGCCTGCCCGACGGGGTGACCGCCGGCCGGCCGCACCTGGCGATGGCCCTGGTCCGGGCCGGCGTCGTGTCCACTGTGGACGAAGCGTTCGCGCGGTTTCTGAACGACCGTGGCCGCTACTACATCCCGAGCAGCCGCGCCCCGGTCCGGGACGCGATCGCGATGGTGGCCGCCGCCGGCGGGGTGAGCGTCCTGGCGCACGCGTTCGCCCGGCGCCGGGGGCCCACGGTGACCGCCGGGATCATCGCCGAACTGGCCGCGGCCGGACTGGACGGCGTCGAGGTCGACCATCCCGACCACGATCCGGCGACCCGGGCCGAGCTACGCGGCCTCGCCGGCGACCTCGGCCTGCTGACCACCGGTTCCAGCGACTACCACGGCACCAACAAGTCGATCTCCATCGGCCAGGAGACCACCGACCCGCAGACCCTCGACGCCATCGCCGACCGGGCCACCGGTGCGGAGATCCTGACCGGGCCGCACCCGGCGCTGGGGACACAGGCCCCGTAAGGTTGGCACATGCAGGGGCAGTTGGGCTTCGACGCGATGCCGCGGCGGCTGATCAAGGTCACGCCCGCACGGCTCGCGGTCTGGGCGGACTGCCCCCGGCGGTACCGGATGACCTATCTGGACCGGCCGACGCCGCCGCGCGGCGGGCCGTGGGCGCACAGCACGCTCGGTGCGGTGGTGCACAACGCGTTGCGCGCGTTCTTCGATCTTCCGGTGCGGCGCCGCACCGTCGAGCAGGCCCGCGCGCTGGTCGGCACCGGGTGGAAGGACGACGGGTTCGCCGACCCCGAGCAGTCCGCGCGGTTCCGGCAGCGGGCCGGCGACTGGGTGGCCGACTACGTGGCCGGGCTGGACGTGACCATCGAGCCGGTCGGGCTGGAGCGGTGGGTGTCGGCCCCGGTCGGCACGATCGTCGCCGAGGGCCGGGTGGACCGGATCGACGAGCGCGACGGCGAGTTGGTGGTCGTCGACTACAAGACCGGCCGGCACGCGCTGAGCACGGACGACGCCCGGGGGTCGCAGGCGCTCGCGCTGTACGTGATCGCCGCGCGGCGCACCCTGCGCCGGCCGTGCACCCGGGTCGAACTGCACCACCTGCCCAGCGGGTCGGTCGCGGTCTGGGAGCACACCGAGGCGTCTCTGGCCCGGCACCAGGCCCGGGCCGAGGAGACCGCCGAGGAGCTCCAACTGGCCCGGGATACCCTCGAAGCCGGCGGCGACCCGGACGTGCTGTTCCCCGCGCGGGTGGGACGGCAGTGCTCGTGGTGCGACTTCCGCCGCAGCTGCCCCGAAGGCCAGGCTGCCGGCCCCGCGGCGTTGCCGTGGTCATTGCTCGCGGACTAGAGACCAGGTGATCAGGTGCAGGACTCGCTGACGGACGTGACCCCGACGCAGGCACAGCCGGCGGCCGTGGACCGGCCGCGCCGGTCCCGCTTCTGGGCTGAGCTGTCCGGCGCGCTGGCCATCGGGCTCGCCGTGCTGGCCGCGGTCGTGCTGGTGTTCCAGATCCTGGCGTGGGTCGGCGGGCTGCCCGGACCGGGCCTGCTCACCGTGGCCGGTCACCTGGTGGCGGCCGGTCTCGCGGTGCTGGCGCAGCGCTTCGCCGACAGGCACCGGGGCTGGCCGGGCGCGCTCGCGGTACTCGCCGTGCTCGCCATCACCACCAGCGCCCTGTGGCTCTACTGGTGGCGGTGACCGCCTCCCCGGATTTGATGCGGTGGTTGCGTTCCGGCGGCTGGTGCGGGGATCGGGTGGATGGTGGCTGGGTGCCGTCACGGTCCCCTGAGGTTGCCGTTGGTTGGGTGCTAGACCGCGCTCAGGCGGCGACGGCTGGTAGGGGGAGTTCGGCGTAGGAGAGCCAGGTTCGCCAGGTGGGCACCAGGATGTCCAGCAGGCCGTCCGGGTTCTCGATGGCGGGGCAGTGGCCCGCGCCGGGGATCACCGCGAAGTCGGCGTCCAGCCGGTCGGCCATGTCGCGCTGGGCGGACACCGGCCAGGCGTCGTCCCGCTCACCGCACACCACCAGCGACTGCGCGCCGGAGGACTGCAGCAGCCGGGCGAGGGCGCCGACCAGGTCCGGCTCGGTGCGCAGCCCGTGCGCCATGCCCAGCAGGCTCGCCGGGTTGGAGCGCAGGAACCGCTCCCGCAGGAACGTGCGGAGCTCCTCGGAAGCCGCCAGCCAGGCCGGGTTGTGCGCGTCCAGGCTGTCCCGCAGCCGTTGCGCGGCGGCGATGCCGTGCTGCCGGATGGCCGGCTCGCCGATGTCCAGGGCCTGGCGGCGCCAGCCCTGCGGCAGTTCGGCCGGGCCGCTGTCCATCAGGGTCAGCCCCACCACCGGGGCGCCGGCCAGCACCGCGCTGCGGGCGACCAGGCCTCCGTAGGAGTGGCCGACCAGCATCATCGGCGTGCCGGTGGCGCTCAGCCTGCCGATCACCTCGGACAGCACCAGACCCAGCGCGCTGGGCAGGTAGGCCGACTCCTCGGTGGGGCCGGCCGACTCGTTCTGGCCCGGCAGGTCGATCGCGATGGCGTCGAACCCGACGCGGGTGATGGGGTCGAGCAGCGGCGCGAAGTCCTCTTTGGAGCCGGTGTAGCCGGGCACCATCAGGACCGTCGCGGCCGCCGCACGGCCCTTGTTCCTGGCCCTGCCGTGCAGGGCTGCGATCGGGCCGTACCTGCTGGGCAGGTCGACCCGCTCGGCCCGGTGCGGGCTGAGTTGGGACGCTGGTAGCGACGGCACGATTTTCACCACTCGATTGTGTGGGACAACGCTGGAGTTATCGTCGAAGCTCAACGAAGCGCGACTACATCGCCGCCCCGCTGCTCCAATACCATCGGCCCGAGCGTTGACATCGTGACCAGCCCGGAGTAGCCGGACCGGTCGACCGGGGTGGTGCCGACCACCTCGCCGGTGGCCTGGTCCAGCACCCGGATCCCGTCCCGCACCGGCACCAGCATCCGGCCGGCGAACGGGGTGCCCGGGCCGAGCGTGTCCGGCGCGGTCCACACCGGGTTCAGCTCGGCGCCGTCCAGCGCGATCGTGCGGGAACCGGTGTACCAGTAGACGGCGCCCGGGCCCTGGCCGGCGGGGACGACCAGCCGGGCGGTGGGCACCACCAGGCCGTCCGGGTCACCGCGCAGGTCCTGGGTCGGCAGGTCGAGCGGGTAGCTGGCCTGCTGCGCGCCCTGGTCGTCGAAGACCACCAGGCGGCTGGGGTCGGGCAGGGCGATCGCGACGCGCTGGTCGGACAGCGCCACGACCCGCGCGCCGGCGCCCTCGACCAGCGAACTGAACACCACGGCCGGTTCGTCGGCCTTGTTGTCCACGTTGGTCGCCTTGTAGACGGTCAGCCGGTCGCCCTCGCTCGGGCAGCGTTCGATCACGCCGATCCGGCCGGCCGCGACGGCCACCGACCCGTACGTGCAACCGGTGCGGGGCTGCTTCTCCGGGTTCACCATGGCCGGCAGCTGGCCGTACTCCATGGTCTGCACCAGGTCGGACCGCCAGGTGGTGAGCAGGTGCCGGCCGGTGGTGGTCAGGTAGGTGCCGTCGCCCAGCAGCCGGGTGCCCAGTTCGGCGTCACCCTGACGCTGGCCGCCGCTGGGCCGTTCCACCGGGTCCTGCGGGTCGCGTTGCTTGCCGCGCTTGCCGGTGGCCGGGTCGAGCGCGGTGACCTCGCTGCAGCCGCCGCCGGACCGCGAGTCGCCGTCCGGCAGGAACCGGCCATCGGTGCGGTACACGGCCACGGCCAGCGACCAGGCCGGGGCGATCGTGCACAGCGGCAGGTCGCGGGTGTAGCGC
>NZ_DASTBH010000003.1:0-3708 GCF_035712165.1 Actinophytocola sp. | reverse complement strand
CGCCCGAATCTCCGCCGGGAAGTTCGGCAACGTCGCCAGATCATTGCCGAACGCCGCCGCCTCCGAGGTGAACCTGTCACCGGTCAGCTGCATACCGTCACCGGAGTCACCGGCGAACCGGATCACCACCCGGTCCAGCTTGCGCAGCTCGGTCGGCCGACTGCCCCCTAGGTCGCCGTTACCCCCGTCCAGATCACCATCCATCGTGGTGCTCATGGCCTGTCGATCCCTCTCTGGGACAGCTCAGGATGCTCGCTGCCCACCTTCTTCCAGCCTAGCCCCGCCCATCGGCTGCGTTCCGTTCGTCCTTAGGTACAACGCATCGCGATCCGCGACCGTTCTCCGGACACGCAGCTAGTCCACATCGTGGGCATACGGTAGGCACCACAGCGCGGATCACCCCGCTGACGCGGCGCAGATCACATACCCAATTGTGGACCTTCCCGAGGGATGGGACAGGACAACCGGGTCAGGTTGACCGGGAGATCTTTTCCCGCATGGCGGCGAGCAACTCTGTGAACGCCGGGCCCGCCATCGACGTGAGCTGGGCCACAAGCTCGGTCTCCACCGCGGCGGCGTGCTCGGTGAGCGTCGAGGTCGTGCGCAACGTGCGCTTGGTGGCCAGGACCAACTCCCGGGGCGCCGCCACCGCCGGGGCGGCCAGGTTCACCGCGGCGGTCACCAGCGCGTCGTGGTCACCGTCGACCGTTCGCAGCGCCAGGCCGGTCCGTTCGGCCGTCGCGGCATCCGCCGTCTGGCCGAGCACGGTCATCGCCATCGCGGTCTGCGGCCCGACGATCCGCTGCAGCATCCAGGTCATGCCGCCGCCCGGGTGCAGGCCCAGCTGCAGGAACCGCGCGTCGAACCGGGCGCGCGGGCCGACCAGGCGGACGTCGCAGGCCAGCGCGAGGTTCAGCCCGGCGCCGACCGCCGCGCCACCGACCGCCGCGATCGTCGGCAGGGCGCAGTGGGCGACGGCGAGGAAGCCGGCGTAGATCGCGCGCAGCCCCTGCTCGTGCGCCTCGCCGAGCGCGGTCAGGTCCGCCCCCGCGCAGAACGCGGGCGGCGCGCCGGTCACCACCACGGCGCTGATCGTCTCGTCCGCCTCGCACTCGGCCACCAACTCGGCCAGCCGCGCGGAACTGGGCAGGGTCAGGGCGTTGCGCCGGTTCGGGTCGTTGAGCGTGATCACCCCGACGCCGTCGCGTCGCTCGAGCAGCACCGAGTCCGTCTCCACGCCGCCTAGCTTATGGGTGTGTCGCTGCCCGGCGGCCCCGGCGCGGTCGAACGCTCCAGCAGGGTGGACAGCACCACCGTCGACTCCGTGCGGTCGATCATGTCCACCGCCCGCAGGTGCTCCAGCGCGTCCTCGAGGTGGTGGATGTTCGCCGCCCGCAGGTGCACCACGGCGTCGGCGGAACCGGAGACGGTGTAGGCCGCGATCACCTCGGGCAGCGGCTCGAGCCGGGCGCGGATCCGGTCCGGGCTGACGTTGCCGCGGCAGTGCACCTCGACGAAGGCCTCGGTGCCCCAGCCCAGCGCCTCCGGGTTCACCACGGCGGTGAAGCCACGCAGCACGCCGGTGTCCAGCAGCCGGTCCACCCGGCGCTTGACCGCGGGGGCGGACAGGCCCACCACCTTGCCGATCTCGGCATAGCTCGATCGGGCGTTGGCCACCAGTTGCGCAATGATTCGCTGGTCAATCGTATCCACACGCAACATTCTGCACGAATAGAGACCAATCTGCGATATTGATCGCCGGTCAGGGCCGCCCATACATTGTTTTCATGACGACCGTCCCCCTCTCCGGCGCCGGCTACCAGCCTGCGCACAGCGCTTCGATCGTCATCCCGGTGGAGGAGCGGGTGCCGACCCGCCGGCGGTACCTGATGTGCCCGCCGCGGTACTTCACCGTGGAGTACTCGATCAACCCGTGGATGGACCCCGACCAGCCGGTCGACACCGACCTGGCGATGGCGCAGTGGACCGCGCTGCGGGACGCCTACACGGAGCTCGGCCACACCGTCGAGGTCATCGAGCCGCAGCCGGGCCTGCCGGACATGGTGTTCGCGGCCAACTCCGGCACCGTGGTGGACGGCCGGGTGCTCGGCGCCCGGTTCCGCGCCCCGCAGCGCGCCGCCGAGGCCGACCACTTCCGCCGCTGGTTCCTCGATCACGACTACCACGACGTGGTCATGCCCACCGCGATCAACGAGGCCGAGGGCGACTTCGCCTGGACCGGCGGGCTGCTGCTGGCCGGAACCGGGTTCCGCACCGACCCGCAGGCGCACGCCGAGGCGCAGGAGGTGCTCGGCGTGCCGGTGGTCTCGCTGCGGCTGGTGGATCCGCGCTACTACCACCTGGACACCGCGCTGTTCGTGCTCACCGAGAGCGGCCCGGAGCAGACCGCCCGGGTCGCCTACTACCCCGAGGCGTTCTCGCCGGGCTCCCAGCGGGTGCTGCGCCGGCTGTTCCCGGACGCAGTCATCGCCACCGCCGACGACGCCGGCTGCCTGGGCCTCAACGGTGTCTCCGACGGCCGCAACGTGGTCCTGCCCACCGAAGCCAAGCAGCTTGCCGACGAGCTGGCCCTGCAGGGCTACCACCCGGTCCTGGTCGACATCTCCGAGCTGCGCAAGGCCGGCGGCGGCCCCAAGTGCTGCACCCTGGAGATCAGAGATTAAAGCTGGGCCGCCTCCGGGATCACCCGCTCGCCCATGATCTCCAGCGGGGTGATCCGCCAGACGTCGGCGACCGAGCCGACCGCGGTGGTGAAACCCAGCTCGGCGAACCGGCCGAGCGCGTCCAGCACCTTGCCCACCTCGGAACCGTTCTCGCCGACGTCGAACGGGTAGTAGACGGTCTTCTCGATCGTGTCGTAGTCCCGGCCCTCCCGGGCGCAGTGCTCGCGCAGCACGTCGAGCTTGTGCGCCAGCTCCGGCGAGGGGAACAGGTTGCAGGCGTCGGCGTACTTCGCCACCAGCCGCAGCGTCTTGCGCTCGCCGCCACCCCCGATCATGATCGGCGGGTGCGGCGCGGTCAGCGGCGCCGGCACGTTCAGCGGCCGCTCCAGCTGGTAGTGCTTGCCCTGGAACGGGGTCTCGTCGTCGGACCACATGCGCAGGCAGATCTGCAGCGTCTCCTCCAGCCGCTCGAAGCGCTCGGCCAGCGGCGGGAACGGAACGCCCAGCCCGCGCGCCTCCTCCTCGTGCCACGCCGCGCCGATGCCGAGCATGGCCCGGCCGCCGGACAGCACGTCCAGGGTGCTGATGATCTTCGCGAGGATCCCGGGGTGCCGGTACACCACGCCGGTGATCACCGTGAGCAGCTTGGCCCGGTTCGTGTGTGCCGCCAGGAAACCGAGCGTGGTGTACGCCTCCAGCATGTCGTGCTCGGTCGGGCCGACCACGCCGATCTGGAAGAAGTGGTCCATCACCGCGAGCAGCTCGAACCCGGCGTCGTCGGCGGTGCGGGCGATCGTGGCCAGCTCGCCACCCATCGCCGCCGGACCGTTGGGCCAGGTGAAGTCGGGAATCTGCAAACCAATGCGCATGCCGCAAGCCTAGGCAGTGCCCGCGCGTGAATTTCCGCTCAGCGCACCAGCATCGTCAACGCGTCGGCGAAGGCGGTGCCGCCGGTGCCGCCGGTGGCCAGCCGGCGCAGCTGCAGCCCGGCCACCAGGGCGACCACCGGCCCGGCCAGCCGGTG
>NZ_DASTBH010000002.1:0-32108 GCF_035712165.1 Actinophytocola sp. | reverse complement strand
GTCGAGGTAGTAGGTGTAGTTGACGGTGTTGCCATTGCTCTTGGTCTGCTGGTCGATGTGCCCGCGCCTGGTGTAGGTGAACGAGTTGACCTTGCCGGTGTCGCCGTCGTTCTTCTTGTTGGTGACCTTGGCGACCAGGTCGCGGGTGTTGTACTCGTAGAGCGACGACTTGCCGTCGAATCTGGCCAGGGTCAGGTTGTCGTTCTCGTCGTAGCGGTACTCGGTGGTGTGCTTGACCGAACCGCTCGACAGCTCCTCGACCTTCTCGGCCAGGTTCACGTTGTTGTACGCGACCCGATAGGTGTCGACCGGGCTGTTCGGCGTGGTGTCGGTCAGTTCGACGAGGTTATCGTTGGGGTCGTAGCGGTGCCCGAACGTCTTCCGCTCGTCGTCGGCCTGGCCGGTGTTGTCCCGGACCAGCTGCACCGCACCTGCCTCGGGCGTTCCGTTTCCGTTGCCGGACACGGACACCGTACGAACCTGGTCGGTCGACATGGCGAACTTGCCGAGGCTGACCCATTCCCCCGCGCGCCGGGTCTGGTCGACCCGGGCGGTGCTGGTGCCGCCGTTGTGCGCGACGGTGTAGGTGGCGCCGGTGGCGGTGCCCTTCGGGTAGCGAATCAACACCTCGTAGGTGCCGTCGGCGGGAACGCTGGCCTTCCAGCTGGTCGTCGCGTTCGCGGCACCGGTCGGCCGGTCCACCATCACCACGTTGCGGCCCACCGGAACGCCCGCGTCGGAGTGCTCTTTCAGCTTGCCGTCCGGGAAGTAGGTCCAGGTCTCCACCCGCTGCGCCCCACCGCCGGCACTGGTCACCGTGCGGTTGGACTGCTGGCCGGTGTCGGTGTAGTCGTAGGCGGACCGGATCTCCCACGGGTCGGTGGACGTGCGCAGCCAGCCGTTGTCGAAGTAGGTCTGCCTGGTGATGTTGCGGACCGTCTCGTTGTGCGAGGGTGGCGAGCTGATCTCGATCGAGTTGCCAACCTCGTCGTAGGTGTAGATCGTGCTGACCGGGTTGCGGTGCTCGGCGTCGTCCGGGTCGAACGGCAGAATCTCCTCGCGGGCCCGGTTGAGCTCGTCGTAGATGGTTTCGGCCAGGAAGTCGTTGGGCTTGTCCGGGGTGTCCACGCCGCGCGGGTTGGTCGTGCGGGTCAGGTTGCCGACCTCGTCGTACTCGTAGCGGGTGGTGAAGTACCGGATGGACCCGTTGTCGTTGCGGTGCGGGGAGCGCACCTCTTTCTGCATCCCGCGCTCGTCGAGCGTGATGAGGGTTTCGTTGCCGTCCTCGTCGGAGCTGGCGATGACGTTGCCGTCGCGGTCGTAGCGGGTCTTGGCGGAGTTGCCGTCCGCGTCGATGGTCTCGGCGACCTGGTGGTTGGCGTCGAAGACGTAGCGGGTGGTGAAGTCGTCCGGGTTGGGCGTCCTGTTCTTGCGGCCGTCGGTCTCCTTGACCAGGTTGCCGACCCCGTCGTACTCGGCGGTGATCCGGTTGCCGTTGACGTCGGTGGCCTGCAGCAGTTGGTCGACCTGGTCGTAGACGAACGTGTAGGTGAAGTCGTTCGGGTCGGCCGAGGTGAGGTTGCCCTTGGGCTCGGTCTGCTTGAGCAGGTTGCCGACCCGGTCGTAGGCGAACGTGGTGAGCTTGTCCGGATCGGTCGGGAGATCCTTGGGCGCGTAGATGCCGACCTGCTGGTCCATCTCGTCGTAGACGATGCGGGTCACCGCGCCGTTGGCGGCGGTGTTGGTCACCACGTTGTCGTTGCGGTCGTACCGCGGCCCGGGCGTGACGATGACCTTGCCGGCCGCCTGGTCCTTCGGCTCGCGAGTGTCCAGCGGGCGCTTGAAGACGTCGTAGGAGTAGCTGCTGGTCTTGCCGCGTGCGTCGGTGATCGACACGACATTTCCGAGGTTGTCGTACCGGAAGAACGTGGTGCACCCGAGCGCGTCGGTGATCAACCGCGGGTAGCCGTTGGCGTCGTAGTCGCCGTAGACGGTGGTGTGCTCGTTGGCATCGGTCTGGTTGATCAGATGCCCGAACCCGTCGTAGGAGTACCGGGAGGTGAAGTCGTTCGGATCCGGGGTCGCGGTGCCCTTCGGATCGGTGACGGAGACCAGGTTCCCCCGCTCGTCGTAGACGAACGACCACCTGCGGCCCTCCGGGGTGACCTTCTCGGTCAGGTCCGCGACGTGGCCGTCCAGGGTGGTGCGATAGCCCAGTCGGGTGGCCGGACCGTTGGTCCGGTTGGCCTCGGCGTCTTTGATCTCGAGCGGAAACCCGGTTTTCTGGTCGTAGGCCCAGGTCTGCACGGCGCCGTTGTGCTCGACCAGCCGGATGACGTTGTTGTCGCCGTCCCAGGTGAGCTGGGTCGACTCGTTCTTGGCGTTGGTGATCCGCTCGGCCCGGCCGAAGCCGTCGATCAGGGTGCGGGTGGCGTGCCCGTTGCCGTCCAGCACCGTCGAGTCGATCTTCGAACCCGCACCGGCGTCCGGATCGACGTAGTCGAAGCCCATCGGACTGTTGCGCCGGTCGGTGACCGTGCGGACGTTCCATTTCCGCTGTGTGTCGGCGAAGTAGTCGACCCGGGTGGTGTGCCCGTTGGGATCCACGACAGAGATCAGCTTGCGGCCGGCCTCGTCGTAGAAGAACGTGTACGGCTTGGCGTCCGGGTTGTCCAGCCCGTCGATCACCTCGCCGAGGAATCCCCGGTCGGTGTAGGTGAACGCCACCGTCCGACCGGACAGGTCGGTGATCGACTTGATCCGGTTGACGATGAACAGGTTGTCCAGGTTGGTGCCGGTCAGCTTGCGGCCGCCCAGAATGTAGGAGAACGTGTCACCGCGCTGGTAGTAGTCCACCGTCAGGGTGCGCCGGCCGGTCGCATCGGTGACGTGCTTGAGCACCCCGGTGTTGCGGTTGCCGATCAGCGCCCGCTCGTAGGTGAACGACATCGTGTTGCCGTTCTTCTCCACCGTGGCGGTGTGGTAACCCTGCGCGTCGAAGAAGAACTGCGTGCGCTCCGGCGAGGTGAACACCCACCGCCGGTCGCTGGAGCCGTTCGGCAGGTACTGCAGGTAAAGGTGCACGCCGGCCGGGGAGTCGTAGGTCCACCTCCGGCTGTCCGCGCTGCCGTTCTTGTTCAGCTCGAACACATGGCTCGTACCGTCACCGTCGACCAGCGTCACGGTGGGCGGCCAGCCGAGCAGCCCGGGCAGCAACCCGCCGAACTCCAGCGGCGTGCCCAGCCGGTTCAGCGTCGACGGCGCGACCGACCAGCCCACCCCGGCGTGCGAGTTGGAGGTGTCGCCGGAGTTGTAGGACAGCCGCAGAAAACTGGCCAGGCCTCGGCTCGGGTTGGACAGCACGTCGAGGTTCCACACCGCGTTGCCGGAGAACTGGTTGACCAGAAGGTTTCCGCCGGCTCCGGTGGGCACCCCGGAGTAGGTGTAGAACTGCTCGAGGCCCAACTGGTCCGAGGTCGGCTGCTCCACCCGCACGTCGAAGTCCAGCGTCGGCACGCCGGCCGTGTCCGACAACCACCGTCGGGTCGAGTTGTCGAAGATGTCCCAGCGCAGGATGAACTGCTCGCGGTCATTGCCGATGTCGGCCAGCGCGGGCGCCTTGACCCGGGCATCCAACGTGACGCTCGTGCCGGGCGCGAGGTTCGTCGCGAACGCCGTGTCCAGCCGGGTTCCCGCGGTGGCGTCGTTCCCGTTGGGCAACGTCCAGTGGTAGGACAGCACGTGCCGGCCGGCCACCAGCGGCTGCGTGGTGGTGTTGCTGACGGTCATCCGGACCGGGTACACGTCACCCGGGATCATCCGCCGAGGCGTTTCGGGCGCCGCGTACGCCACGGACGCCAGTTCGCTTCGAATGGGACGGCTCATCGGCGGCTGAATGCCCGGTGGCGGCGTGGCGGGTGGCGTCGCCGGAGCGCACCGTGGCGATGGTGGTGCGACCATCCGGACGACGGGCGACGCCACGGCGCTCGCGGGCACCCCGGCCACCGGCGACACACCGGAGAGCAGCAGTGCCCCCAGCGAACCAACAGAACAGATCCGGCCCAGTTTCCCCATGGTCCAGCATCCCCTCAGGCACCCGATTTCGGGCGCGTCGACATAACCGCCGGCCGAATTCAGGCCGCGCAGCCACGATCTGTCAGCGAAATTGTTTCCCCAGTGAACGCCGTCCACCCCAGCAGAGCACGTCCCCCGGACCCCGACCGCCCCTGCCTGCTCAAGGGCGGCACCCAGTCAAGCACCATCCGGCGGCGCACCGCAATAGGCGGACACATTCGATCTCTTTCTCGATCATTCTTCGTCCGGTCCACAATGGATGTACCGCACGTCGGCAGCCAATCCCTCGTCCACACGCGCACCCATTCTTGACGGCCGGGAGCCAACCCCGGAGCCGGTCCTGACCACGGATTGGGCGGCTCCCGCCGGTCGTGCGGTGGTGGAACGGAGGATCGGACATGCGCAGCAGGAGCCGGGCCAGGGCGCTGATCGCGGCGCTGACACTCGCCGCGTCCATCACGCCGAGTGGTTTGCCCGCACAAGCCGCCACGAGCGCACCGTCCCCACGGACCTCCGCCCACCTTCCCGCTCATCACCGGAGACCAACTGCGCCTCGTCCCGAGACCCGGCCGCGAACCCATCGTCGAGGTGCTGCCGGACGCGTCCAGAGCTGCGAATACGATTCGGCATTCACGGTAATCCTTTCGTGTAGGAGATCCCGACCGAAAGGATGGCGATCACGCTCCCGGGAAGACGTGAGCAATCAGGTCTGGAGCGCCGGCGGGAGGGCGCTCGGTCGGCTCGGCGGGGTGATGTCGCAAAATCGCGAGGTTTCCGGGGTGCGGCGGGGCACACTGGGGGGCGTGTACCAGCAGGTGGACAGGTGCTTGAAGGCGGTTCTGTCGAAGGACGACCGGTTTGACGGGTGGTTCTTCTCGGCCGTGCTGACCACCGGGGTGTACTGCCGGCCGAGCTGCCCGGTGCCCTCGCCCAAGCCCCAGAACATGCGGTTCTACCCCACCTCGGCGGCCGCGCAGGCAGCCGGGTTCCGCGCCTGCAAGCGCTGCCGGCCGGACGCCTCGCCGGGGTCGCCGGAGTGGAACGAGCGCGCCGACCTGGCCGCCCGGCTGATGCGCCTGATCGCCGACGGGGTGGTCGACCGGGACGGCGTCGCGGGCCTCGCGGCACGGGTCGGCTACAGCGTCCGCCAGGTCGAGCGGCAGCTCTACGCCGAACTGGGTGCCGGACCGCTCGCGCTGGCCCGCGCCCAACGCGCCCAGTCCGCCCGGATCCTGATCGAGACCACCCTGCTGCCGATGGGCCAGGTCGCCTACGGCGCCGGGTTCTCCAGCGTCCGAACGTTCAACGAGACGGTCCGCCACGTCTTCGGCCTGACGCCGAGCGAGCTGCGCACCCGGGCGAAGAAGGTGGGCAAGAGTGCGACCCCGAGCGTGCTGTCGCTGCGGCTGCCCTTCCGCCGGCCGCTGAGTCCGGACAACCTGTTCGAGCAGCTGGCCGCGACCGCCGTGCCCGGAGTGGAGGAATGGCGGGACGGGGAGTACCGGTGCGCGCTGCGGTTGCCGCACGGGCACGGCATCGCCGCGCTGCGGCCCCACCCGGACCACATCATGTGCGAACTTCGGCTCACCGACCTGCGGGATCTGTCCGCGGGCATCAGCCGGTGCCGGTGGCTGCTCGACCTGGACGCGGATCCGGTCGCGGTCGACGAACTGCTCGGCGCGGACGACGCGCTCGCCCCGCTGGTCACCAAGCATCCGGGCCGCCGGGTTCCGCGGACCACCGGTCCGGCCGAGTTCGCCGTGCGCGCGGTGCTCGGTCAGCGCGCCTCGACGACCACGGCGCGGGAGCTTGCGGCGCGGCTCGTCGCCGAATACGGCAAACCGATCGAGGACCCGCTCGGCGGCCTGACCCACCTGTTCCCGGAGCCGGCCGACCTCGCCGGGCTGGATCCCGACGCGCTCGGGCTGACCGGCACTCGCACGGCCGCGCTGACCGGGTTGATCGACGCGCTCGTCAACGGCGGGCTCGATCTCAACATCGGCGCCGACTGGGAGCAGGCCCGGGCACACCTCACCTCGCTGCGCCGCATCGACCGGTGGACCGTGGAGACGATCGCGATGCGGGCGCTCGGCGATCCCGACGCGTTCGTCGCGGCCGACCCGGCCGTGCGCGCCGGCGCCGGGGCACTCGAGCTGCCGACCAACCCGGCCGCCCTGGTCGAGCGATCGGCGCGGTGGCGGCCATGGCGCGCCTACGCCGGGCAGTATCTGCGCTCCACCAACGGAGTGTCCCGCTGACGATCGGCGTTGTGCCGACCACTTCCTCTTCGCACGCTCGGTCGCCGGGCGCGTCGGCTCGGTAACCTGCCCGGCTTTTGATTGTCCGCGCAGGTCAAGGGTTCCGGCCAATCCATCCACCGGATGTAGTTGCCGGCGACGAAGCGTGGGGAGAAGGATCTCTATGGGTTCAGACGGAGTTGTCCTGGTGATCGGATGCGGAATGCGTCCGTACCGGGAGTACCTGTTGTCCTCGGCCGGAGTCCGGCACCCGCTGTGGTTGTTCGCCTCAGCGGAACTCACCTGGCAGCGCCCGTACGTCGCCGGCGGCACGGTCGTCGATCTGCTCGATCGGGACGCCGTGCTGGCCGCCGCCCGGGAACTGGCCGCGACGACGCCGGTCCTCGGCGTGCTGTCGTGGGACGAGGCGCTGATCGTGAACACGGCGCAGGTCGCGGACATGCTCGGCCTGCCCGGCGCGGGCATCGCCGGGATCGAGGGCTGCCGGGACAAGTTCCGCAGCCGCCAGGTGGTCACCGCCGCGGGGGTGGCCCAGCCACGGTTCGAGTTCGTCCGGGACGAGGCGCGGGCCGTCGCCGCGGCGGAAACCATCGGGTACCCGGTCGTCGTCAAGCCACGCGGCCTTGGCGCCAGCATCGGCGTCGTGCTGGCCGCTGACGCCCCGGCCGTGCGGAAAGCGTTCCACGCGGCCGAGGAGGCCAGCCTGATCGGCGCGCCGGCCTACCAGGGTGGCGCACTGATCGAGGAATACCTGACCGGGCCCGAGATCAGCATCGACGGCGCCGTGGTGGACGGCCGTTACCGCCCACTTTTCGTCGCCCGAAAGACCGTCGGCATGGCTCCGTACTTCGAGGAGCTCGGGCACATGGTCGACGCCAACGACGAGTTGCTGGCCGATCCGAGGCTGATCGCCACGATCGCGTCGGCGCACCAGGCGATCGACTTCCGGTACGGCATCACGCACACCGAGGTCAAGCTGACCGAACGCGGCCCGGTGATCGTCGAGATCAACGGGCGGCTCGGCGGAGACCTGATCCCACTGCTGGCCCGGTTCGCCACCGGAATCGATCCGGGAGCCGCCGTCGTCGACGTCGCGCTCGGCCGGGAGCCGGAGCTTCCGTCCCGCGGCGAAGGCCGCTGCGCCGGGGTGCGGTTCGGCTATCCGGCGACCGAGTGCGTCGTCGAAGCCGTCTCGGTGCCGGAATGCCTGCCGGACAACGATGTGCTCGCCGCGGCCGCGCTGGTCGAACCGGGCGCGCGGATGATGCTGCCGCCGGCCGAGTTCATCTCCCGGTACGCCTACGTGATCTGTGCCGGCCGCGATCCGGACAGCTGCGCCGCGGCGCTGGCGGCCAGCCTGCCGCAGGTCCGGCTGACCGCGCGAGACCTGGTGCCGGCAGCGTCGGGAGCTGCCGGTGTCTGACCAATCCACGACTACTCCCAACGAGGCCGGAGCATTTCATGCCGAACCATGATGTTGAGCTGCTTGCCGTCGGAGCGGGGCCGTCGAATCTCGCGCTCGCCGTGGCGCTGGAAGAACTGGCACCGCAACTGGCCCGCGACTCGCTCATCATCGAGCGGGACTCGGACGTCTCCTGGCAGCGCGGCATGCTGCTGCCCGAGGCGCTGTCCCAGGTGTCCTTCCTCAAAGACCTGGTGACCCTGCGCAACCCGCGCAGCAAGTTCTCCTTCCTCAACTACCTGCACGACACCGGCCGGCTGAACGAGTTCGTGAACATGGGAAGCTTCGTGCCGTACCGGGTCGAGCTCGCCGGCTATCTCAGGTGGACGGCCGAGCAGCTGTCGATGGTGGATCTACAGCTCGGCCGGGAATGCGTCGACATCAGCCCGATATGGACGGATGACGTGCTGACCGGGTGGGCGACCAAGACCGCTGACGGGCGGGTGATCCGCAGCCGGTACCTGGTCGTCGGGGTCGGCCGGGACGCCCGGATTCCCCAACCGCTGCAGGGTGTCGCGCAGCAACGAGTGATCCACAGTACCCAGTACCTGCAGCGGATCGCCCAACTACGCAATGGTCTCCCCTACCGGGTCACCGTCGTCGGCGCGGGCCAGAGTGCGGCCGAGCTGTTCTCCGCGGTGCAGAACGACCTGCCGGAGTGCCGCCCCACGCTGGTCACCCGCTCGATCGGGCTGAACTGTTACGAGACGAGCAAATTCAACAACGAACTGTACTTCCCGTCGTTCGTCGACGAGTTCTACATCGCCCGACCCGAGGCGCGCCGGCAGATGCTGACCGAGATGCGGCACACCAACTACGCCGGCCTCGCCCCGTCCACGATGGACTCACTGTACCGGCAGATGTACCTCGACCGGCTGTCCGGCCGGGACCGCCTGCGAATGATCACGATGCACGACATCACGGCCGCCCGGGACGACGGCGACGAGATCGTCCTGGAGTTGACCGACCGCCGCACCGGTGCCGTCCAGCAGCTGCGGACCGACCTGGTGTTGCTCGGCACCGGGTTCTCGGAGCTGATGCCGAGGATGGTGCGGCGCCTGGCCGGATCGCTCGGTCTGTCCGACATCACCGTCACCCGGGACTACCGGCTGGCCATCGACCGGCCCAGCACGGCGGCCTGCTACCTGCAGGGTGTGAACGAGGCCACCCATGGGATCGCCGACTCGCTGCTGAGCGTGCTCGCACCCCGGGCGAACGACATCCTGCAGGACATCCTCCGCCATCAGGATGCCGCCGAGCTGGCCACCCCGGACCCGACACAGGTCTCGGCCTCCATCGCAGGCTGACCCTTTGACCCTACGAAAGGAAATGTGGAGATGGAACTCCGACCATTGTTGCGGGACAAGATGAACCACGAGAACGGCGCGGACGCGCAGCGGCTCGTGCCGTGGGAGGCGCTCAACGCGCCGTTCGAGGGCTCGTGGTGCGTGGTCGCGCCGGGCGGTGCGACCGGCATGCATTCACACCACGAATACGAGATCTTCATCGCCGTCACCGGCGAGGCGGTACTGGACTCCGAGAACGAGCGTTGCCCGTTCCGCGCCGGAGACGTCGTCCACTTTCCGCCGGGCGTGGCACACCGGGTGATCAACGAGAGCGACAGCGACTTCGAGCTGTACTGCATCTGGTGGGACACCGACATGTCGGTGAAGTTCGTCGACCGGCACCAAACCGCGGAGGCCTGAGCAGCGATGCCAGCACCGCAGCACGTGGGCGCCCGACCGGTCCTGGTGATCGGCGGGCCGCCCACGACCAACGGCGACATGCACGTCGGGCACGTTGCCGGCCCCTACGTGGCCGCCGATGTGCACGTGCGCTACCTACGGGCGGCCGGCCGCGAGGTGCTGTTCGCGTCTGGTGGCGACGACAGCCAGACCTACGTCGTCACCAGCGCGGCCCGGCAGGGCACCACACCGGGGGCACTGACCACGAAGTCCTGGCTGCAGATCAAGCGCACGTTCGAGGCCATCGGCGTCGACCTGGACGGCTTCGCTCCGACCGACGACGGCTACCGGTCCACCGTGTACGACTACGTCAACCGGTTGTACGACAAGGGAATGTTCCGCAAGCGCACGGTGCGGCTGCCCTATTCGACGCGCACCAACACGTTCCTGGTCGAAGGGTTCGTCGGCGGCGACTGCCCGACCTGCCTGGCTGACAGCCGGGGCGGGATCTGCGAGAGCTGCGGTCACCCGATCGACTTCGACGCGCTGATCGACCCATGGTCCATCCTCGACCCGGACGACCCGGTCACCTACCGCGAGGCCGAGATCCTGGTCTTTCCGCTGGAGGAGTACCGCGAGCGGCTGATCGCCTTCCATGAGTCGAAGGCCACCACCTGGCGGCCGCATGTGGTGTCGCTCATGCGGGAACTGCTTGCCAGGCCGCTACCCGATTTTCCGATCACCTACCCGGTCGACTGGGGCATGGCCGCGCCGTTCGCGGAAACCCCTGGGCAGACGCTCAACGCGTGGCTCGAGGGAATGCCGGCGTCGATGTACTGCCATGCGCACGCGCGCCGGCAACGCGGTATCGAGCCGCCGGCCAACGACGACGCGTGGCGCGCCGAACACGACGCGGAGCTGGTCTTCTTCGTCGGCTTCGACAACCTGTTCATCTGGGCCCTTGTGCACGTGGCGGAGCTGATCGCCCACGAGGGCCGGTACGTGCTGCCGGACACGATCCTGTGCAACGAGTTCTACGAGCTGGAGAACGAGAAGTTCTCCACCAGCAAGGGGCACGTGATCTGGGCGCGGGACCTGGTGGCCGAGGTGCCGAGGGACATCGTCCGGTTCTACCTCAACCTGACCGCACCCGAGCACGCGCGGACCAACTTCAGCCGGGCAGGGCTGGACAAGGTGGTTGGCGAGCGGCTGGTCGGCCCGTGGAACGAGCTCGCCGCGAACCTGGCGAAGCTGACCGCGGAGGTGGGTGGCGACACCCAGCCGCTACCGGTCTCACCGCGGGCGCGGTCCAACGCCGCCGCGATACTGCGCAGGTTCAGCCTGTGTTTCGAGCTGCCCAGCTTCAGCCTGAGCCGGGCCGCCGACCTGGTGGTGCAGAACGTGGAACGGTTGCGCGCCCACGCGACCCGCGCGCTGGCCGCGAACCTGGACCGGGACGCGCTCCGGGCCGTGCTCGGTGAGCTGTTCCTCCAGGTGCGGGCGCTGGTCAGCGCGGCCTCGCCGATCCTCATCGACCTCGCCGCCAGCGCCGCCCGGGCGGGCGACTTCGAACCGGACATGAGGCCCGGCGCGCTCGACCTGACCCACACCACCGCATTCGCCGTGCCAGGCCTGGATCTGCGCACGGCACTGAGCTGACCAACCTAAGAAGTTCGAACGGGAGAGAACGTGGCGGACAAGCCAATCGTGATCGTCGGGTTCGTGGCCACCGCACTCAGCGCGTTCGCGCAGATCCTGCCGGACCACTCGGTGATCTTCGTCGAGGAGCCCGATGTCATCCGCAAGCGGCAGGTGCGCGACAAGATCGCCGGAGCCGGGCTGGTCCGTGACCTGATCGCGTGGGAGTTCCACCTACCCGGCAAAGCCGACGAGTTCCACCAGGTGCACGGCGACCTCAACCCGGCGGCGGTGGTCCCGCTGACCGAGTATGCGACGCCGTTCGCCGCCCGGCTCGCCGAGCGGCTCGGCCTGCCCGGTGCCGGCCTCGGCGCCGCGCAGATCCTGCGGGACAAGGAACTGTTGCGCCGGGTCAGCGCGGCCGCCGGGATCGCCAACCCGGAGATGGTCCGGGTGGACGGCCCGGCCGATGTGCTGGACTTTCTGCGCGGCGGCAGCGGGCCGATCGTGCTCAAACCGGCGAACCGGCAGGCGTCGGTCGGCACACAGGTGATCCACGAGCCGGCGCAGGTCGAGGCGGCCTGGGCGAGTTGCGTGGTGCAGGACGAGGGCGTCTACGTGCCAGACCGGGTCATGGAACTGCGGATGCTGGCCGAGCGGTACGTCGAAGGGTCCGAGTACAGCGTCGAGATGCTGGTGCGGGCGGGCGATGAGCTGTTCGTCAACGTCACCGGCAAGCAGCTGTTTCCCGGTCCGCGCCCGGTGGAACTGGGCCATGTGGTGCCCGCGGACATCGCACCGGAACTTGCCGGGACGCTCGCCGCCGAGACCAGGCGGGTGGTGGCGGCGGTCGGCTTCGGCGACGGCATCGTCCACTGTGAATGGATCGTCTCGGACGGCATCCCGTACCTGGTGGAGTGTGCGGGCCGGTTTGCCGGTGACGGCATCATCGAGCTGATTCAGCGGGCCTACCCGGTGGAGCTCAACCGCGCCTACTTCGCGCTGATGAAGGGCGAACCACTGCCGGAGGTGCTGCCGTGCCGGGCCGCGGGCGCCGCGGCGGTGCGGTTCCTGTCGATCGAGCCGGGAGTGGTCGCCGACGTGCGTGGGGTCGAGGAGGCCGAGCGGGCCGCCGGGGTGGTTCACTGCGACGTCAGCATCGCCGCGGGCCAGGAGTTCGCCGGGCTGCGCAGCTCGTGGGACCGGGTCGGCGACGTGATGGTGACCGCGGACAACCCGGCGCAGGCGCAGCGGCTGGCCGAGGCCGCCGCCGACCTGATCCGCATCGAGATGCGTCCGGCCGAGCGGCCCGCGGAGCTGGCGACCGCAGCGTCATGAGCATGGAAATCGTTGGCGGACCCAGACTTTCCGCCGTCGTCACCAGCCTGTCCTCCGACGCGCACACCTGGAATCTGGTCTACCTGCAACTGCTCCTCGAGGAACTGGGCTGCCTGGTCACCAATCTGGGCGGCTGCACGCCGGACGAGACGATCCTGTGCGAGTGCGTGACCCGGCGCCCCGACCTGGTCGTGGTGAGCAGCCTGAACGGGCACGGTTGTCGCGACGGCCTGCGGCTGATCGGGGCGATCCGGGCCTGTCCCGAGTCGGCGGCCGTTCCGGTGGTGATCGGCGGCAAGCTCGACGTCGCGGGCGGCGGCGACGGCCGCAACGCCGGGCGGTTGCTGGCAGCCGGTTTCGACGCCGTGTTCGAGGACACCGGCGAGTTCCGCTCATACGTGCACCGGCTCGCCAGCCGGGCCGGCACCCCGATTGGCGCCCGGTGACCGCGCGGCCGGAGTCGTTCGGCGAGGTGGTCGCCGGCCACGCCGGGCGGGGCGAACTGGTCGTCCAGCCGCGCATGGGATTCTCCTGCCCGGCATGCATGCGGCATGGGCTGCTGCGAACCCGGGCCGCGCGTGCCGCCACCGTCGGCACCATCACGCTGGACAGCTACACCAGAGTGGGCGATCACGACGCGTCGCGCCGGGCGATCGCCGCCGGCGCCGACCTCAACGGCTATCCGCTGGTGGACCGCGACCGCGGCACAACCGCGGCGATGCTCGACCGGGTTGTCACGCCCGGGTTTCCGGTGCAGGTCCGGCACGGCTCCGCCGACCCGCGAAGGATCGTGCGGGCCCTGTTGGACTTCGGCCTTGACGCCACCGAAGGCGGCCCGGTGTCCTACTGCCTGCCGTACAGCCGACTGCCGCTGGCCACGGCCGTGCGCAACTGGCGGGAAGCCTGCGAGATGCTGGCCGCGGGCGGCGGTGAACCGCACCTGGAGACGTTCGGCGGCTGCATGATGGGCCAGCTCTGCCCGCCGGCATTGCTGGTCGCGCTGAGTGTGTTGGAGGGCATGTTCTTCCGGCAGCACGGCGTGCGGTGCATCTCGTTCAGCTACGCGCAGCAGACCCACGCGGTCCAGGACGAGGAGGCGGTCGCGGCGCTGCGCGAGCTGATCCGCCGGTACGTCCCGGATGCCCGCACCCACGTCGTGATCTACACCTACATGGGCGTCTTTCCGCGCACCGCGGGCGGGGCCCGGCGGTTGCTCGCCGACTCGGCGCGGCTGGCCGCACGGGCCGGGGCGAGCCGGCTGATCGTCAAGACCACCGCCGAGGCGCACCGGTTGCCGACGGTGGCCGAGAACGTGGCGGCCCTCGAGTGCGCGGCCGCGGCCGCCAGGGGCGTGCCACAGCGCCCGGCCCCTGCCGACACGGGCCTCCTCATGCAGGCGAAAGCGTTGGTGGACAACGTTCTCGCGCTGCACGACGACATCGGCCGGGCGCTCGTGATCGCGTTCGCCCGCGGCCAGCTCGACGTGCCGTTCTGCCTGCATCCGGACAACGCCGGACGGACCCGCGGCCGCCTCGGCGCCGACGGAAGGCTGGAGTGGCAACGGATCGGCTCGCTGCCGATCGGCGATCTGGTCGAGTTGCCAGCCACCGAGCGGATGACCTCCGCCGACCTGCTGAACGCCCTGCGCTACGTCGAGCGCACGTTCGACGACCGGTTCGGGGCGCCGCCGATGGTGCTCGCGGGTTCCGACCACGGCCCGCCACAGCTGAGAACAGGGAGTAACCAATGACCCAGATGTCGGCAATGACCGCGGCTCCGGCCGGCGAGCTGCCGCCGGGAACGCGAGAGCACCTGCGCTCACCGATCACCCAGGCCGCTCTGCGTATTCAGAACAACATCACCATCGCCACCCGGGACTACCTGGGTGGGCTCGGTTTCCAGGAGTTGACCCCGCCGCTCATCGGGCCGGTGACCGACCCGGGCTGCCGCGGCGCCAAACAGGTCGATGTGGACTACTACGGCCACAAGTACAAGCTGATGACCAGCGTCATCCTGTACAAGCAGGCATCCCTGCTCGCCTTCGACAAGGTGTTCTACATCGCGCCGAATGTCAGGTTGGAGCCGCTCGAGACCGCGACCACCGGCCGGCACCTGGCCGAGTTCACCCAGATCGACGTCGAGGTGGCGGAGGCCAGTCGCGAGGACGTCCTCGACCTGGTGCAGGGCCTGCTCAGGCACGTCGTTCGCCACGTGCTGCATGAGTCCACAGTGGACCTGATGGCCCTGCGCCGCAACCCCGAGGTGTTCGAGCCCATGCTGCGGCAGGACTTCGAGCGGATGACCCATACCCAGGCGGTGGCCAGGGTGCGAGGCCTGGCACAGGATCAGAGCACCGACGCCGAGATCAACTGGGCCGGCGAGAAGCTGATCTCCGAGCACACCGACCGGCCGTTCTTCATCGTCGACTATCCGAAGGGCTCACGGGGCTTCACCGACGGCGAGTCCTACACCGAGCCGGGCGTGCTGCGCAACTTCGACCTCATCGCCCCGGACGGGTTCGGCGAGCTGTGCAGTGGCGGCGAGCGCACCTTCGAGTACCGGCGCCTGATCGAACGAATGCGGGAGACCGGGGAGAACCCGGCCAAGTACGCCTGGTACCTCGATCTGGCAAGGGAGGGCCTGCGCCCGAGCGCGGGTTTCGGCCTCGGTCTGGAGCGGGTGACCCGTTACCTCGCCGGGCTGGATGCCGTGTGGCAGGCCAGCGCCTACCCGAAGCTGCCGGGGATCGCGTCGCCATGACCCACATCCGGGCCCCGCACCTGCCAGAGCCGGCCATTCGGGCCCGCGCCCGGGACGGCACTGCGGCGATCTTCCCCGGCATCGACGGCTACGGGCACACACTGTTCGGCGCCGCGCCCGGGGCCGACGCCGGGGATCTCGACCTGGCGCGGATCGTGCCCCCGGTCTTCGTGCCGCAGCGGCTGGAGAAGATGTTCGAGCTGGGTCGGGAACCGCTCTACGGTGACGTCGATCTGAGGTCTTCCATCGGCGGGTTCGCCGCGCCACTCCCGGTTTTCCTGTGCGCCTTCGGCTCCACCCAGGTGGCGGGCGGGCAGCTGGGTGTCGCGGCGAGCGAGCAGGCCGCCCGGCTGGGCATCCCGATGGTCATCGGGGAGAACGTGGTGCCGATGCACGGCTACGGCCGCCTGGCCGACGCGGCCGAACACGGCCTGATCGGCCGGATCCGGGCCTACGCGCACGCCGTGCCGGACGGGGTCGGCGGCGTCGTGGTGCAGCAGAGCACCGAGGACGCCGACGCTGAGGTGTGGAACCTGGTCTACAGCGACCCGTTCGCCACCATGCTGCTCGAGAGTGGGCGGCTGGCGTTCGAGCTGAAGGTGGGCCAGGGCGCCAAACCCGGGCTGGGCGGCATGACCGTGCTCACCCGCGCTGCCGCCGCGTCGGTGTCCGAGCAGTACACCGTGGACGACCCGTTCGGTCCCGATGAGGCCATGGTGCTGCGCAGCAGCAGCCCGGGCACGTTCACCGAGGAGATCTTGCGTCAGCAGATTCGCTTGATGCGCAACAACTATCCGCGTGCCCGGGTGTGGGTGAAGCTGCATCCCGGTCGCGATGTCGGGCATGCCGCCCAGGTGGCCTGGTCGGCCGGGGCGGACGCGGTCACCGTGGACGGCGCCGAGGGTGGAACCGGATGGGCCCCCTCGGTTTTCCTCGATCAGGTCGGACTCCCGCTGGCCGAGTGCCTGCGCCGGATCGGCAAGCACAGTGACGGCGCGGCGGCGCTGCTGGCGTCCGGCCGGATCTGGGAGGGCGCGCGGGCATTGAAGTGCTTGGCGATGGGCGCGACCGCGGTCGGCCTCGGCCGGGCCGCGTTGCTCGCGGTGAGCGAGGACGCCACCGACGGGCTGGTCCGGCTGGTGCGGTGCCTGGAACTGGAGCTGCGACTGCTGTTGAGCGCCCTTGGCAAGTACCACGTGTCGGCGCTGACCGCCGATGATCTCTGGTTTCCCGACCACGACCACGGCTCGCGTGAGGAGCACGGCAATGATCAACTATGACGGCCGCAGGTTTCGCAAGGTCACCTCCGATCCGGACGCGCCGGTGGCGACGTATCACCAGCGCGACGATCTGGTGTGGGCCGAGTTCGCCGGCGGAGAGGTGCGACGCGGGTCGCTCACCGGCACCTGCGCCCCGGACGGCACGCTCGACTTCGCCTACACCATGGTGCTTGCCGGCGGCGCGGTGATCTCCGGGCACAGCACGAACAAGCCCGTGTTTCTTCCGGACGGTCGCATTCGGCTCGACGAGCGGTGGGAACGCTACGGCGCGCACGCCGAACAGGGAACCTCGAGCATCGTCGAGGTTGCGGGTTGATTGTCCACGGCCCGCGATCGTTCCGGTCAACCGGACGCGTGGCTTGAATGACGCAGGAGATCCAGTGGGGTGCGCCCGGAGGAGGCCATGCGAATCGCTATCGTCGGCGGCGGTGTCATCGCGCTGCTGAGCGCCGTCAACTGTGTGTCGGCCGGCCACGATGTGGTGCTGGTCGACCAGGCCGACATTCCCTTCTCCGGCGCCACATCCTTCGACCGGCACCGCGTCATCCATGCGCTGCACCCGGATCCGGTGGTGGCCGCCGCGGCCATGCGCGCGCACCTGCGCTGGATCGATCTGCAGGATCGGCTGTCCACCAGGTTCTACGAGCAGATCGGCGCGCTGACCGCCGTAGCCGACCGGGAACTGCCGGACACCATGGCGATGCTGGCCGGCGTCGGGGCTCCGGCCAGCATCCTGCCCCCGGACGAGCTCACGGCCCGCTTCCCGCATGTGGTGTTCCCACCTGGCACCAGCGGCGTGCTCGAACCGCACACCGGTGTGCTGCTGGCCGACCGAGTGTTGGCGGCCTGTGTCGGCTGGCTGCGCTGGAGTGCTCGGGCACGGCTGCACCCGCACCGCAGGGCGGTCTGGATCGACACGGACAACGCCACCGTCCAGCTGGCCGGCGGCGAGCTGGTGCGCGCGGATGCGGTGCTGCTCGCGGTCGGCCCGTGGTCTCGAGCGCTGCTGCCCCCCGACCTTGCCGGCGAGCTCGTACTGCACCGGCAGAGCATGATCTACTGCGATGTTCCGCCATCGGATGCACGGCGGTGGTCGGCGACGCCGGTGCTGCGCGCGCTCGGCCCGACCGGCGGGGGATGGTTGGTGCCGCCGGTGGCCACGGCCCCGCTCAAGCTCAGCGACCCGAGTGCGGGCCGGGTGGTGTCCGAGGTCGGCGACAACACCACGCCGCCGCACTGGCGCGACCGTCTCCTCGGCTCGTTCGCCGAGGTGGTTCCGGCACTGCGCGCCGAATGGCTGATCGACACGCGGGACTGCTACTACCTGACCCGGGCGGCCACCGGAGGCTCGATGCTTGCCGTGCTCGGCGAGCGGGTCGTGTCCTACGCCGCCTGCGGGGGCGCGTCGTTCAAGTTCGCGCCGCTGATCGCCGAATGTCTCGTCGGCCACCTGACCGGTGCCGACCTCGAGCCGACCGGACTCGACCCCCTCGATCACCCGACCGTCTGGGTGGCGCCGGACATCCCGACAGGCCACCGCCAAGCCCGATCCGTCAGTGAGGTGTTGCCGTGAAGCTGCTCGGCGTGGAAGCCAGCCAGAACTCCTACTACTACCAGTCCCGGTACCGGCAGGTTGCCGACCAGGGTGCGGACCTGTACGTGCTCAACGGCATCGGCACCGACGACCTCTGGCCGGCCGACCGGTACCGGCGCGCGGGCAGCAAGCACGTCGACGACCTGATCCAGCACGCGGCGGCCTGGCACGCCGAGCAGCACTTCGACGGTGTGTTGACCTTCTCCGAGTCCGCCGTGGTCGCGGTGGCCGCCGTCGCCGCCGCGCTCGGTCTGCCGGGCATCGGCGTCGACGCGGCCCGTACCAGTCGTAACAAGCTGCTGATGCGGCAGGCGCACGAGCGCGGCGGGGTGGCACATCCGCGGTTCCGTTTCGTGACCGGGCTCGAGCAGGCTCTGCGGGCCGCCGCGGAGTTCGGCTACCCGGTGATCATCAAGCCGACCCTCGGCGCCGCCAGCAACTTCGTGTTCCGAGTGGACGGCCCGGACCAGCTGCGCGACCGGTACCGGCAGGCGGCGGCCGGCATCGATCAGATGATGTGGTACGACATGGAAGCCGACGGGTTGGACCTGGGCCCGCACGGCTTGCTCGTCGAGTCCTTTCTGGATGGTCACGAGCATCTCATCGAGGCGCTGGCCTGGGACGGCGAGACCTACCTCGGCTCCATTGTGGACAGGGTCACGATGGAAGGTGACACCTTCGACGACGACGTGCATCACGCACCGACCGCGCTGACGCCCGACCAGGTCGCCGAGGTGCACGCGGTGGTCGCGGCCGGGGTGCGGGCGCAGGGCCTGACCAGGAGCGCCCTGCACGCGGAGGTGCGCTTCCACCGCGGCCGGCCGTTCCTACTGGAGATCGCGGCCCGGCCCGGCGGCGGCGGCCTGGACCACATGGCCCGGCTCTCCGCGGGCTACGACCCGATCCGGGCGGTGCTGGACGTGGCCCGCGGGGTGCGCCCGGACGTGCACCACTTCCGCCCGACCACGGTGCACACCGCGGCGATGTGCCTGCTCTGCGCTCCGGGCACGGTCGAGTCCGTTGGCGTGCCGCCCGAAGTGACCAACGCGGACGGGCTGTTCTTTCTCAAGATCATGGCTCAGCCCGGCGACGTCATCCGGCGGCCGCCGGACGGGAACAACATCCTCGGCGGCCTTGGGGCGGTGGGCACGTCCTTCGACGACGCCATGCGTACCGCGACCGACCTGGCCGGCAAGATCGAGGTCCGGTTGGCCGACCGGCGACGAACCCGATGACATTCAACGACAGCGTGGAGGACAGCGTGCGGCGTGCGGCCACCCAGCGGCACTATCTCATGGTCAGACCGACTCATTTCGACGTCCAGTACTCGATCAATCCCTGGATGGATCCGAGGAAACCCACCTTCAGCGATCTCGCCGTCACACAGTGGGAGTGGCTGCGCGATCTCTACCTCGATCTCGGTCACCGGGTCGAACTGCTCGAGCCGCGGGCCGGCCTGCCGGACATGGTGTTCGCGGCCAATGGCGCGACGGTGCTCGCCGGCCGGGTGCTCGTCGCCCGGTTCCGGCACGCGCAGCGTCGCCCGGAGTCCCTGGCCTATCTGGACCACTTCACCGAGCGGGGCTTCGGCCAGGTCCGGCAGGCCCAGGTCCGGCAAGCCCAGGTCCGGCAAGCACGGTGGACCAACGAGGGCCAGGGCGACTACCTGTACACCGGGTCCCGGCTGCTGGCCGGAACGGGATTCCGCACCGATGCCCGGTCCCATGCGGAGTCCGAGGAGTTCTTCGGCGTCCCGGTGACCGGGCTGACCCTGGTCGACCCACGCTTCTACCACCTGGACACCGCACTGGCCGTGCTGGACCACGAGACGATCATGTACTTCCCCCCGGCGTTCTCCACGGAAAGCCGCGGGCTGCTGCGGAAGCTCTACCCCGATGCCATCACCGCGTCCGAAGCCGACGCGGTGGCCTTCGGCCTCAACGCCGTGTCCGACGGCAGACACGTGGTGCTCCCCCAGTCTGCCACCGGCCTGATCGCCCGGCTACGCGAGCGCGGTTTCGAGGCGATCGGCGCGGACCTGACCGAGTTACGCAAGGCCGGCGGCAGCGTCAAGTGCTGCACCTTGGAACTGCATGCCGAACAGGAGACACCGTCATCATGATCAGCAATCAGGGCACCATCGCCCGCCGGCCGCGGATCGCCACCGAGACCTTCGGCGAGGTCGTGCTTGGCGACGCCGTGCGCGACGCGCTCGGCAGCGTGCTGAGGCCGTTCCCGAACCCGGTTCTCGACATCGACCGGTCGCTGGCCCGGCTCCACGCGATCTTCGCCCAACTGCCGGTCGAACAGTTGCAGACGATCCTGGACTTCGGCCGGCATGTCGACACGCCGGGCGTGCTGCTGGTCCGCAACCTGCCGGTGGATCCGGAGCTTCCGGAGACACCGGTGGACGGCGAGCCGAGCACGAGCAAGCGGACGTTCGTCGCCGAGGCCGTGCTGCTCGGCCTGAGCCAACTGCTCGGCGAGCCGGTCGGCATCACCACCGAAAAGAGCGGCCGCCTGGTGCACGACGTGGTTCCGGTGCCCGCGGGCGCGACCACCCAGACCAACCAGAGCTCGACCGTGTTTCTCAATTTCCACAACGACATCGTGTATGACGAGACCGGCCGCTACGACGTGTCCAACCCCGATTTCCTGGTGCTGCACTGCCTTCGCCAGGATGGCGACAAGAGTGCGGTCACCTATTACGCCGACGCCCGCGATATCACGCGCCGCTTGCCCCCACACGTCGTCGGGACGCTGCGCTCGCTCCTCTTCAGGCTGAACGCGCCGGGTAGTTATGTACGCGATGTGGCCAATGGGACCGAGGTGTTGTCCTCCCCGGTCGCGGTCATTTCCGGTCCGGTGGACTCGCCGGAGATCGCCGTTTCGGCGAACGGCGTGCGCGGGCTCACCCCCGAAGCCGAGCAGGCGCTGCGCGATCTGCAGGGCGCCTGCCGGGAGGTCGGCCACCAGGTCAAGCTCACGCCGGGTACCGCCCTGCTGATCAACAACCGCAAGGGACTGCATGCCCGGTCGCAGTTCTTCGCCCGGCACGACGGCCGGGACCGCTGGCTGCAGCGCACCTACCTTCGGCGCAGCCTCTGGACCATTCGCTATCGCGGTTCCTCGGTTGACCGCCGCGTGCACTGAGCCTCGCCTGGCAGCTTTGCGACATCATGGTTGCCGCCGGCTCGGCAATCGACCCCGCACGGCCGGTTGGCGCTATTGTTCGGTCCACTGGGTGAGTCTCAAACAATTAAGCGAGGAACGACGTGGTGAACGAGGTTCAGCGGGCAAAGGCGAGCACCCTGCGCGCGCTGCATGATGGTCCGGCTCTGGTGCTGCCGAACGCGTGGGACGCGGGCAGCGCGGTGTTGATCGCGCAGGCCGGAGCGAAGGCCATCGCCACCACCAGCGGCGGGATCTCCTGGGCCCTGGGTTACTCGGACGGACAGAACCTGACCCGAGCCGACATGGTCGAATCGGTCCGGCGCATCGCCGACGCGGTTCAGGTTCCGGTCACCGCCGACGTCGAGGGCGGGTACGGTCCCGCGCCCGAGGACATCGCCGCGACCGTCGAAGCGATCATCGGCGCCGGTGCGGTCGGGGTGAACCTGGAGGACTCCCGGGCGCCCGGCGGGCCGCTGTTCGAGGTCGCCGAGCAGGCCGAGCGGCTGCGTGCCGGCCGCACCGCCGCGGAGCGCGCCGGACTGCCCGGCCTGGTGATCAACGCGCGGACCGATGTCTTCCTGTTCCAGATCGGCGAGCCGGGCGGACGGTTCGACGACGTGGTCGCGCGGGCCGCGGCGTACGCGGAGGCCGGCGCCGACTGCCTGTTCGTGCCCGGCCTCGTCGACCTGGCCGAGCTGGAGCGGCTGGTGCGGGCGGTTTCCTTGCCGGTCAACGTTATGGCTGGACCTGGCGCGCCGAACGTCGCCGACTTCGAAGCCAAGGGCGTGCGTCGGGTCAGCGTGGGTAGCGGGATCACGCAGGCGGCCTACACGGTGGCCCAGCGCGCGGCGACCGAGCTGCTGACGAAGGGCAGCTACGGAGAGCTCGACGGGGCGCTCGGATTCGGCGATATCGACCCGCTTTTCCGCCACTGAGCCGCAGGCCCGAGGCTCCGCGCCGGCCAGGGCGCGCGATTGATTGTCCGGCCCTGTGAATGCTGCCGGTCAACCCGCGGTTCCGTTGAAATGACGGCGACATCGACCGCGAGGAGGGCACTCGTACATGACCGCGTCGCCAGCAGCACAGCGAATCGCAGCACCCGACTGGAGTTCCCTCGACCGGGTGGTCAAGGGCAGCGTCTTCCTGCCGGGCAGCCCGGGGTTCCGCGTCAACAGCGAACTGTTCAACCGCCGCTACGCCGACCGAAGGCCGGCCGCCGTGCTGTCGGTGGCCGGCGTCGAGGACGTCCGCACGGCGATCCGGTGGGCACGTGACCACGGGGTGGACATCGTCCCGCGGTCGGGCGGCCACAGCTTCGCCGGCTTCTCGGTCAACGACGGGCTGGTCATCGACATGGGCCGGATGGGCCGGGCGTTGGCCGAGGAGTCGACCGGGCTGGTCACCGTCGGCGGAGGCACCCGGGTCGGCCAGGTCTACGACGCCGTGCGGCCCTACGAGTTCGCGTTCCCGACCGGGACCAGCCCGCTGGTCGGGGTCGCCGGCCTCGCCCTCGGCGGCGGCGGGGCGTACTCCTCCCGCAAGTTCGGCCTCACGCTCGACGCTATGGTCGAGACCACTCTGGTCACGGCCGACGGTGCCGTGCTGACCTGCAGCGAGACCGCGCACCCCGACCTGTTCTGGGCCTGCCGCGGCGGCGGTGGCGGCAACTTCGGCGTGCACGTGTCGTTCGTGTTCCAGACGCGGCCGGTGTCCGATGTGACCACGTTCGAGCTCACCTGGCGCTGGTCCGACGCCGTGCCGGCTCTTTCCGCCGTGCAACGGGTGCTGCTCACCGCGCCGGACGAGTTCTGCGTGCGTATGGGGGTGAGCACCGCCGGGACCGCGGGGGCGCAGGCCGAAGGCAACCGCCTGGTCACCGCCGTCGGCCAGTTCATCGGGACGCCCGGCGAACTTGCGCCGCTGCTCGACGAGGTGCGGGCCGCCGTGCCGCCCCGCACGGATGCGGTACAGCACCGGACGTACTGGGAGGCGAACCGGCAGCTCATGCACGCCACGTCCGGCGACAGCTTCGCCATGCGCAACAACTTCGCCAAGGAACCGGTGCCCGACGCGGCTTTCGAAGAGATCTGTGCGTGGGTCGGCCGATGGCCCGGCAGCACCAATCCCGACGGCGGTGGGATCGGAATGTTCGCCTGGGGCGGGCAAATCAACCGGGTCGCGCCGGACGCGACCGCCTTCGTACACCGCGACACGTTCTTCCTCGCCTCGATCGACACCTCGTGGACCGCGGCCGACTCCGCCGACGTCGTCGCGGCCAACCTGCGGTGGCTGCACGGTTTTCACGCGGCCATGCGGCCCTGGCTGTCCGACTCGGTGTACCAGAACTTCCCGGATCCCGACCTCGAGGACTGGGCGTGGGCCTACTACGGCGGCAACTACGAGCGCCTGGTCGAGGTGAAACGCAGGTACGACCCGGACAACGTGTTCCGCCATGAGCAGAGCATCGGCAGCGACAGATGGAGTTGACACCGTGAATGCGACGAAAGCGGAGGCGGCGCCGGGAGTCTTCGCAACCTTGAAGACCACCCCCACGCCGGTTCGCTACCTGCTCGGTGGCGTGTTCATCAACCAGATGGGCGCGTTCGTCCAGACCTTCCTCGTGCTCTACCTGACCGTGCGGGGTCTTTCGCTCGGCCAGGCCGGCGCCGCGTTGACCGTGTACAGCGCGGGCGCGGTGCTCGGCACGCTGCTCGGCGGCGAGCTCACCCACCGCCTCGGGGCTCGAACGACGATCGCGGTGGCCATGAGTGCCTCGGCGCTGATCGTCGGGTCGGTACCGTTTCTGTCCGATTCGGACCGGTTCGGGTTCCTGCTCGCCGCGGTGTTGCTTGGCGGTCTGGCCACGCAGTCCTACCGTCCCGCGGCCGCGGTGCTGCTCAGCGACCTGATGCCGGACGAGCACCGGCTGATGGCCTTTTCGATGATGCGGATCGCGATGAACATCGGTGCCGCCGTTGGCCCGTTGATCGCCGCCGGGTTGATCCTGCTCGACTGGGACTGGTTGTTCTGGTTCGACGCGATCACCGCGGGGGCCTACGCGCTGCTCGCGATCGTGTGGCTGCCGAAGACGCCGCCGCATGCGCAGGAGAGCGAGCCGACCTCCGACAGCCGGTCGGTGTACGCGACTATGTTGCGGGACGGCAGGTTCCTGCTCTTCCTGCTGTCCATGCTGATCAGTGCGGCGATCTACGTGCAGTACGTGGTCGCCCTGCCACTCAAGATCACCTCGGAGAACCATCCGGCGGCGCTCTACAGTGTGGCGCTGGCGACCTCGTCCGTCATCCTCATCCTGTGCGAGCTCAAGGTCACCACCTATGTGCGGCACTGGCCGCCCAACGTGGCCAGCGCGCTCGGCAATCTCGTGATGGGCGCCGGACTTGCGGTGTTCGGACTCTCGACCGACTCGGCGGCGCTGATCCTGATCGGCATCGTGGTGTTCGTGTCCGGCATCATGATCGGCGGACCGAGCAGCTTCGCCCACCCGGCCAGGTACCCGGCCGCGGTGAAGGCCCGCTACGTCGGTGCGGCCCAGGCCATGTTCGGACTCGGCTCCGCACTGGGACCGGTGCTTGGCGTGCTGGCGTGGGACAAGCTCGGCAACGGGATCTGGCTGTTGTGCGGCATCATCGGCGCGATCGCCGCGCTGTGCGCGCTGGTCGGCATGAACGTGCGGTTCGAGCCCGAACCCGCACCGGAGCCGGCACCGGAGGATGTGTCGGCACGCGATGTCGGATGACGTCGCCTCCTTGTCGAACCAGCTTCTCGACCTGATCGTCGAGGAGGATCCGCTCAACGACGCCATCGAGGGCTACCCGCACCATGCCGACCGGCTCGCGGACCTCGATGAGCCGGCCCAGCACGAACTACGGCGCCGGGCAACGGCGATCGCGACCCGGGCGGCAGGCGAGCGGGACGGTGCCGAGTGGGTCGACCGCGCGGTGATTTGTCAGCAGGCCGAGGCGCTGATCACCCGTATCGACGCGCGGCTGGTCGAGCACACCATGTCCGGGTACGACCATTCGGCACTCGGCCGGCTGCTCGGCGTGCTGCCGAATACCCGCCCGGCCGGTGCGGACCAGGAGCGGAACTTCTTGGCCAGGTTGGCCGCGATCCCAGAATTCCTGGCCAAGGCGGCCAGGCGGCACCGCGCGGGAATCGCCTCCGGGCGCACTCCGGTCGCCGAGCGGGCCGCCCACGCCCTTGGCCGGCTCGACGCGCAACTCGCCGGAACCGGCCGGGATCCGTTCGGCGAGGTGCCGCTGTCCCCCGCGGCGGCGGAACGTCGCGACCGGCTCTGGGTCGATGCGGTCCGGCCGGCCTTCGCCGCTTACCGCGCGGTGCTACACGATGAGATCGCTCCGCACGGCCGGCCGGCGGAGCGTCCCGGTCTCTGCTGGGTGACCGACGGCGAGCGTACCTATGCCGCCCTCGCACGGATGCACACCACCACGGCGCTCGATCCCCGTGAGTTGCACCAGCTCGGTCTGGATCATCTAGAGGCGTTGGCGGACGAATATTCGCAGATCGGCAGGCAGGTATTCGGCGTATCCAGTGCCACTTCCGTACGCGATCGGTTACGCAGCGACGCCGATCTGCGCTGGCGGGATTCGAATGAGATTCTGGAAACGGTCAAGAAATCGGTCGCGCGAGCGGAAGCAGTCGCGCCCCAATGGTTCGCCTCGGCTCCCGCGGAACCCTGTGCCGTCGTGGTCGCTCCGGAATTGGACGGGCCGCCTGGCTACTATATTCCGGCGACTCTCGACGGCTCGCGAACTGGAACCTACTTCGTCAACGTGAGTGCGCCCACCGAGCGGGCCCGCTATGTCGCCGAGGCGATCGCATTCCATGAGGGCGTACCGGGGCATCATTTCCAGTTTTCCGTTGCCCAGACCCTGTCCGAACTGCTTCCGCTGCGTCGGCTGGCCTGGATCAATGCCTACATCGAGGGGTGGGGCCTGTACGCCGAACGTCTGGCCGACGAGATGGACCTGTACTCGGGCCCGCTGGCCCGGCTGGGCATGCTCGGGCAGGACTCCCTGCGGGCGGCCCGACTCGTCGTCGACACCGGTCTGCACGCCCTGGGCTGGAGCCGGTCCCGGGCGGTCAACTACCTGCTGACCAATACCCTGCTCGGCGCCACGGAAGCGGGCGGAGAGATCGATCGCTACATCGAGTATCCCGGGCAGGCGCTTTCGTACCTGACCGGCCGACTGGAATTGCAACGCCTGCGTAAGGAATCGCAAATCGCGCTCGCTCATAATTTCGACATTCGGAACTTCCACGATCTCGTTCTGGGCACCGGCCCATTGCCGATGGACGTGCTGAATCGCGTGGTTACGAATTGGGCTCAACAGGTGTAATATTTCTCCCAATCCCCACTCGGCTGCGTGTTCATGTAGGCACGCAACGTGGCCCGTGAAGTTCGGTTGACGCGCCCGGTGACCGCGCATAGTATCGCTGCGGGGAGTCGGAAATCGTGATCATCACGAGGTTTGACGGGGGAGCACAAAATGGGGCGGCCAGAGAGACCTTTAGACGCTTCGGGGGGAGCGGTGGCGGAGTTCGCTCGTGATCTACGTAGATTGCGCGTGGACGCGGGTAGAATCACGTATCGGGAGATGGCGCGAAGTGCATTGTTTTCGCCATCGGTATTGTCTCACGCGGCAAGTGGTCACCGGCTGCCTTCGCTGGAGGTGGCCCTCGCCTTCGTGCGGGCCTGCCAAGGTGACCTGGCGGTCTGGGAGCAACGCTGGCACGACGTCGCCGGCCCCAGGCAGACCCGGCCGGTGCCGCGGCCGGCCGCCGGAGTCGCCACACCGCTGCCAAGGCCTGCGCAACTGCCGCTGCGGCCACGCGGCTCGCCGGGCCGGGCCGCCGAGTTGCGTCAACTCAACGGCGGACTTGTGGAACGGGGGGCACCGGTGCTGATCAGCGGGCCGGTGGGGGTTGGCAAGAGCGAGCTCGCGCTGCGGCACGCACATGCGATCGCCGATCAGCAGGTCGACGGTCAGCTGTATGCCGACCTCGGATCGCCGGACCTGGCCGAGCAGGGGGCCGACACCGTGCTCAGCGGGTTCCTGCAGGCACTCGGCGTCGCCGGTGAGCACCTGCCGAACAGCCCGGACCAGCGGGCCGGGCTCTACCGCTCACTTCTCGCCGAACGGCGCCTGGTTGTGTTGCTGGACAACGTGCCCAACGAGAGCACGGCCCGGACGCTGCTCGCCCCGGCGCCGCGCACCGTCACCATCATGGTCAGCCGGCGGCGGCTGCTCGGTCTGCGCGATGTTCGCCGAGTGCAGTTGGATGTGCTGTCCAGGGCCGACTCGATCGCGATGATCAGTGCGGCGGTCGACGTCGACGACCGGGACCGGGTGGCGTGCGACCGGCTCGCCGCGCTCTGTGGCGACCTTCCGCTGGCGTTGGACGTCGCCACCAGAAAGCTCGCGGCCCGACCGAACCTGGACCTGGGCGGTGCGGTGTCCCGGCTGGCCGAGCCCGGCGTGCTGCCCCGCTGGCTGCGGATCGGTGACATTTCCGTGCAGCAGGCCCTCAACTCGGTATACCAGCGGCTGAGCGGCCGGGCCACGTCGCTGCTCGGCTACCTGGCCCGGCACGCGCCGTGCGAGCACATCGTCCTCAACGCGGTGGGCGACGCGGACGAGCCGATCGAAGAGCTGGTCGAGGCCGGGATGCTGCGCCGCGGCCTGAACTCGGGAAGTTTCCGCCTGGACGCCCTCATCCGGGCGTTCGCGATCCAACGGACCGCACCGGCACCTTCGGCCGGCGGCCCGCGGGTGTTGGCCGCGCCGCCAGTCGGACCGGCCCAGCGTCCGTCGAACCGCGCCACCCGGCGCCGGGTCCGGCGCGTCAAGGGCTGCTGAGTGACACCTGGTTGGGGTCAGACAAGGAACCGGATCAACAGGCCGAGGCCAAACAAGGTCGGGGACACCAGTTGAACTCCGATTCGACGCGAGCAGGGGGTCAACCCGGCGACCACCGGTGTCGGCACGCCGCCGAAGCCCCGTTGAGTATCGGGGCCGAATCCGGTCGGCGCACTGCGACCTCGGACGCAGCGGCGCATGAGCCGATCACGTGTCCCACGGCAAGATCGCGTTGCGCAGAATGAGCAGGTCGATGACGAAGCAGGCGACCTCACCGGTCGCGGTACGGCCGAGCCAGGTCGGGTACATACCGTCACCCCAGCCAGAGGAGAAGGCGACCAACGAGCCTCCCGACTCGGGATCGGCTAGCTCTGCCGTCTTGGCGCCCCAAACAGCGCAGATCGGACTGTCCGGATCGTCGAGTGCGGTGCTGACGATGTCCGAAAGGTCGTCGCGGGCTTCGGCGTCGGCAAAGCATGCCTGGCCGGTGTCGACGATGAAATAGAAGAACTGACCGTCGGGGAGCAGCCGCGGATCCTCTCCTGGTTCGACGGCGTGTTCCCAGGACACCACCGGCTCCGTGGATACGACCAGTTTGGCCGCCGCCACGCGCACGTGGTCCGGCTCATCGACGAATCGGATCATGGCCAGCTCGACCGGGTATTCGCCGGGCGGGACCGTGGCCTCGAAACCTTGCATCCCGTAGTGCAGGAGAGAGGGGTCGGCCGCGACCAGACGACCACTGGGCGTCCGCACCGTGCCGGCGTGCACGACCTCGGTCACCACGACATCCTCCGAGGTCCGGCCGCGCAGCGTCCACTTCACGCCCGGCTGGAAGTAGGAGCCAGCTAGGTCGGGTCGCATCGGCATGGGCGGCTGCCACGGTGGCGTGGCCGACTCCTCCGTGTCCGGGTCCATCGCCACCAACGTCACGCCCGGGCCAGCCTCTTCGATCAGGTTGGACCAGTCGCCGAAGCGGGGCACCTCGCAGACCAGTCCGGCCGCGTCTACCTCCGTGTTACGCACATCGCGGCTGCCGTCGGTCAGTTCTAGGCGCTGAGCCGACCCGTCCTCGTCGTGCAGCATCCTGACCAGATCGCAGCGATCCTCGTCGAACTCCGGACACTCGTCGTCCGGGTACGTCCATTCCTCGGTGAGCCGGCGTAGCAGTCTGTCGTCGAGTTTGCGGTATTCGACCATGTGGGTTCGCCGGCCCTGTTCGTCCAGCGACCAGTAGCGGGCGAAGTGGTGCTGCCACGCGATCTCGACGACCTTGACCACCCGCTCGTTGTCCGGCGCCACAACACAGAATGCGTACTGCTCGCCGCGCTGGTCACGGTCCCGCGCCGTTCCCGTGGCCAGCCGGCCGGCAATCGCGCGGCGCTCGGCATCCCAACCCTCGCAGTACATCCACCGTAACTCCGTGTGCTCAGTCACGACGCGCACCCTACAAATTGATCAACTAATCAGATCACCCGGGGTGGTATCGCAGGTGCGCGTATGGTCGGAGTGCTGATCAGAGCGCTGCTCGCGGAGCGCTGCGGTCCGCGTTGGGCACCGCCTGATCTAGCCACTGGTACACACCAGAGTCGGCTAGCCGCCGGAAATTAGAAGCAGGACGACCAACAGAACGTTCCCAGCTCAGCTGGCCCTCTGGGCAGCCACGACGTCGGTTGGCGTGGTCCTCGGGACCGTGCTCTTCTTCGAGTTCTTGTACGAAGTTGTGTTGATCTCTTCCCATGCTCGGTGGCGGATCTCCTCCAGTTCCTCTCTCGGTATGAGGGCGCCGGTCATGTTGGCCCGGTGGATATTCATCGTGTCCGGGTCGAAGTCCTCCTTGTGGAGTCCGTCGGCGATCACCTGGTCGTAGAGCGTGGTGCCGGGCAGCGGCACCACGACGAAGAAGTGCGCCCCGTCCAGGCCGTAGGAGACGTGGTCCCGGGCGAGCTGGAGGGTCTGCTGGAGCTCCTCCATCGTCTCGTCCGGATAGCCGAGCATGTAGTGGCCGTAGATCGTGAAGCCGTACTCTTTCATCGCGACGATCAGCGATTGGATATTCGCCCTCTCGATGTTGAGCTTGTTGCTTGCGTACTTACGCATGAGCCGCAGGCTGCCCGTCTCGAACGGCAGGCTGATCTCGCTGAACCCGGCCGAGGCCAGTGCCTCCAGCACCTCGTGGTCGGGCTGCCAGCGCTTGAGCAGGTGGAGGACGTTAATGCCGTTCAGGTCGGAGATGTTGAATCCCGACCCCTGGATCTTACCCAGCAGGCGCAGCGCGCGCTTCTTGTCACCCAGCAGCGAATCGTCCTCGATGAACAGGTCCTGCACGCCGAGATCCTTGAGTACGTCGAGTTCGGCCAGCACCCGGCTATCGGACTTGACGCGGAACTTTCCGATCGGCCCGCTGAGACTGCCGACCTCCTGCTCTTTGGAGATGTGGCAGTACGAGCAGTGGAACGGGCAACCGAGCGAGGTCATCATGTTGGCGTACCGCAGAGTTTCCGACTTGCCCGTACCGATCGGTCGAGCCAGGGTCCAGTACCGCTCGTTGGGCAGCAGATCCCACGCCGGCATCGGCAACGTGTCGAGGTCCCACACCACGTCCTGTGCGCGGGGGGGCTTGACCCGGGTGACTCCGCTGGAGTCGACATATGCTATGCCGTGGATCGCCGAGTAGTCCGGCCGATGCGAGCGCCGCACCGCGTCGACGATGTCCACGATCGTGGCCTCGCCCTCCGACAGGCACACCACATCGAAGCCGGCCGCGAAGAACCGCGACATCCGTGACCGCGCGTTGACCCCGCCGGTGATGAGCACTTTGTCGGGGTAGGCCGCCCGGATCAGCCGCGCGCAGTGCAGCGCGGTCGTCTCCTGGTCGGTAAAGATCGACGAAATACCAACGATGTCGTAGTCCGCTGCCACCTGCAGGATCCGCTCGTCGCCGACCCCCGTGCGCAGGAAACCGGTCGGTAACAGCGTGGGATGAGCGAACATCTCCTCGAGCGGATCGTCGTCGTCACCGACGGAGGCATCGAAGATCCGCACGTCTACCCCGTGGTCGCGCAAGGCACCGGCCAAATTGGGGTAGGCCAGCCCCGCGTTCGGCTTGTTGGTCAGCCATTCATGTGTCTGGACCGGCGGAGAGAGCAGCAGCACACGGACATCACGAGGGACCGTCATAGACGTAGGTTGCAGGGCCTCGACTAACGTCGCATCTTTCATGTTGCGGTGCACATGCGGGCCGCCCTCTACCAGCGGCGTTCCCGGACTCCAGTCGGGTGCGAGTCAATCCCGTCCGATCGTGTGGGATTTGAACCCCCACGGTCCGCGCAAGTGCACACTACGAGTAGCGCATGCGCTGATACTACATACTACGACGTCTGGCACCGTGCCGGAGCACCGTTGCCCATGATCCCGCCAGCAATACCCTAATTGTCGTAACGCCCGACCTGCTTTATCGAGATGGACCTGGCTGGGTTTGGCGGGAAGTGAATACCACTCAGGGCCGCTACTTTGCTGACGGTCTTGATCTTCTGCGTCGTTACTCGCAGCTCGCGGTGGGTCGCGAGCGGAGTCCAGCAGGTCAGTGGCTACCTGAGGGGGCAGGGTGCGGGGCAGCGGCTCCGGCCATGCTTTCTTTGGCGGCGTCCCCCGCCGCGGACGGACCTCGGCGGGGACACTCACATCGCTGCGATAGACGAAGGCGCCGACTGGCCCGTATTGGGTCGGGGGAACGAGGGAGTGAACACTGAGTACGCGTGTCAACGACGTCGTGACCGATTCCGAGCCGGGATGGTTTCTGTCCCAGATTTGCCAACTTTGTCGAATCCAACATCGAAGAGTGGCTCCGTTGTAGCCCGACTGGTTGATTTTCGGCGAGGGACCCGATACGACATACTGGTCGGCTCGCTATGTCGACGCGAGCCCTGGGTGAGTTGCGACC
>NZ_DASTBH010000001.1:0-13793 GCF_035712165.1 Actinophytocola sp. | reverse complement strand
CGCCGGGAGCTGCCGGCGTGCCGGGTGCTGATGCTGACCACGTTCGACGACGAGGCGTACGTCGTCGAAGCGCTTCGAGCGGGGGCGAGCGGCTACCTGCTCAAGGACCTGCCCGCGGCCGACCTGGCGCAGGCGATCCGGATGGCGCACGCCGGCGTGCACCAGTTCGACCCGGCGGTGACCGAGCGGTTGGTGTCGGCGTTGAACCGGCCGTCCACACCGGAGCCGTCCGGACTGGACGTCGCGCTCACCGCGCGGGAGATCGAGGTGCTGCGACTGGTCGCGGCCGGGGCCACCAACCGGGAGATCGCCCGGCGACTCTCGGTGAGCGAGGGCACGGTCAAGAACCACGTGTCCAGCATCCTGAGCCGCCTGGGCCTGCGGGACCGCACCCAGGCGGCCATCTACGCGCACGCCCACCGGCTGCTCTGACACACTGCGCGCCATGCGCATGCTGCTCGCCGCGATCGCGGCCACGGGCGGGCTCCTGGCGGGGTGCTCGACCGCCGGGACGCCGGTCCCGGCGCCGGGTGTCCCGGCGTCCTCGGCCGCGCCCACCTCGGCGCCCGCGCCGGCCGGCATCACCATCGCCGCGGTCGGCGACATCCTCATGGGCAGCGCGCCGAACCGGCTGCCGCCGGACGACGGGCGGGGCTTCTTCGACAAGGTCGCCGAGCCGTTGCGGGCCGACCTCACCATGGGCAACCTCGAGACCCCGCTGACCGAGCCGACCGACTACGTCAAGTGCCCCAAGCCCCCACCCGCGACGGCCCCGCCGGTGGACCCGTCGGCTCCCCCCGGCACGCCGGCCCCGTCCGCGCCACCCGCACCGCCGGCCAAGGAGACCTGCTTCGCGTTCCGGATGCCCAGTTCGTATGCCACGGTGCTGCGCGAGGGCGGCTTCCACGTCCTGGCGCTGGCGAACAACCACACCAACGACGCCGGGCCGGCGGGCCTGCGCAACACCCGGACCGCGCTGACCTCAGCCGGGCTGGCGCCGACCGGTGGATCCGATGAGATCGCCCTCCACAAGGCGAACGGGATCACCGTGGCCGTGCTCGGCTTCGGCCCGTACGCCTGGATGCAGAGCGTGCACGACCTGGAGTCGGCCGCCGGCCTGGTGCGCAGCGCGGCGGACAAGGCCGACCTGGTGGTGGTCAACATGCACGTCGGCGGCGAGGGCGCGGACCGCCAGCACGTGAAGCCGGGCACCGAGACGTTCCTCGGGGAGAACCGCGGCGACCCGATCAAGTTCGCGCACACCGTCGTGGACGCGGGCGCCGACCTGGTGGTCGGACACAGCCCGCACGTGCTGCGCGGCATGGAGTTCTACCGGGACCGGCTGATCGCCTACAGCATGGGCAACTTCGCCGGGTACAAGGTGCTCAGCACCGCGTTCCCGATGGGCGTCGGCGCGGTCCTGCGGGCGACGCTCGCCAAGGACGGCACCTGGGTGGGCGGCAGCCTGGTCGCCACCGAGATGGTCGGCGGCGGCCTGCCCGCCACCGACCCCAGGAACCGCGCCCTCGATCTCGTCCGCGATCTGTCCACTGCGGACTTCCCCGCCACCGGCGTCACGGTCGCCCCCGACGGCGCCCTCACCCCCCGCTGAGGCTCAGCCTGCCCGCGGCTCGATGATCGTGATGCCGCCTGGGGCCGGGCCGCCCATGGCGATCAGGGCGTCGGGCGCGTCGTCGAGCCCGATGGTCCGGGTGACCAGCAGGTCGGGTCGCAGCGCGCCGGAGCTGATCAGGTCGAGCATCGGCGGGTAGGCGTGCGCGGCCATGCCGTGGCTGCCGAGCAGGGTCAGCTCCAACCGGATGGCCCGGGCCATCGGGAGGACGGCGTCCGGCGGGAGCAGGCCCACCTGCACGTGCCGGCCCAGCGGGCGCAGGCAGTTCACCGAGGCGGCGGCGGTCTCCGGGCTGCCCAACGCGTCCAGGGACAGGTGCGCCCCGCCGCCGGTGGCCGCGATGATCCGCTCGGCGACGTCGTTCCCGGTGCCGTCGACGCATACCTCGGCGCCGAGCCCGCCGGCCATGTCCAGTGCCTTCGAGACCACGTCCACGGCCACCACCTGGGCGCCGGCCGCGACCGCGATCATGATCGCGGACAGCCCGATGCCGCCGCAGCCGTGCACCGCGACCCACTCCCCCGGCGCGACCCGCCCGCGCGCGATCACGGCCCGGAACGCCGTGGCGGTGCGGCATCCGAGGCTGGCCGCCGCCCCGTAGGACAGGTCGGCGGGCAGGCCGACGAGGTTGAGGTCGGCGTGCTCGATCGGCACGAACTCGGCGAACGAACCCCAATGGGTGAACCCGGGCTGGGTCTGCCGGGCGCACACCTCCTGCGCGCCCCGGGCACACTCCTCGCACCCGCCGCAGGCGCAGATGAACGGAACGGTGACCCGGTCCCCCACCTTCCAGGTCTCCACTCCGGCGCCCACCGCCTCGACGCTGCCGGCCAACTCATGCCCCGGCACGTGCGGAACCCGGATGTCCGGGTCGTGCCCCATCCAGCCGTGCCAGTCGCTGCGGCACAGTCCGGTGGCGTCCACCCGGATCACCGCGCCATGCCGGGACGGGGCCGGATCCGCCACCGTGCACACCTCGGGCGTCTGCCCGAACTTCTCGTAAACCACCGCCCTCATCTGAATATTGTCTGCACCAAACCCCCACCCCGCCCGCCAAGCCCACATGCTGGAAAGACTGGAACCCCTCCAACCTCAACCGCAGAGAGCCTTACCGTCGGCCCAGACCATCCAGGAACTCGGTGAACCGGGCGCCGACGAACGTCAGCCGGCCGTCGTCCGGACCAGCCTTCGAATCGCGCACCTGAACCCAGTCGTCGTGCCGCGCAACCTCGACACACTCCTGGTTGGGGTCACTGAAACTCGACTTGCGAAAGGTCGGCTCGGCATACATAGGTGGCTCCCTCGCTCGATTACTTGAAGTCCTGGGCGACCCGCCGCAGAAACTTTCGGGACTCCGCATAGCTCAACGCCACCGTGGACAGCCGCGCCCAGACCTGATCAAAGGCGGCCAACGCCTTCTTGTCGTCCAGGTACCGGATCTCGACCTGACTCTCGATGTAGGCGAGTTCCAAGGGGCCGGCCACGCCCGGGGAAGGTACCCGAACCAGAGTGAACCGATTGCCAACCGGCGATCTCCGGCCGGGCGGAACATCGAACGGCAACACCTGGATCATCACGTTCGGCCGGTCGGAGAGCTTGATCAGGTAGTCGATCTGCTCACGCATCACGTGCCGGTCACCCCAGATCCGCCGAAGGCAGGACTCGGACAGTACATAGTGCACGCCAGGCGGATCGGCCTTGTCGTAGATGTCCTGGCGCGCCATCCGGGCCTGTACCTGATCGTCCAGGGTGACACCCGCCTCGGGAGCGTCGGCGTGCAGGGCTCGGGCGTAGGACTCGCATTGCACGAGGCCGGGCATGATCTCTACCTGATAGGACCGGATCTGGTCCGCGTGCCTCTCCAGGTCGACCATCAACCGGATCTCTTCGCTGTAGGCGCGGTTGAAGCCCATGGTCCAGAAGCCGCGCTTGTGGTTGTCGCGGCGGAGTTCGAGCAGGGCGTCCTGGTAACCCGGATCGGTGAACCCGAGGCCGTTGGCGAGCAGGACCAGGTCGCCCACCGAGATCGCGCCGATGCCGTTGACCAGGCCGGCGATCCGGGACTGACCGACCTCGATCAGCGCGCCGGCCTCGGTCTGGGTCTTCCCAGCCGCAGCGATCATGTGCTCGATCTCCTTGCCGAGCAACAACTTCCGGACAGTGCGCACGGGTGCCGCCATCGAACTCCTTTCGCGCGGCTGGCCGACCGAGGCAGGACCCGGCTTTTCGACTACTCACGGTATCGCGAAAGACCACCCGGAAGGACGTGGGTCAGATTCTTGATAATCAGTTTTGGATAGAGCAGAGTCAAGGCACTGAGCTTAGATCCCATGAGGACGATACGCCCAGTCCCACATCAACAAGGTGGGAACGGCTTTCGCGTTCCAGCCGCCCACCCTCCCCCGCCGGGCCGCGAGCGATGTCCACTCCCGCACCGACCTCGCTGCGGCCCGGCCCTCAGCCCGGCAGGCGCGACCTGACCCCGACTCGGCCGCGCCTGCCGGCTCCACCGCCCGGAGCAAGCCCGATGACCAACTGCCGCACCCTCCCCGGCATCTTCCGCCCGCTGGCCCATCAGGTCCCTGACAACGCCCGCGCCGTCCCGCTCGACGGCTACTACGCCCGGCAGCTCGGCCTGACCGGACGCTGGACCTTCTTCGCCCTGTGCGGCGCCCCCTGCTGGCCCCATCCGCTGGGCTCCGCCGCACTCACCCCCTGCCCCCGCTGCTGGTCCACCACCCTGGTCGTCGACCTGCCAGATCCCGGCCCCCAACTGGCCCGCTCCGCCTGACGCCCAACCAATCGACTCGACGCATCAACCGGCGCGGTCACCGACCTAAAGGAACCGACAGGCGGCCGCCGCCCCCTTCGCCTCGTTCGAACCCGCGATCTCCGCATCCATCCCGCGCGGGACAGGTCGGCTCATTCTCATACCGGCAAACGAATCTCCACCCGGACCCGCGACTCCCGGTTACCCGCGGCGAGTTCCCGCGCCAGGCCGCATACTAGCGGACCCATTTCTCGCACGTGACGTCCTGTGCGGCGAACTCGAGCTCGACGAAAAGGTCCGGAATGCCAGCCTCGGGTGGGCTCCAAAAGTAGACCGTTAGTATCACCCCCTTCTCACGTTCGCTTTCAAAACACATTTGTGGGCGCCGCGCTTCCGATTCTGCTTGACCTGATGCGCGGTTCGGTATTTCGTAATTCAGCGTCCAGCCTGCGGCCGCTGCGGCGCCCCGGTAGTAGGCGCGAACTGCGTCCTCGTCTGCTGTTGTGAAATTGCCATTCCAGCCAACTCCGCCCACGCCGTCATCGTCCTCGCACGGGAGCACGTAGCTTTGTTCGTTGAAACTGACGCCTTCCGGCCGGTCGCGCATCAGCACGTTGTCCCGCAAATTATCCGCGCGCGTACGTTGGACATCACATTCCGTGCGATTGTCCAGACCATTCGGCTTGACGTCCGTGCATCCACTCAACAGATGGCAGACAAGTCCAACGACTATCACCCTGGCGGCCATACGTCCGCCAAGTGGGGCGCGCACCTTCATCGTCCTCCAGTAATGTCGAGCCGACCGGACCATAGGGCGATTCCTGCGGCGAATATGATCGCATGGGCATAGTTGGACCATCTCCCCCGGCGCGGCCGCACGCCATACACCTGCCCTATGGCATTGTTCTTTAGGTCGGTGCCTTCATGCGCGGCGGCCCCAACCACCGCATTCCGAGTCACCTTCCCGCAGCGGGCAAACCGTGTCACTCCCCCAACCGGTGCAACCGACGCATGATCCAAAACGGGACGTGTCGGGGGGTGGGGTGAGGATGGGCGCATGGGTGGGCCGATGCGCAACCGGGTGACGCCGCTGGGCGATGTGGTGGCGGTGCCACTGCGCGGGGCGTGGATGGGGAACCGGGGGATTCTGCACGAGGACGCGGACGTGGTGCGGTTTCACCGGGGGGCGCTGTGGATCATCTGTGCGCTGGCTTTCCGGGGGTGGCGGGCGCGGCAGTGGCAGGCGGGGCATTACACCGTGCTGTTCTTCCATGATGAGGCGGTCGCGCTGGCGGCCGGGCACCGGCCGTGTGCGCTGTGCCGGCGGGCGGACTACAACGCCTACCGGCGGGCGTGGGCGGCCGGGCACGGCACCGGGGTCCCGCTGGCGGTGGAGATCGACCGGCAGTTGCACGGCGAGCGGATCGTGCGCGGGACGCACCGGCGCCGGCTGCATCCGCATCGCTGGCAGGACCTGCCGGGCGGCGCCTTCGCGCTGATCGACGGGGTGCCGGCGCTGGTCGCGGGCGACGCGGTGGTGCCGTGGAGTCCGGCCGGCTACGGCGCGCCGCGGGCCCGGCCGGCGACCGGGACCGCCGAGGTGATCACCCCGCCGGCCACCGTCCTCGCACTGCGGAACGGGTACCGGCCACAGTGCGCCACCGCCCTGCCGTGACCCGGCTGCTGGGGGCGGGGGGCTCGCGGAAGTGGGGGCAGTAGCGTGGGCGGGTGCGGACGATTGTTTCGGTGGTGGATGGGAAGCGGGTCGAGGGCGGGACGGAGTACGTGTCCCGGAACCCGGCTCGGCTGGATGACGTAGTCGCCGGAGTGCGACTGGCGGAACCGGCGGTGTTCCGGCAGGCCGCGGAGTCCGGACGGCGGGCCCAGCGGGAGTGGGCGAACGTGCCGGCACCGGTGCGGGGGCGGGCGATCGCGGCGCTGGGGCGGCTGGTCGAAGCGAACGCGGAGACGTTGGCGCGGCTGGTCACGCGCGAGATCGGCAAGCCGCTCGCGGAGGCGCGCGGCGAGGTGCAGGAGATCGTCGACACCTGCGACTTCTTCCTGGGAGAGGGGCGCCGCCTCTACGGGCAGACCGTGCCCTCGGAGATGCCGGACAAGCAACTGTTCACCTTCCGGGTGCCGGTGGGGGTGGCGGCCGTGATCACGGCCGGGAACTTCCCGGTCGCGGTGCCGGCCTGGTACCTGGTGCCGGCACTGCTGTGTGGCAACGCGGTCGTGTGGAAGCCGGCCGAGTACGCCAGCGCGAGTGCGCTCGCCCTGGCCGAACTGGCCTGGCGGGCGGGCCTGCCGCACGGCGTGCTCAACGTGGTCGTCGCGGATGGACAGTCTACTTTCGACGGTCTGCAGGAAGCGTTGCAGGCCGGGGTGATCGACAAGGTGGGGTTCACCGGGTCGAGCGCCGTGGGCACCCGGGTCGGCGAGTTGTGTGGTCGGCATCTGCAGTCGCCGTGTCTGGAGCTCGGCGGCAAGAACCCGATGGTGATCACGCCGGAGGCCGACCTGGACCTGGCCGTCGAGGGCGCGCTGTTCTCCGGTTTCGGCACCGCCGGCCAGCGCTGCACCTCGCTGGGCACGGTGCTGGTGCACGAGTCGGTGCACGACGAGTTCGTCCGCCGGTTCGACGCGGCGGTGCGGGCGGCCACGGTCGGCGACCCCACCGGCGACGTGCTCTACGGCCCGATGCTGGACCAGAAGTTCGCCGACTCCTACGAAACCGTGCTGGGCTGGGTGGCCGGACACCACACCGTGCTCGGGTCGAGCGGAACCGGGCGGATCGGCGCCGGCAACCCCCGGCCGGGTTTCGCCGGCGATCCGGACGCCGGGCTGTACTACCACCCGGTCGTGCTGGACGGGGTTCGTCCCGATGACCGGGTGTTCACCGAGGAGACGTTCGGCCCGATCGTGGGCATCTGCACCTACCGCGACCTCGACGAGGCCATCGACCTCGCCAACACGCCCGGTTACGGCCTGTCCTCGGCGATATACACCACCGACCCGGCCAGCGCCTTCCGGTTCCGCCAGGGTGTCGGCGCGGGCATGGTCAGCGTGAACAACTCCACCTCGGGCGCCGAGGCGCACCTGCCGTTCGGCGGCAACGGCCGGTCCGGCAACGGCAGCCGGCAGTCCGGGATCTGGGTGCTCGACCAGTTCACCCGCTGGCAGGCCATGAACTGGGACTTCTCCGGCCGGCTGCAGAAGGCGCAGATGGACGTGGCCACCATAGAGCCGGAACTGGACTACCGGCTGTCCACAGAGGACTAGATGGCGGATATCAAGATAGACGGGAACTTCCTCGGCACGGTCGCCGCGCTCGCCGAGCGGCCCCGGCGCGACCCGGCCCTGCCGTTGCCCGGCGGCAACCTGACCGGCGTCCGGTGCCTGGAACTGTTCGACGCGCAGTTGGGCAGCCGGCACCTCGACCTGGCCGCCCGCGAACTCGGCGCGCGCGGCGAGGGCTACTACACCATCGGCTCGTCCGGCCACGAGGGCAACGCGGCGGTGGCCGCCGCGTTGCGGCCGACCGATCCCGCGCTGCTGCACTACCGGTCCGGCGCGTTCTACCTGGAACGCGCCCGCCAGGTGCCGGGCAGCACCCCGCTGTCCGACGTGCTGCTCGGCGTCACCGCCGCGGCCGCCGAGCCGATCGCCGGCGGACGGCACAAGGTGTTCGGCCACAAGGCACTCGAGGTGATCCCGCAGACCTCCACGATCGCCTCGCACCTGCCCCGGGCGGTCGGGGTGGCGTTCGCGGTCGAACGGGCCGCCCGGCTCGGCCTGCCCCTCCCGTGGCCGGCCGACTCGGTGGTGGTGTGCAGCTTCGGCGACGCCTCGGTCAACCACTCCACCGCGCTCGGCGCGTTCAACACCGCCCGGCACTGCGCCTACCAGAAACTGCCCCTGCCGCTGCTGTTCGTCTGCGAGGACAACGAGATCGGCATCAGCGTGCGCACCCCGCCGGGCTGGGTCCGCAGTGTCTACTCAGGACAATCGAGCCCCCGGTACTTCACCGCGGACGGCACGGATCTGGTGCAGGCCGCGCAGGTGGCCGCCGAGGCCGCGGACTGGGTGCGACAGCACCGCGCGCCGGCCTTCCTGCACCTGCGCGTGGTGCGGCTGATGGGACATGCCGGGTCCGACGTGGAGCTCGCCTACCGGGAGCCGGCCGAACTGGACGCGCAGGCGCGGCGCGATCCCGTGCTGCGCACCGCGATCCTGCTGGTCGAGCACGGCGTGCTCTCCCCGGCCGAGGTGATCGCGCGGTACGAGGACAAGCGGGCCGAGGTCGCCGCCGTGGCCGAAACCGCCGCTGCCGCACCGAAACTCGCCGGCGCCGCCGAGGTGATGGCGCCGCTGGCGGTCCGGCAGCCGCCGCCGGTCGCCGTGCCGGCGACCACCGACCGGCTCACCCTGGCCCAGGGCGTCAACCAGGCGCTGTCCGACCTGCTCGCCGAGCACCCGGAGGTGCTGGTGTTCGGCGAGGACGTGGCCCGCAAGGGCGGCGTGTACGGCGTGACCCGGGGACTGCTGAAGAAGTTCGGCCCGGCCCGGGTGTTCGACACGCTGCTGGACGAGCAGAGCATCCTCGGCCTCGCGCTCGGCGCCGGACTGTGCGGCCTGCTGCCGATCGCCGAGATCCAGTACCTGGCCTACCTGCACAACGCCGCCGACCAGATCCGGGGTGAGGCGGCCACGCTGCGGTTCTTCGCGCAGGGCCAGTACCGCAACCCGATGATCGTGCGGATCGCCGGCTACGGCTACCAGAAGGGCTTCGGCGGGCACTTCCACAACGACAACGCGGTCGCCGCGCTGCGCGACATCCCCGGTCTGGTGATCGCCTCGCCGAGCCGGGCCGACGACGCCGCGGCCATGCTGCGCACCTGCGCGGCGGCGGCCACTGTGGACGGTCAGGTTTCGGTTTTCCTGGAGCCGATCGCGCTCTACCACACCAGGGACCTGCACACCGCCGACGACGGCGGCTGGCTCGCACCGGCCGGTTGCGCGCACGTGCCGCTGGGCAGTGCCCGGGTCTACGGCGACGGGACCGACCTCACCATCGTCAGCTTCGCCAACGGGGTGCCGATGAGCCTGCGGGTGGCCGGACAGCTCGTCGAACGCGGCATCCACGCCCGCGTCCTCGACCTGCGCTGGCTCGCGCCGCTGCCGGTCGAGGACCTGTTGCGGGAGGCGAACGCGACCGGCCGGGTGCTGATCGTCGACGAGACCCGGCGCACCGGCGGCGTGTCCGAGGCGGTGACCATGGCGCTGGTCGACGCCGGCTTCCCCGGCCGGATCACCCGGGTGGCGAGCGCGGACAGCTTCATCCCGCTGGGCGGCGCCGCGCAGCACGTACTGGTGTCCGAACCCCAGATCCTGGTCGCGGCCACCACCCTGTGCGCCTAGCTACTCCTCGTCCGGCAACTCGGCGCCGTCGCGGTCGGCCCACTCCAGCAGGGGTTCCAGGGAGAACACGGCGTCGTCGATGCCCTCGTGCAGGTCGCCGAGCTCGGCGAACCGGGCCGGCACCGTGGCGATGGTGAAATCTCGCGGGTCGACGTCGTCCACCTCGGCCCAGGTGATCGGCGTGGACACGGTCGCCTCCGGGTTGCCGCGCACCGAGTAGGCGGCGGCGATGGTGTGGTCCCGGGCGTTCTGGTTGTAGTCCACGAACAGCAGGTTGGGGTCGCGGTCCTTGCGCCACCAGGTGGTGGTCACGTCGTCCGGCGCGCGGCGCTCCACCTCGTGGGCGAAGGCGAGCGCGGCCCGGCGCACGTCGGTGAACCCCCACTCCGGCCGGATCCGCACGTAGATGTGCATCCCCTTGCCGCCGGAGGTCTTCGGCCAGCCGACCGCACCCAACTCGTCGAGGATCTCGTGGACCACGTGGGTGACCCGGCGCACCCGGTCGAACGGGCAGTCCGGCATGGGATCCAGGTCGATCCGCCACTCGTCGGGTTTCTCGGTGTCGGCCCGCCGCGAGTTCCACGGGTGAAACTCCACAGTGGACATCTGCACCGCCCACGCCACGCTGGCCAGCTCCGTGACGCACAGCTCGTCGGCATGCCGGCCGTAGCGCGGAAACGTGACCCGCACGGTCTCCAGCCAGGGCGGCGCGCCGTGCGGAACCCGCTTCTGGTGCACCTTGTCCCCGGCCACACCGGACGGGAACCGGTGCATCATGCACGGCCGCTCGCGCACCGCGCGCACGATGCCGTCGCCGACCGAGAGGTAGTAGTTGACGAGGTCGAGCTTGGTCTCGCCGCGCGCCGGGAAGTACACCCGGTCCGGGTTGGTGATCCGGACCGTCCGGTGCCCGACCTCCAGTTCGATCGCGGAGTCTTTGGCCACCCGGTGAAACTAGCTGATCTCGCCGTCCGATGTGGTGCGCGCACGCGACCTCAGCACGTTCTCCAGCATCCCGTCGCGCAGCAGGCTGTGCGGCTCCAGCGCGGCAACCGCCTGGGACAGTTGCTCGACCGCCCGTTCCACCGCGCGCAGGGCGTCGTTGCGCTGGATGGTGACCGCCGAGAGCAGCAGCGCGGTCAGCGAGGTCGAGGCGTTGAACGCCTGCAGGGTCACCATCCGGGCGGCCAGGTCCAGTTCGGCGAACGCACCGACGCCGCGCACCACGCCGACGGCCGCGCCCACCGACATGATCAGCGCGCACGGCGCGGCGGCCCGGTGCTGGAACCGCAGCGCCGCCCAGATCAGCAGCGGGAAGGCCAGGAAGAACACCGGCGTCGCGGTTTCCCGGGCCAGCGCGAAGACACCGATGATGCCCGCCGGCAGACACAACGCCTCCACCAGCCGCAGCCAGGAACCGGGCCAGCGCCAGCGGGTCCGGCCCACCGTCAGCACCACCGGGGTGATCACCAGCACGCCCAGGGCGTCGCCGGCCCACCACACCAGCCAGGTCGGCCAGTACGCGCCCGGCGGCAGGTCGCCGGCCAGCACCAGCGTGCCGGTGCCGATCGTGGCGCTGACCAGCATCGCGCCGCAGGCGCCGAGGAACACCAGTTCCAGCGCGTCGCGCAGCCGGTCCAGCTGCACCCGGAACCCGACCCGGCGCAGCAGCACGTAGGCGCAGACCAGCGCGAGCGTGTTCCCCACCGAGATCATGAGCACCGCGGGCGGGTTCGGCCCGAGCGGCAGGTTGGCCGCCAGCGCGCCGATCGTGATGCCCGGCCAGCAGCCCGGCCCCAGCAGGAACAGGCAGGCCAGGCCGATCCCGGTGGGCGGCCACAACGGCGTGACCTGGCCGTTCACCACGGCCAGCGCCAAACCGAACCGCGCGCCCAGGTAGTAGGCCACGGCGACCAGCAGGATCCGCCCGGCATGGTTGAGCAAACCCGCCCGCACCGCACCGCCTCCTTGTCCCGCCGACATTCTGCTTGGCCGCCAACACGATCTACAACAGTGCGAAACGCAGGGGTCAGGGCCTGCACGCGGATCTTCGTGGAAACCCCGTGCCCGACCAACAGCCACCTCAGGGGACCGTGACGGCACCCTGCCACATCCACCCGATCTCGCGCCCCTTTTGCCGGAACGCAACGACCGGACAAATTTCGGAGAGGCGGTACGGTGTGCCGTGCGAGTTGTGGTGATCGGCGGGACCGGGCACATCGGCAGCTACCTGGTGCCCAGGCTGGTGCGCGGCGGACACGAGGTGATCGTGCTCAGCCGGGGCGAACGCGACGCCTACCACCCGGACGCCGCCTGGCAGCGCGTGCGCCGGGTCAGCGTGGACCGCGACGGGCAGGACGCCGCCGGCACGTTCGGCCCGACCGTCGCCGAGTTCGACGCCGACGCCGTGGTGGACCTGGTGTGCTTCACGGTGGACAGCGCCCGGGCGATCGCCGAGGCGCTGCGCGGGCGGACCGGGCTGTTGCTGCACTGCGGCACGATCTGGGTGCACGGCCCGCTGGCCGCGGTGCCGGTGACCGAGGACGTGCCCCGGGAGTCGTTCGGTGAGTACGGGCTGGCCAAGGCGGAGATCGAGGCCTACCTGCTCGGCCAGGCGCGCCGGGGCGGCACCCCCACGACCGTGCTGCACCCGGGCCACATCGTCGGACCGGGCTGGCCGCCGTGCAACCCGGTCGGCAACTTCGACCTGCGGGTGTTCGGCGCGCTGGCCCGGGGCGAGGAGGTGACGCTGCCGAACTTCGGTCTGGAGACGCTGCACCACGTGCACGCCGACGACGTGGCGCAGGCCTTCGAACTGGCGTTGAACCGGCGCGGCGCCGCGGCCGGCGAGAGCTTCCACGTGGTCTCGCCGCAGGCGCTGACCCTGCGCGGCTACGCGGCCGCGGTGGCGGGCTGGTTCGGGGTGCCGTCCCGGCTGCGGTTCGAGCCGTTCGACGCCTGGGCGGACGGGGTCGACCCGGAGGACGCCCGGACCAGCCGGGAACACCTCGAGCACAGCCCGAGCATGAGCATCGACAAGGCCCGCACGCTGCTCGGCTACGCGCCGCGGTACTCCTCGCTGCAGGCCGTCCGCGAGTCGCTGGCCTGGCTGGTCGCGCGCGGCGAGGTGGACACCGGTGGCGCGACCCTGGTCTGAAAACCGATTGCGCCGCTCGCGCCACTGGTTAGCATGCGCCACATGCCGTTTCTTTGACGCACCGTACCGCCTGCTGCCCGCCGGCTCGTTCGGCTGAGTCTGGTCTGGGCCACCCTCTCCGAGGTCGTGCCGCTCTACCCGCTGTACGCGCTGCTGTTCGCCGACACGGGGCTGTCCGCGGCGCAGATCTCGGTGCTGTTCATGATCTGGTCGACGGTGGCGTTCGTCGCCGAGGTGCCCACCGGTGCGCTGGCCGACCGGTTCTCCCGCCGGGCCGCGCTGGTGGCGTCCAGCGCGCTGACCGCCTGCGGGTTCGCCATGTGGGTGCTGCTGCCGGGGTTCGCCGGCTTCGCGGCCGGGTTCGCACTCTGGGCGTTCGGCGGGTCGCTGGCCAGCGGCGCGTTCGAGGCGCTGCTCTACGACGGGCTGGCCGCCGCAGGCGCGGCCGACCACTATCCCCGGCTGTACGGCTGGATCGAGGCGCTGGAGTTGCTGGCCCAGCTGCCGGTCGCCGTCGCGGCCACGGTGCTGTTCAACCTCGGCGGCTACCAGCTGGTCGGGTGGGCCAGCGTGGCGACCTGCCTGGGCAGTGCGGTGCTGGCGACCCGGCTGCCGGAGCCGCCGCGGCATACCGGGCCGGAGGACGCGGCGCCGGGCGGCTACTTCGCCACGCTGCGCGCCGGGTTGGCCGAGGCCGCCCGCCGGCCCGCGGTGCGGGCCGCGGTGATCGCGGTCGCCGTGCTGAGCGGGGTGGACGCCCTGGAGGAGTACTTCTCCTTGATGGCCGCGGACTGGGGGGTCTCGGTCGGCGC